>CAYZRR010000110.1:0-15249 GCA_964480925.1 uncultured Thermodesulfobacteriota bacterium
GAGGAACCTCGGTTTTTTCCTCTTGGTTTGCCACCGTAATAGGTCAATTGATGTATTTTGCCACGATGACCGAAGCTCCATTTGTTCATAAAATGCTTGAACTCGGGATGGGAAAAGGTCCGGGTCTTGCTCTTCTTTTAACGGGTCCTGGCATGAGTCTGCCCAATATTCTCGCGATTATTAAGGTCTTTGGGCTAAGAAAGGCTCTTGTCTATGTTTTCTTGATAATGTGTCTTGGGACCTTTGCCGGATGGTTTGCGGGAAATTACATCTTTTAGGAGGTGAACTATGAGGAAGATTGAGATCTTAGGAAAGGGTTGACCCAAATGTAACGAGCTCGAGGCTCGAGCAAAAAAGGCAGTAGAGGAGTTAGGAATTGAGGCTGAAGTGAAGAAGGTGAGTGATGTTAACGTATTTGCAAGTTATGGGGTTTTTATAACTCCTGCCCTTGTGATCGATGGGGAGGTTAAGTCCGCAGGAATGGTTCCTTCGCTTGAGGAGATAAAGCAGTGGCTCAAATGAAATTGGAGGAATATAGACTTCGACTCGTTTCTCCTGAGTGTAATCCTTCTAGTGAGAAGGTAAATGCTATTTTCGAGCTTAATGAGGACCTGAGTGAGCTCCTTCCTTATTTAAACACGAGCCTTAAAGGGTTCCAATACAATCATCAGGCAAAGATACTCGTGCTAAAGAGGGATGGTAGGGTCATCACCATAAGGCCTAAGGAGATCTCGATTACCAAGCTCAATGATGAGAGGGAAGCTAAAGAGGTTTTCGAAAGCCTTAAAAAGGAGATCCTCAAAACGGAGAGGAACAAGGAGAACATAAAACCCTCCTATGAATCACGGCCTATTCCTTCACCGGGAGAGATTTTAAAGTTGCTCCCGGGTAAGAACTGCAAGGAGTGCGGAAAACCCACTTGTAAAGCTTTTGCTTGGGATATTTACCGGAAGCTTGCCAACATAGGCGATGAAAAACTTGAACTTGAAAAGTGTAAACCTCTCTTTTCTCAGGAATATAAGGAAACATTGGAAGAACTTAGAAAAATTTTGGGTCTTTAGGGGGTAAAAAAAATGGAAGAAGAAAAAAGCCAAGAAATGGTAAGCCATGAAAATGTCATATTTTCATGTTATGGAGGGTTTTCGAATACTGGTATTACTAGCGCCCTTGCTTGCTTTGAAGTTGTGAAGGAACTGGGACTGGAGAAGGTCTGCGTGGGGTGTCTTTCGGCTTTACCTGTGGGTATTAAAGGGGTAATAAAGAAAACAAAATTAGCCCAAAAGGTGATCGTTGTAGATGGATGTAACACTCAATGCGCAAAGAAAATACTGGAAAACGCCGGTTTTAAACCCACCAAAAGCATCGTACTTGAGAGGGATATAGGAATGAAGAAAAAGGCTCTTAATGAGGACATGGGTCGTGACCCAAAGGGCATTATGGAATATATTTCCGAAGAGGATATAAAACGTGCCAAGGAACTCATAATAAAGAGTTTGCTTGAGGAGTAACGAATTTTTGTAAATTAGATTAAAGCAATTTTAAATTCTACTTGCAGTGAAGAGGGACTGGGGGACTCTGTGAAATGGAAAAACAATCTTTTTCCTAGCCGATGGCTAGTGTTCTGCCTCTGTGCCTTGTTGTACATCTGCTCTCAATTTTACAGGGTTTCCAATGCCATAATCGCCCCTCAGCTCCAACGGGATCTGGGCCTCTCGGCCGAATCCCTAGGACTTCTCACAGCTCTCTTCTTCTACACTTTTGCCCTTGTCCAACTGCCTTTGGGGGTGTGCTTGGATAGGATAGGAGCACGCCACACTATGGCGGTTCTCAATATGGTTGGTTCCATAGGAGCGTGGATCTTTGCTTGGGCTGAGAGATTGGAAGGGGCGGCCTTGGGGCGAGTGTTATTAGGTGTAGGCATGGCCGCCAACCTCATGGGCTCCATGAAACTTTTTACCACCTGGTTCTCACCGAGGGAGTTTGCCACGCTCTCCGGATTGATGCTTGCTTCTGGAACTCTGGGTAATATTGTGGCCGCTACCCCCTTGGCCCTGTTAGTTCAGGGCTTGGGATGGCGGTGGTCCTTTACTATCACAGGGGGGTTTACCGCCTTTATAGCTATCTTATTTTACGCTTTGGTGCGCGAGGGGCCTTACGGCGCAAGCCGAAAGGAAACAGTTCCCTCCATCAGTAAGACAGCCAGGATGCTAATTGCTCGGAAGGAGTACTGGATTATTTCCCTGAGTACCTTCCTGCGTTATGGAATCTTTGTGGCCATTCAGGGACTGTGGGTAGGTCCATACTTAATGGAAGTTGTAAGACTTTCAGCAATACAGACGGGCAATCTCCTCTTGGTGCTAAACGTAGGCCTCATCACAGGCTCACCTCTGAGCGGCTGGGTCTCAGACCGGGTCCTTTCCTCACGCAAGAAGGTGGTGACGGCGGGACTAGCAGGAATGGCTTTATCGCTTTTGGTTTTGGCCAGTGGGTGGGCTAACAGGAACACTTTCCTCTTGGCGGGGGTTCTATTTTCCTTCGGCTTTTTTTCCGGGACGGGCATCGTGATGTATGCCCATATTAAGGAGCTCATGCCCAGAGCGATGACAGGAGTAGCTCTGACGGGGGTCAACCTATTCACCATGTTAGGCGGCGGATTCTTTCTGCACCTACTGGGGTGGATTCTCGAACGCCTGAGCGGGGGTAACCACATAGGACCTGAAGCCTACAGGGTTGCCTTCCTCCTCGGGGTGGCAGGCTTGGTAATTGCTTTTTCCCTTTACATAATGACGAAGGAGAAGGAGTCTTTTCCTGATTCATAGATTGGCTTCCAAGGTCAACCCCTTTAAAAGTCTGTTTCGTAGGGGTTTTAAGAGTAAAAAAGAAATGAACCAGGAACAGAGGCGAATTGGCATAAAGAGAATTTCCCTACTGCTTCTTTAAACCCTAACCGGAGAATTATCAAATAAAACTCCCTCTTATGGCTTGAGCCCCTCCACCTTCCCCGAAAGAGGGTGGATAGTATTGGCCCTTTCCTACCGTCCGTATTCCCTCAAGTAAGGCGGAACTGGCAGCTCTCTTAGGTATGAAGCCATAAGCCCCTACTTGCCTAGCGACCAACAAGTTTTCTTCCTCATCGTACTGAGTGAGGATCAGGATCTTGGACTCAGGGCGGAGCTTTAGGATCTCCTTGGTGGCTTCCAAACCATTCATGACGGGCATCACGATGTCCATAAGAACTACCGTCGGCATGAGCGTTAGGGTCTTTTCCACCGCCTCCCTTCCGTTGGTAGCTTCCCCTACGACCTCCATGTCTTCCTGCAGCCTCAGTACGGCGCAGATCCCATCCCTGACCATGGTGTGATCATCCACCACCAGGACCCTTATTTTTTCTGCTCTCCTCTCTAAGAAGTTTCTCACCAGAGGATAAATGGCCGAAGGTTCCACCGGTTTTATCATATAATCCTCAGCTTCAAGTTGCATACCTTCGATGCTCAACCAACCTCTCATCCCCCTCTGTTCTGGAGGGGCATCGAGGACAATAAGAGGAATGTGCCGGAAATGGGGGTCCTTTTTAAGCCAGTTATGAAATACAAAAGCCTCGCCTCTCGGATAAAGGGTTCCCAAGACCACCAGCTGAGGGCCATGCCTCCGTACCGCCTCCTGGGCCTCCTTTCTGCTTGAGGCCGTAAGGACCTTGTAGCCTTTGGCCTCGAAGGTTACCCTAAAGGCTTCCACGAAAGCCGGTTCGTCATCCACGATAAGTATTTTCTTTTTCTCCATGTCTTACCTCCTTTTCTCATCTGGCCCTTCCATTAAGGCCAGCTGCTTCTATAAGCTCGGGGACCACCTTCTCGTTTCCGATGGCCATAATGTGAACACCAGAGCACAAGCCCTCCTCCTTAATGGTCCTTATGGTCCTTGCGGCGATTTCTATTCCTTTCTGTAGGGCTTTGCCCTTTTCTGTACTGGAAAGTTCCTCGATGATCTCATCAGGCACAGTGATCCCCGGTACCTTCTCGTTCATATAACGAGCCATCCGGGCTGAGGAGATTACAATAATTCCAGCCAGGACCTTCACGCCAAACTGGGACGCATAGGGCATGAACCTCCTCAGACTCTCCACCCGAAAAATGCCTTGAGTCTGGAAGAATCGAGCCCCTGCCATCACCTTCTTCTCGAATTTCATCAGCTGAGGTTCAATTTCATCGGCCTCCACATGTACAGAGGCCCCAAGGTAAAACTGGGGTGCGCCTTTTAAGGGATTTCCTCCCATGTCACGTCCCTCCTCCATCTCCTTAATTCCTCTCAACAGCTGAACCGAATCCAAGTCAAAGACAGGCTTTGCGCCCCTATGGTCTCCCACCTCCACTGAATCACCTGTAAGACACAATACGTTCCTTATGCCCCGGGTGTAGGCGAAAAGGAGATCAGCCTGAAGTGCCAATCGATTTCTGTCCCTGCAGGTGACCTGAAGGATAGGTTCTCCTCCTCTTTCCTTCACTAAAAGGCATCCCCCTAGGGAGGGAAATCGCATGACAGAGCTCTGGTGGTCGGTCACGTTAATGGCATCAACCCACTCCTTGAGAAGATCAATGTTATGGATCATCTCAGTTAGGTCAGTGCCCTTAGGTGGTCCCACTTCAGCCGTTACCACGAATTCTCCTGCCTCCAGTTTTTCTTCCAAAAGGGACAAAGCCATCTTCTTCCTCCTCCTTTATGTCCTCCTGAGGATCCTCTTTGGCCTCTCAAAGTTCCGCGGAGGATAGAACCTGCGCATCTTATCCAGTTGTCCCAATCTCTCTAAGCGACGGTAGATCAATACCCACGCACAATCTCTCTCACCATCCACTTCGCATTTGCCGCCCTTAGGGCCGGCACATGGGCCATTGAGGATCCCTTTTGCACACCGAGTTATAGGACATATTCCTGCGGTTTCCCCCAGCATACAATGACCACAGGCAGCACATCGCTCGTCCCAAACCCCCCATTCTTTGGCCATTCCTAAGAAGGAGGTATCCACCCCTGGGAGAATCGGTAAGTCCGAAAAGCGCTCAGCAAGGGCTTGAACACCGACGCCGCAACCAAGACTTAGGATGGCATCCACATCCTCAATGCGGTCAGTCAGAAGGTCAAGAAATTCGGGATCGCATTGCCTCTTGAGGGTGTAGGGAATAAATGTATGCTTCTCCCCTTCTCTACTTTCGGCTATCTCTAGAGCCTTTTGAAGAAAGGCCACTTCCCTTTCCCCTCCTGCACCACAGACGGTCATGCATGTCCCACAGCCAAGTATCATAATCCTTTCATAAGGGTCGATCATGCGTAGGATCTCTTCCAAAGGCTTCTGTTGGGCAACTATCATACTTCACCTCCTGCCTCACCAAAGAGGCCAAATAAAGCCCGGCTACCTTCTGGGAGAAATCCCTTAGGTCCTCCAAGAGATCTCTCCCTTCGCCAGGCATAAATAACTTAATCCGTTCGGGCTCAAGCCCCATCTCACCAAGGCTCTCTCTCACCTTCTCTATTCGGCGTCCAAGCCATAAGGCCGTGTCCTCTCTTGAACACTGGTCCCCACAGCCGGCTACAAAGACCCCCTCAGCCCCTAGGCGGAAGGCCTCAAGAAGGTGTTCTGCCTCCACTTTACCCACACACGAGACCGGGATTATGTAAACCCCAGCTTTTTTCTCCCGATACAAACCCGAAAGTACCCCTGTCCCATAGAGACCATACTGACAACAGAATCCCACCATCATCGGCTTGGAGGGACCGTATCTTGCAAGGTGGTTCAGCTCTTCCGCGATCTGCCTACGGTCCTGGGGTTTACGCAGGATGATGACCTTAGCTGGACACTGGGCAACGCAGATGCCACAGGCTTGACACTGATCGGCGGGGATTTCCACTTCGCCAGTACCGTTCAAGCGCGGGACATGGTAAGGGCATACCCTCAAACACGTGAGACAACTAGCGCATCTGTCACGGGAGAAGATTTCCGCTCCTGCCCCACATTTAAGGCATCGTCTTGCCTCTTTAATGGCCTCCTCCCAACCGTACACCATCTCCACGGGCACGAATTCCTTTACTCTCACTTCGGGAGGAAGATGAGGAGGGTCCATGCGGGATATCTTCCTGATCATGGCGATGGTCTCGGGTAAGAGATCTCCCACCACTGGTCTTGCTTCCTTTTCGGGGACTGGGTAACGATGGTTCAAATAGTCATCGATCCTGAAGGCAGCCCTTTTGCCTACAGCCAGTGCCTCTACCACCGTAGCCGGTCCGGTAACCGCATCGCCTCCTGCGAAGACACCGGGCCTGTTGGTGGCAAGACTCACGGGATCCACATGGATGGTCGCTCCCTTGCCTATTCGAAGCCTGAAATCTTCAGGAAGTTGAGGGGCTTGACCTATGGCCACAATTAGGGTGTCCAACATTAAGGGAAACTCGCTCCCTTCTATCGGAACCGGACGCCTTCTGCCACTTGAGTCAGGCTCCCCAAGCTTCATCCTAATGCAGATCACCTTGAGCTTATTCCTTTCTCTCTCGATACGAAGGGGGGCCACTAAGTAGTCGAACTGTACCCCTTCCTCCTTCGCCTGCTGAACCTCGGCTTCAGAAGCGGGCATCTCCTCAGGCCCTCGCCGATAGAGAACCCTCACTTCTTTAGCCCCTAAGCGGAGGGCTGTTCGAGCCGCATCTATGGCGACGTTTCCACCACCTACCACCCCTACCTTCTCCCCCAGCAAAGGTTTCAGCCCCAGGTTCACCTCCCTCAGAAAAGTAGCACCATCTACAACCCCGGGTCCCTCTTCTCCTTCTATTCCTAGCCTGAGGCCCTGATGCGCACCGATGGTTACGAAGACGGCTTGATACCCCATCTCGAACAGGAGGTCGAGGGAAACAACCCTTGTGTTCAGCCTAAGTTCCACCCCCATGCGAATAAGTCTATCGAACTCCCTTTGCACTATCTCCCGGGGAAGGCGATACCGGGGTATCCCTACTCTGAGCATCCCTCCTGGTTCTGAATGGGCCTCAAAGATTGTTACCGGATATCCGAGCCTCCGAAGGTAATAGGCACAAGCCATTCCCGCAGGCCCTGAGCCGACCACTGCCACCTTCTCCTTGCGCCGAGTCTCGGCCTCTATCTCCACCATCCTGTCCCCGCCAAACTCCACTGCAAACCTCTTGAGCGCCCTTATGGCCACGGGTTTGTCAACCTTGCCCCTCCGACAAGCCTCCTCGCAAGGATGGGTGCACACATGGGCGCAAATGGAGGGAAATGGATTGTCCTCTCGGATTACCTTCAAGGCTTCCATGATCCTGCCCTGGGCTATCAGATCCACATACTCCCTGATCCTCATATGAAGGGGACAGGCGGCCTGACAGGGTGGGATTAACGTCCGATCTTGATATGTCGTAATTTTTGCTCTCATCTTTATGCTCCTTTCAGCTTTTTGTAATCTATTTCCTTTGAAAGAGGAGGAAAATCAGGAAAATCCCTTAAAAAGAGTTGGGAAAAATCCTTAAATTTTTCCCAGGAAAATCCCCGGGATCTACGGGAAACCCCCTGAGCCTAGGGGGCAATTATTCCCTTTCGGATAGCATATCTTATAAGTTCAGACCTGTTTCGTAGCTTAAGCTTGTGCATCAGATTTCCCCGATGCCACTCCACCGTCTTGGGGCTGAGGAAAAGTATCTGGGCTATTTCTCGGGTGGTGTGCCCCTCGGCTATCAGTTTTAAAATCTCCCGTTCCCTTTGGGTTAGGCTGTCATAAGAATTGCCCTTCGCGTGTTCGGTATTTCTACGCCGGCGCTCCTCAACTAAAACAGAGGCAGCCGAGGGAGAAAGATAAGCTCCCCCCTGCCAGACAGTCCTCACCGCTACGGCCAAATCGGAAAAACTCGACATCTTGGTCACGAAGCCTACCGCCCCAGCTTCGATGATGGGTATTACATAATCCTCAGAGTCATACTGGGTAAGAACCAAAACCTTGGTTTCAGGAAAATCGCGAGATATCCTCCGGGTTGCCTCAAGCCCTCCCATCATAGGCATTACTATGTCCATGAGAACTACGTCGGGACGCAGGTCCCTCACCTTCTTCAGAGCCTCCCTTCCATTTTTCGCCTCGCCCACCACTTCGATGTCGGGAGCCAAGGACAAAAGGGCCCTCAACCCTTCCCTGACCAGGGCGTGGTCGTCGACTATCAGCACTTTAATCTTCCTGTTCATCTTTTTCCGGTATAGGCACCCTTACAATGACCTTCGTCCCCCGTCCGGGCTGGGATTCTATATGACAACTTCCACCAACAAGGTTTACCCTCTCCTTCATAGTAAAGAGACCTGCCCCCCTGCCACTTGGTTCCACCCGAGTGATTTTTTTCACATCGAATCCTTGCCCGTCATCCTCTATGGTCAACCGACACTCCCCTGGAAGGAACTCCAGAAGGATGCGAGCTTCTTTTGCCTTGGAGTGTTCCAGAATATTTCCTATTGCTCCTTGGGCAATACGATAGAGGGTTATTTCTATTTCGGAAGGAAGCCGCTTTACTTGCCCCTTTTGCTCCATGATGACCTTTATGCCCTGGGGCTGTAGGTTCTCCTTAGCGTAGTGATGGATAGCTGTTGCTAGACCCAGTTCATCCAAAAGCGTGGGTCTAAGTTCCTTCATGAGCTTTACCACCTCGTTGCCGGCATAAACCGCATAGGAGTAAGCTTTATGCAACCTCTCCAAGAACTCGGCATCACCTATGCCCCGGCTTTTCGCCATTTCCAGCAAGGCCTGAAGGCTTAGAGTAAGGCTAGTGATGGCCTGGCTGGTCTCATCATGTAGTTCCCTGGCAATTCTCTTCCTCTCCTGCTCTTGAGCGGTCAGAGCATGTTGGAGGAGGGCCTGATACCGCTCCCTTGCCTTGGCCAAACGCTCGTTAAGGCGCGCTTGTTCAATAACGGTTCCCAAGAAGTATCCTAAGGTGGTGAGAAGAAAGACTTCTTCTTCGCCAAAGGTACGCCTTTCAGCACTTGCCACGTTCATCACTCCTACCACCCGATCCCTGGCCATTAGTGGAATGCTGATAAAGGCCCTTATACCTTCAAGCCCTGGAAAGTCGGGATGAAAGCGAGCTTCTTCTTCAGTCCCCATTAAAGGCTTGGCATTTTCAACAACCTTTCCAGCGATACCCTCTCCTATGCTTATTCTAAGAGAACCTATCTCAGGAGCGGGAAGTCCCTTATGGACCCGATAACGTAGTTCCCTACCTTCCACAATGAGAATACCTCCTACGGAACCATTGACCAGCTCAAGTACATTATCAAGGGCCACCTGAAGGACCTGATCCAGCTCCTTGGGGCTGCTTATGACACTAGATATACGACTGAGAACCTGAAGCTGATGACGACGAGACAATACTACCCTTTCAAGCTCCCTCTCCGCCGTCACATCCTTTCTAAGTTCAACCACCATCCATGAATCACTCCAGGGGTGCTGCAAGGGGGCCCAAACCACCTTTGTGTACCTTCTTTCCAAATTGGAACCTTCCGAAAGTAATAACATCTTTTCCCTACAAGTTTCCAAAACCTCTTCCAATGGACAGCTCCAAAAAGACCCTCTACAAGGCCCCTCCAAACCAAAAAGTACTTGATAGCAGATCCCCTCCCCAATCTCTGAAATCCCATACTTTTGCTTCACTGCTTTGTTTGCCATAATTAAACGACGATCATCCCCCACAACAATTATTTCATCTTCCATGACATCAAAGATCGCTTGAATCAAGGGATCTTCCTTCACATTTACCTCCACCCATTAGAGTAAAATATCGTTCCACTTTGTCAAGATATCCCTTATAGTTTTTGAGGAGGGTTTTGCGTTTTATTGCTTAAAGGGAAGTGGTAATTACTTTTTCTATATCCCACACTTCTTAAAAACTAGACAAACTAAACTCAACAGGTTTGCCCTTTACCATAAACTAAAAGACCAATTTTTAGTAGCCATGAGGCAAAGGAGCGATTATAGAGTGCAAGCTGGGCGAATTCTTCCAGGATTAGGGATTGGGCCTTATCGGATGGGGACTTATGAATCTTGGGAAAGAGGATGAGCGATTCCGTGTAGATTTTAATTTAATGAAACGATACCCCTCTCAAGGAAATCCCAAACGGGGCAATTCCTCAAGTTGACAAAGGACTCTGCAACAAATTAGCTAACCCTATACAATGTATACGGTATACATTATTATAGATGCAGGATGGTTAGGAAGAGGGTTCTTTTAGGGAATGAAGCGATAGGGAGGGGTTTAGTTGAGGGAGGCTGTCAAGTGATGACCTCTTATCCTGGCACTCCGGCCACTGAGATTTTGCCGGCCGTTATTGCTTTCAGGGAGGAGGAGGGGCTGGACATTTATGTGGAGTGGTCAACTAATGAGAAAGTGGCTTATGAGGTGGCACTGGCTGCAGCTTATGCCGGTAAGAGAGCGGCTGTAGCCATGAAGCAGGTGGGATTAAATGTGGCCAGTGATCCTTTCTTCAGTTCGGTGTATACGGGGGTTAAAGGGGGGTTTGTGGTTGTTGTGGCAGATGATCCTGGGCCTTATAGTTCTCAGACTGAGCAAGATTCCCGCCTCTGGGGGATTTTAGCAAAGGTTCCGGTTCTTGACCCCTGCAGTCCCCAGGAAGCTAAGGAGATGGCGTCTTTTGCCTTTGAGTTATCAGAGCGTTATGAGATTCCGGTGCTTTTACGTCCTACGCTGAGGATATGTCATGCGCGTCAAACAGTTACCCTGAATCCCCCAAAGGTTCTCCGAAGGGAGGCCCACTTTGTGAAGGATCCCCATCGCTGGGCTTCAACCCCAAGATATCGGTACCAGCTCCATAAGGTCTTGAATCGCAAATTGGAGGAGATCGCCGAGGAATATGAAAATTCTCCTTTTAACGGGGTTCTGCTAGGGAGAAAGTCCTTGGAATCCTTAGAGGGGTCTTTTCGCTTGGGGATCATCACAGCAGGATCTACCTTTGGTACGATAGTGGAACTTCTGGAGGAACTCGGGCTTGCCGATTCAGTGCCAGTTCTTAAGGTGGGTGCTCCTTTGCCATTTCCCCGGAAATTGGTAGAGAGGTTCATGAAGATATGTAAACACGTGTTAGTCCTTGAAGAACCCGATGCGGTCTTGGAGTTTATGATAAGGAATGGGAAGAAGGTTGAGGGGAGATTTACGGGTGTTGTGCCCAAAGAAGGGGAGTTGAGTCCTGAGGTGGTGGAAGAAGCCTTCAGGAAGGCCTGGGAGAAAGCGAAGGGACCCCTTCTTCCTCCTATTAGGCAAACGGTCAAGCCCCCCGTGGAAGGGGCCGAGAAACCTCCTGTGCTGTGTCCGGGTTGTCCTCACCGCGCGAGTTTTTATGCGATAAAGCGCGCTTTTCCCAATGCCATTTTCCCCAGTGATATTGGTTGCTACACTTTGGGAGTGAACCAGGGGGCAGTGGATATAGTCCTTGACATGGGAGCCGCCATAAATATGGCAGCGGGTCTCTACCAAGCTTATCATCAAGATAAACGTGAGATTCCCATTGTGGCTACCATTGGGGATTCGACCTTTTTCCACGCCGGCTTGCCTGCCCTAGTGAATGCCGTTCACACGAGAGCCAGGTTTCTGTTGGTAATCTTGGATAACAGCACCACTGCAATGACAGGCATGCAACCTACTGCTGCCTCTCCGATTCTAGCTGATGGCGAGAAGGCCGAGCCAATTACCCTTGAAAGAATAGTGAAGGCCTGTGGCGTACAGTATCTTCAGGTGGTCGATCCTTACAAGATACCCGAATTGATAAAAGCCCTGAGGAATGCTCAACAGTATGTGGAAAAGAACGGAGGGGTGGCCGTAATTGTTGCAAGGCACCCTTGTATGGAAATCACAAAGAAAGTAGATCAACCCAGGAGGGTTGAGATTTTCTATCACCTTCCCTTGCCGGAGAGAGAGGTCTTAAGGCCTCGATACGTGACAAAAACACCACCCTGTAATGGGGCTTGTCCCGTTGAGACTGATGTGGAGAGAGTTTTGTTTTTACTGGCTAAGGAGAAGCGGGAAGAGGCAGCTTCTCTCTTGCTTCAGACAAATCCATTACCTTCGGTGTGCGGCAGAGTGTGTTTTCATCCCTGTGAAAACGCGTGTAACCGAGGTAAGTACGATCAGCCTGTGAGCATTCAGGCCATAGAACGCTTTTTGGGCGATACCTTACAGTGTTTGCCCAAGAGAGCTCCCGATACGGGGTTTCGGGTAGCTGTGATCGGTTCGGGTCCTGCAGGATTAAGTTGTGCTTATCATCTGGCCCTTTTGGGACATAAGGTTACGATCTTTGAGGCCATGCCAGAGCCCGGGGGATTGCTCCGCTATGGCATACCTCCTTATCGCCTTCCCAAAGAGGTGCTGAGGAGAGAAATCGATAGGATCTTGTCCCTTGGTATAGAGATGCGGACTGGGGTGAAGGTCGGAAGGGATATATCATTCAAGGATCTTCATGCCTTCGACGCCCTCTTTTTTGCCACCGGTGCTCAGAAACCCAGAAGCTTGGAAGTTCCTAACGAGAGGCTCAAAGGAGTATGGAGGGGAATTGAGTTTCTCAAGAGCTTAAATGAAGGTAATCCTCATGTAATAGGAAAAAGGGTGGCCGTTATTGGTGGGGGGAATACCGCCATTGACGTCTGTAGGTCCCTTATAAGGCTTGGAGCCCAACCATTGCTCCTTTATCGCCGAAGAAAGGAGGATATGCCGGCCCATCCTTCAGAAGTGGAGGAGGCCTTGGCCGAAGGGGTTAAGATGGAATTTTTGGTCTCTCCGGTGGAGATATTGGGGGATGAGGAAGTGAAGGGATTGCGTCTGGTTAGAATGTATGTTGAGTCCCTTGGGAAGGATGACCGCAGTCAGGTCAAACCCGTTGAGGGCTCGGAATTCGTCCTTGAAGTGGAGGCCGTGGTGGTGGCCATCGGAGAAGAACCCGATCTTGAGCTCCCTTCAGACCTCCGCGAAAGCGGGAAGGTCTTTTTTGGAGGCGATCTCTTAGATCAGCCTCGCACAGTTGCCCATGCTATAGGTTCGGGTAGAAAAGGAGCGTTGGAGATCCACCGTTTTCTTACTGGTGAAGAGATTAAACTCTCTAAGGAGCGAGTACCTAAAGAGGTTCCCTTGGGGGAGATAGACATAACCGCCTTTCCAAGGAGTGAGAGGACCTCACTAAGGCGCCTGAGCTCCGAAGAAGCTAGAAGAAGCTTTGAGGAAATCTCGAAAGGGATCTCTGAAGAGGAAGCGCTGAGAGAAGCAAAGGAACGCTGTTTCCACTGCGGTAGCTGTACGGAATGTGATTTTTGTATGATCTCCTGTCCTCAAGGAGCTATCCTTAAGGAGGGCAGCACTTACAAGGTAAACCTCGAGCTTTGCAATCTCTGTCGGCTATGTGCAGTGGCATGTCCTCGCTCAGTTATCGAGATGCCAATTGTGGAAAGCTGTGTTGGGTGTCGTTATTGCCTTGAGGCCTTCGGCTGTCCGGCCTTGAGGATGGTTGATGGCCACATAGAGATAGATCGCAAGATTTGCGTCGATTGTGGCCTCTGCGTTTACGCCTGCAATCAAGGGGCGATAAGGGAAGTAAGATGAAATTACAGATAGTTATCGCTGGGGTAGGGGGACAAGGGGTACTTTTTACAGCGAGGCTACTTTATCAACTAGCCCACCAGCGCGGCGAAAATGTTTTTGGTTCCGAAACCCACGGTATGAGCCAGAGGGGAGGATCGGTCCTGTCCCATGTGAAAATAGGTGAGTTTTTTAGCCCTCTCATAAAAAGGGGAAGAGCTGATCTGCTCTTAGGTCTCCAAAGGGATGAAGGTTTGAGGAACCTCCCGATGCTGAGAGAAGGAGGAGCGGCACTGATTAACTCTCCCTCCCTTCCGGAGGTAGAAGGAGTCAGGCTTTATCCCGTGGATGCTGATGAAATAGCTCAGAAACTGGGTAATCCCCGTGTGGCCAACCTCATCCTTATAGGTTATGCCGTTTCCAAAGGGCTTCTTCCCTTCAACGAGCAAGAGGTCCGGGAGGCAGTCACAATGCTCACTCCCATTGCATTGCGGGAAATTAACTTAAAAGCGGTACAGATGGGGTTCGAGGCTGGAAAAGAAGCATGATTTTTTAGCTGCCGAACTTTAACAGAGGCTGACAGCTTTCAATTTTAAACCCTTAAAATGTGCCCGTACTTTGCATGAAGATGGAGTAATTTATTGGAGGACGCCGAGCAACTTATTTTTGCCATCGCAAAGGTCATCGCAGGAGCAGTTGAAAAGGAAGCGTAACGGAAACTTACAAAGGCTGTGGGTTGGGAATTGGGGCTTGATCTTGAAAACTTTAGAAGTTTTTTCTACAATAAAAACAAACAATTTTTAAAAGGAGGTTATCATGAAAGGAAGGTTTAAAGTAAAGTTCTTGTGGAGCATATGGGTGGGGGTTTTATTTTTTGCTTTAACCCACGCTGAAGCTCAAGTTATCAAATGGCGTGTGCAATCATTTTATCCTGGAGGTGCCCCTTATGATTCGTTGGTCTCAAAGTACTTTGCTGAGACCGTAAAGAAGTTGAGCGGGGGGCGTTTGGAGATTTTGACTTATGGTGCCGGTAGTCTTGTCCCCTTTGGTGAGACTTTGGATGCCGTTTCCAAAGGTACCATAGAAGCGGCTATATGGTGGCCTGCTTATGAGACAGGCCGAGATATGACCGCTGCTATTTTTGGTGGTTCTATTCCCTTTGGGCTAACAGGGGAGCAATGGTTTTCCTGGTTTACTGAGTTTGGAGGACTTCAGTTACTGGAAGAGCTTTATAGCAAATGGAATATTAAGCCCGTAGGTCCTATGGTGCTTGGTACGACTCAAATCTTTTTACATTTAAAGAAGCCCATTAGTTCTTTAAAGGATCTCAAAGGTAAAGTTATCAGAATTGTGGGGCTTGAAGCAGAGGTCATGAAGGAGTTTGGAGTGAAACCCATATTTTTACCCGCTGGTGAGATTTATACTGCCATGGAAAGGGGAGTTATTGATGGATTGGAATATGCGTCACCGTGGGACAATTACGGTTTGGGGTTTCATGAAATTGGTAAGTATGTGATCTTGCCCGGTTGGCATTCTACTTCAACCGCTGCTTTTCTTATGGTTAACAAAGACATATGGGCAAAATTACCCGACGATTTAAAGTATGTGGTTGAGACTGCTGCTTATAGGACCTACTTGCATCAAAGG
>CAYZRR010000111.1:0-2683 GCA_964480925.1 uncultured Thermodesulfobacteriota bacterium
TTTTCGCCACCGGTTATGATCATATTGGCCTTTCGATCAACCAGGTAGTAATAGCCGTCCTCGTCCTTTTTGGCCATATCGCCTACTGTAGCCCATTCGCCCCTGAAGGCCGCCTGGGTCTTCTCGGGATCCTTCCAATAACCGCTGAACATGTGAGGAGTTCGGGCGTAAAGCTCACCTACCTCTCCAACAGGTACCTCATTTCCTTCCTCGTCAAGGAGCTTAACCTCATCCACCCCAAAGACCTCCCGACCTACTGAACCCAATTTCTCCAACTGTTCCTCAGGCCTAAGAAGGGTCACAATACCTGTCTCCGTGGAACCATAAGCCTCCCAAAGTTGGGCATTCTTAAAGTAGTCCATTATCTGAAGCTTGAGTTCTTTCCGAGCAGGGGCACTGGAAATAAGAAGCTGCTTAAAAGCGCTCACATCATATCGCCCTTTCACCGCATCGGGAAGAGACAAAATGATCACATAATGGGTCGGAACAAGGGAGGTGAAAGTGGGACGGAATAAATCGGCAGATCGCAAAAAGTCCTCGGGATCAAAGCTAACCATGTTGTAAACCATAACGGGAGCACTAACCAACGTGAAGGGGAAGGAATAATAAACGGAGTTTATGTGACACATGGGCATGACCAACATCACTTTATCGTTAGGGGTCCAAGCGTGGTTAATCAGGGTCACGTAAAAGTGAGCCATATTGGCCTCATGGCTCCTTATAACCCCCTTTGGCCTTCCAGTGGTCCCTGAGGTATACATGATCATCCAAGGATCGGCTGAATCAACAATTACCTCTGGTTCGTTGGGTGATCCTCTTTCTATCACCTCCTCATAATGAACGTAGCCCTCCGGAGCTTTTCCCTCTCCGAGGTAGATGAAATTGGTGGGCGGAATGGTCTCGAGTTTATCCCTTATGGAATTTATGGCGTCCACGAAGGGAGCCTCAACAATTATGGCCTTACTTTCGGAATGGTTTAAAACGTATTCGATCTCAGGAGGGGCAAGCCTGAAAAGAACGGGCACAGCTATTTGACCGCCTTTGGCACAGGCCGCGTAAAACTCCATCCATTCGACTCGGTTATAAGCGATCATAGCAACCCTTTCACCATAACCGACTCCCATATCCCTTAAGGCGTTGGAAAGTCGACAGGATCTTTCGTTCCACTGCTTAAAAGTCCAGGTTTTATATTTGTCCTGGCACCCTACTTTATCGGGGTAATTTCTCGCATGAAGCTTAAGAACTGCTCCAATATTTGGCCATCTGCTCTTTAACATGTTAGCACCTCCTTATATGGGTTCTTTCATCGGTCCAAACCTTTGAACGAATCTCTCCTTAACGGCCTTGTTGATGAGGTTCTTGGGCCATTCCCCTCTCATTACCCTCAAGACCTCCTCCATGGATATCTGGGGCATCGAGGCCATGGCCTCATGAGAGAAAAAGGCCGAATGACCGGTTATAATGACGTTGGGGAGCCTGTAAATCGGATGCTCCAAGGGGGTTGGTTTGGTCTCAAGACCCACAAGATCAAGGCCCGCCCCAGCTATAAGCCCATCCTTTAATGCCTGATAGAGGGCCTCAGTGTCTACAATCTCACCCCTTGCCACATTTATCAAATAAGCCGTCTGCTTCATCTTCTTGAACTCTTCGATCCCAAAGAGGTTCCTCGTTTCGGGAGTAAGAGCACAATGAATGGAAATAAAATCTGACTCCTTAAGGAGGGTATCAAAATCCACAAGTTTAACCCCAAGCCCTTCCGCCACCTCTTTAGGTACATAAGGATCATAAGCGATAAGCTTCAAACCAAAACCCTTGGCAATCTCAGCGACTCTTCTTCCTATAGCCCCCAGTCCCACAAGACCAAGGGTTTTACCATTCACTCGATAAATGCCCTTCCAAACTTGCTTCATCTCATCATGCATAAAGGGAGCACCCCAGTACCCCTCCAAGACCTTTCGATGAAGCTCACAAATTTTGCGAGCAAGCCCGAGCAAAAGGCCCATGGCATGCTCTGCAACCTCATCCTTACAGTAAGGACCAAGGTTGGCCACACATATGCCCCTCTCGGTAGCCGCTTGGAAATCCACATTCTCAGTCCCTAACCGCGCTATCATTATGAACCTACATCGCTCAAGGCCTTCTATGACCTTCCTGGTAAAAGGGGCGGTCTGAGAGACGATGATGTCAGCATCATGGCCTATCTCCAAAACCTGATCCTCATTTAAGGGCTCCAAAAGCTTATCCAAAACAAGCTCCGCCCCCATTTCCCTGAAAACCTCGGGATCTAAAGGAAGGTTCCTCCTAGGAACAGTAGACACTATCTTCCATCTAAAACCCTCCTCCCCTTGATACATGAAAAACCTCCTCGTTTATTTTTTGAGCGGATTTTTTAAAAAAGGTATAAAGAAAACTCAGTACTTTAAGAAGGGAATAGAAAGCATACCCTCCTTCTCTAATTCTAGAAGATTATTTTATCAAACTATTTTTACGTCTTCAAGTGGATTCCCAAGTTGCCCGGTGCATGGGTATAAACATAGGTACCACTTTGGAGAAGGAGGAACAGAGAGGGTAGAGGCTGCCCATCTCATCCTTGAGGTCTTTCGCAGGGCTGAGGTACCCTGGGATCGTGAAATCAAACCCCTCAGAGGATGGGAGGGCAGGTGTGGGTAAAGTATATCACGAT
>CAYZRR010000112.1:0-34449 GCA_964480925.1 uncultured Thermodesulfobacteriota bacterium
CACCACATTTGCTACAGACAAAATGATAATGCTCACTGCCCCGAAGAAATTCATAATGAGAATGAGGTTCATCAAACTTTAACTCCTTGATCAACCCCAAATCCCTAAAAAGCTTTAAATTCCTATATACAGTGGCCAAACCTATCTTGGGATAAATGAGCTTGGCCTTTCGATAAAGCTCATCCGCATCAATATGCCCCTCTTCTTTAATAAGCCTAAAAAGCACCTCCCGCTGTAACGTCCATCTTTTTTTGATAACGGTTTTCATTTTCATTTAATGGATAAATCCTTTTGAAGGTTTTGTCAAGCTTTGGAGTTAAAGATATTAAGGACTATTTAAGGAGAGATGGTGAGAAGTTTAAAAGTTGGTCGGGGCGAGAGGATTTGAACCTCCGACCACTGGCACCCCATGCCAGTGCGCTCCCAGGCTGCGCCACGCCCCGTTCTTATTAAAATGATGGCAAAGGGACCTTTAAGAGTCAAGAGCGTTTAATTTGGGAAGGTGATTTTCCAATATCTTTTTTAGGTCTTCTTCTCTTATGTCTTTTAATCCTTCTTTTCCTTTTATGCATTTTACGTATGGGCCGTAGGGCATAAAGACTACCGGGTCGGTTGATCCAAAAAGGACAAAGGTTTGGCATGCGGAAAAGGCAGCCAGATGAGCAATTCCCGAATCGTTGCCCAAGAAAAAGGAAGCAAACTTCAGAAGGGCTCCGAGTTTTCTCAAAGGGGGATTCTCTATTAAAAGGTAAGGCACATTTATGTACTTTAAGAACTCATCGCAAGCTTTCTGATCGGCGGGTCCTTTTATCACTAAAGGAAAGTATCCAAATCGATCATACAGCCAATTTGAGAGGTGAGCCATCCTTTCGGGTGGCCATATTTTTTTGGGAGAACCCGCTCCCGGATGAACGACGAAAAAGGGTCTTTTTATGCCCTTTTTTTCCAAAAATCTTAAAGCCTCCTCTTTTTCTTCCTCTTTAAAGAACAAACCCATATATCCCGTCTTAAGGGATATACCGTAACTTTTTAAATTTTTAAGGTGATGATGAAATAGAGGAATTCTTTCCTCCGGAAAAGGAGGAAGCATCCATATCTCCTTTACCCCCGAACTCTTTAAGGCATTTTGCCACTCCGAAGCCTTGGAAAATACAAGGGCCATTTGGAAGTCCAAATCTTTAACGGGCTCAAACCATAAAGTGGAAAAGGGATATAAGTTCACATCCCAGATTTTCTTCACCCAAAACACCCCTTTTAATACCTCAGTAGAGGAGGGGTGTCCTGCAAGGTGCAATTCTTCGGGCTTAAGAGCGAGATAAGCGGTCCATATGGCTGGGATGGCCAATATGAAGTCCCCTATTGCTCCTTGGTGAAGAACTAACAACTTCATATGTGAAGTTCGACAATATCTCCGTCCTCCAATACATGATCCTTAAAAACCCTTTGTCCCTGAAATTTAGCCGAGCCCCAAACCCTTGCGTATTTTAGCTTTTCCACAAAATCCTTATGGATCTCCTCGGCCAAATCCTCCACGGTACTACCTTTGGGCAAAATGACAGGATTCTGCATATCAGGTTGTTTACCAGGCGGCTTGGGATAAACGCGGATGATATGAAGCATTTGAAAAATTTGCCTCTTTAATTCCTCAAGTCCCATGCCCATTTTGGCCGAAACTTCTATCATTGGGATCTCCAATTCTGGTAAAAGCTCTCGGAAGGCCTTAAAGTCCTCACCTTGAGGATCAAGATCGCCCTTGTTTAAAACCAAAACCGCCCTTTTATAACTTTTGCCATCGTGAAGGTTCCCATCGGGGACCTCCCTTACCAAAGCGATTCTTCTCTCGGACAACAAGGCCTGGATATTTTCCCAATCCCCCAATGGATCTCCGGAGATGTCTAAGACCACAAGGATCAGGTCGGCATTGCGAAGGATGCTATAAACCCAAAGATCCGTCGTTGAGGTAAGAGGAGGAAGATCCACCAGTTGGATTTTTATGTTTTCAAAACAAATCATCCCCGCTAAGGGTCTTTGGGTTGAAAAAGGATAATCCGCTATAACGGGAGTAGCATTGGTCAGGGAGGCCAAAAGCTGGGATTTGCCCGAATTTGGTGGTCCTGCCATGGCCACCTGTCCAGCTCCCTCCTTTTTGACCGTGAAAAAATCACCCTTTCCGCCTTTCCCCTTTCCCGACTGAAGTTCTTCGCGCAATTTGGCCAACTTCCGACGCAAAAGGGCCCTGAGTTTATCCGTCCCCTTGTGATGGGGCATTATGGCCAGCATCTCTTCGATTATGGCTATTTTTTCCGCGTGACTCTTAGCTTCGCGAAGCTTCTTTTCCGCCGCATAATATTCTGGGGGCAGATTAGCTGGCATCCTCTCCTCCCCATCCACAATAATTGTAGAAAACTTGTGAATAAGTAAGTGGATTTTTAAAGCTCCCCCTCATCTCGAAAGCCCTCTTCCGGGGTTGCATACATTCTGAGCACCCCCCTCCAATTTCACCTCCCCCAACCAAAGGGCCTTAACCGCCTCCTGGGCCTTGATGGGCGTCAAGACCTCGATTTCTCTTTCCTTTATTCCCGTAATTACGCCTATGCCCAAGGCAAATCCCTCTTCATCAAGTAACCCGACGATCCTTCCGTCAAGCGGAAAAGACTGATCCCCTTTGAAGTTCTTTAAAAGCCCTTTTTCAAAATTTAGGATCTCCGAATTTTTAAAGTAAAGGCTTAATTTCTGCTGCCGATAGTGTTGCCTTTGTGTAAGATCCCTTCTTCTGACCTTTTCCGAAGGCAATATCACATATTGCTTCGGCTTAGACCTTCCCACAAAGGCCTTTAAAATGGGCTCAAGTTCCCCTCCCCTTTCTATGGCCACAAGATGGGTAGGATCGGTTATCTCGATCTCATAAAACTTCAACTGAAATCCCACCTCTCCTGTCACAAGGCCCGTAGTATCAATCAGGGTAAAATCTACCCTCCTTTCCAGGGCTTTATCCATTAATTTCTTTAATCCTACCACTGAGCGCAAAAGCCATTGTGCGGGAGAAGTAGCCCCTAGGAAATACAACTTAAATGGGATTAACCCCTCCAAATCTTCCCTCTTTTCGAGGATGGAAAGCCCCATCGTCGTGGGAGGACCAATGGTTGATTGCCCCACATCCGCATCGATATAGCCCACTTTTAATCCTTTCTCAATGGCCTTTTCCAAGAGGAACTTGCAGAGCGTAGTCTTTCCCGTATCGGGAGCTCCTAATAAAAAGACGCTTTTGCCCTCTGAGACCGCCTCTTCGGCTAATTTGAACCAAATAGGGGGCTTATCCATTTTTTACAATCCTCAAAAACCTTTGAGCATCTTCAAACATGTTAGTGTTATTGAACATTACGTAATAGACGGAAGAAGGTTGAATTTTGCGTAACAATTCCTCAAGTTCTTCATCAGAATAACGGTATCGATACCCATCCTTTCCATGCAAACGCCAATAAACGATCTTTCCACACGTATCTTCCTTAAAGGGATCAACCACATGGATCAAGTCTAACTCCTCACATAGAGACCTCACCAATTCCACAGGCCATCCCCTTGGCTCCCATCCGAAAAGGAAATTCTCCCTTTCTATGGTGGAGAAAAAAGTCTTCAGGTTTTTTACTGATTCTTCCTCAGGCCGGAAGCTGGGGGGAGTTTGAAATATGATTAAACGAGCCTCAAGAAGCTTGGCTGCTTTTCGCGTAATCTGCCACGCTTCAAGTACTTCCCTTGTGGGTTTGAAGCCTCCATATCGCTCTTTGGTTTCAGGAGGTATTTCAAACTTTAACCGCTTGTAGGTGGGACTTTTGGGATCATGGGTGATAAGTTGCCAGGCTTTAAGGGTGAATTCAAATCCCTCGGTAGCCTCCTTTCTCCAACTCTTAAGGGTTTCCTCCTTGGGCGGGTGATAAAAGGTCTGTTGAATCTCTACGCAGGTAAAGGTTTGGTAATAAATCTTTCTTGAGACCGGGAAACCACAACAACCTACCTTAATCATCATTTTAAAAATTATATCCGGCTTTAAAAACCTTAACCACCACCTTGGACATCTTGAACCTTCTGGTATTAAAATCATCTTTGAAAAAGAAAAGGAGGGCACCCATGGTCCCTGAAGAAGTAAGAAAGAGGGTCGAAGAGCTTAGGCGTGAAATCGAATATCACAATTACCGTTATTACGTCCTCAACGACCCTGTTATTTCCGACGCTGAATATGATGCCTTGATGAGGGAACTCGAAGAACTGGAACGCCAATACCCTGAGCTCATTACCCCTAACTCCCCAACCCAAAGGGTAGGAGCCCCTCCACTTGAGGAATTCGGGACCGTCGAACACAGAATACCCATGTTAAGCCTTTCGAACGCCTTCTCGGAAGATGAGGTAAGGGAATTTGACCGAAGGGTGAAAAGGTTTTTGGGTTTGGGGCTTTCCCATGAAATCGCTTATACAGCAGAGCCTAAGATAGACGGGGTGGCCATTGAGGTGATTTACGAAAACGGCCTTCTCACGGTAGGAGCTACCCGGGGAGATGGGTACAGGGGTGAGGACGTGACTCAGAACATCCGTACTATAAAGATGATCCCTCTTTATCTCATCGATAAAGAAGAACCAGTTCCCGAATACCTTTCGGTAAGGGGAGAGGTGTATATGGACAAAGAGGACTTCCGGCGTCTTAACCGCGAGAGGGAAGAGGAGGGTGAACCGCCTTTTGCTAACCCAAGAAACGCAGCTGCTGGCTCCCTGAGACAACTTGACCCTTCGGTTACTGCCAAAAGACCTTTGAAAGTTTTCTTTTATGGAATAGGGGAAGTCATAGGTAGGGAATTCAAGAGCCAATGGGAAGTGTTGACAACCCTTCCGAAATGGGGACTTAGGGTGAACCCATATGTTAAGCTCTGTAAGGATATCGAGGAGTGTATAGCCTATTATAGGGATATATTATCGAAAAGGGACCAGATCCCCTACGAGATGGACGGGGTAGTTTTAAAGGTAAACGATTTTGAGTTACAGAGACGATTAGGAGAAATAGCGAGAAGCCCAAGGTGGGCCATTGCCTTTAAATTCCCCGCTGAAGAGGCCACAACTCGAGTACTGGACATCATAGTCCAAGTGGGACGAACCGGAGTACTTACACCGGTAGCCATTTTGGAACCGGTGCAAGTTGGCGGGGTTGTGGTCAGCCGGGCTACTTTGCATAACCTTGACGAAATAAGAAGGAAGGATGTGAGGATTGGGGATTGGGTTTTGGTGCATCGAGCAGGGGAAGTCATACCTGAGATCATTAAACCCATAAAGGAAAAAAGGACGGGCCAAGAACGAGAATTCCAGATGCCAGAAACCTGCCCTGTGTGTGGCTCTCGGGTAATTAGACTACCCGGAGAAGTAGCTCATAGGTGTATCGGGCTTTCTTGCCCGGCTCAACTTAAAGCCCGGATCAGGCATTTTGTTTCAAGAAGGGCAATGGACATTGAGGGATTTGGCGAAAAGCTCATAGATCAATTGGTGGATAAAGGTTTAGTAAAAGATCCAGCGGATCTCTTTTACTTGAAAAAAATAGACCTCCTCAAGCTTGAAGGAGTGGCTGATAAACTCGCCCAAAAATTGTTGCAGTCAATAGAAAAAAGCAAAAAAACAACCCTTGCCCGTTTTCTTTATGCCTTAGGTATAAGACACGTAGGAGAACAAATGGCCCAGATATTGGCGAAGCATTTTAAGAAACTACAAAACTTTTTCAACCTCCGTAAGGATGATCTTCTTAAAATCCCCGGCATAGGACCTGAAGTAGCTGAAAGCATCCTTACCTTTTTCCAGAGTGAGGAAAACCGTAAGGTGATAGAAAAAATGCTTAACGCAGGCGTTACTATTCAAGAAGAAGAAGAATTACCTAAGGAGAAACCCTTACGTGGGAAGGTTTTCGTCTTCACGGGAGCCTTAGAGAGCATGACCCGTGAGGAGGCCAAAAGGAGGGTGGAAGAGTTAGGGGGCATGGTGGCTTCGGGTGTGAGCCGAAGGGTTGATTATGTAGTGGTAGGAAAAGAGCCCGGATCGAAATATGATAAGGCTAGATCTTTAGGGGTTAAAATAATAGATGAGGAGGAGTTCAAAAAACTAATAGGATTGGACCATGAATCAAATCGATCCTAAAAGAAGCGGGAGCAAACTCAAGGGGCGAGAGCTTATCTTAGGGGTAACCGGAGGGATTGCGGCGTATAAGGCGGTGGAGCTTTTAAGGGAAATGGTAAAAAGGGGAGCGAATGTCCATGTGGTTATGACTGAAAACGCCATGAAATTCGTCACCCCTCTTACCTTTCAAACGCTCTCCGGACATCCAGTTCTTTATGAGATGTTTAGGCTCCTTGAAGGCTCAAGAATAGGACATATAGCTATGTCCGACAGAGCGGAATTGATGGTAATAGCTCCGGCTACTGCTAACATTTTGGGAAAGATCGCCAACGGAATAGCTGATGACCTTTTAACCACCATGGTAATGGCAATGGAGGTGCCAGTGCTTTTTGCACCTTCTATGAACGTGAAAATGTGGCAAAGTCCAGTGGTGCAGCATAACGTGGCGAAGCTTAAAAGTTATGGCTACCACTTCGTTGAACCAGCAGAAGGAGATTTAGCTTGTGGAAGCATAGGAAGGGGGAGGCTTGCCGAAATCCCGGAGATTGTGGAGAAGATCGAGGATCTTTTTACGCCAAAAGACCTCAAAGACACAAAGATCCTCGTCACGGCGGGTCCCACGATCGAACCCATTGATCCGGTAAGGTACATAACTAATCCCTCAAGCGGGAAAATGGGCTTTGCTCTTGCTAAAATGGCCAAAAGAAGGGGAGCTCAAGTCCTTTTAATAACCGGTCCGACCGATTTGAGTCTTCCCAGACGTGATATACCTATCATAAGGGTTAAAACTGCTAAAGAGATGTATGAGGCCGTAATGGATAACTTTGAGGACTACGAGGTGATAATAAAAAGTGCCGCCGTTGTGGATTTCCGCCCCAAAAATTTCTACCCGTCCAAAATAAAAAAGGAAACTAACCAAAACCTTCTCCTGGAGCTTGAACCGAACCCTGATATATTGGCCGAACTCGGAAAGCGAAAGGGTTCAAGGATACTTGTGGGTTTTGCTGCGGAAACTGATCAGCTAATCGAGAATGCCCAAGAGAAATTGCGAAAGAAAAATTTGGACTTGATCATCGCAAATGATATTACGCAGATGGGAGCAGGCTTCCAAAGTGATACTAACATAGTGAAGATAATAGATGCCTCCGGAAGGGTGAGGGGACTTCCCTTGATGAGCAAGGATCTTATAGCTGACATAATCCTCAACGAAATCGCCAACCTTCTAAAGAAACGAAAAGAAAAGAAACCCTGGCCTGAGGACTGGGATTAAAGGGAATGAATGAGCAATTTTTTCTCTTCTAAATCCTTTTTTAACTTTTTCAAGGCCTGAAGTTCTATCTGCCTCACGCGTTCTCGGGAGACGTTAAAGATCTTGCTCAATTGATTTAAAGTCGTGGGCTCATCAGACATCAACCGTTTCTCCACTATCGTCCTTTCCCTTTCGTTCAACTTGGATAAGGCTTCCTTAACCACTCGCTTGATCAATTGTAGTCGTTCCGTATCAGCAAGCCTTTCCTCTTGGTTTGGAGCTAGATCGGCTAAAAAGTCCAAAAACGTGGTCTCTTGTTCTTCATCTATCTTAGTATCGAGCGAAAGATCACGAAACCTTACCCTTTCGTACATTTCTTCTACGTCATCTTTTTCAACCTTAAGCTCTTCAGCAAGTTGTTTCAGCTTTTCTTCTCGGTTCCCAAGACCACCTTCTTCTAATTCCCATAAACGTCCCATTTTGTAAAACAATTTCTTCTGAGCCTGCGTAGTACCAACCTTAACTAAACTCCATGACCTCATTATGTAGTTCTGAATATAAGCCCTAATCCACCATATGGCATATGAGATAAACCTGTAACCTCTATTAGGATCAAAATGCTTCAGGGCCACAATTAACCCTAAATTCCCTTCTTGAATCAGGTCTGAAAGCCTAAAACCATACCCCTTATATTCCAAAGCAACCTTAACCACAAATCTTAAATTGGACAAAATTAGACGTTTTCCCGCCTCTTCGTCCCCTTCTTTGTATCTGCGGGCCAATTCTCTCTCTTCTTCAGGGCTCAGAACGGAATATTTGCTTATAGACCTGAGGTACTTGCTCTCGATGTCTTCTGTTTCCTGAAAATTTTCTATGTCCTCAATCCTAATCTCCATCACTTTGCCACCTCTTTCAAAATCATAAGTCCTAAAGAAAGACATTACAAGTGAACTTTTTTGTATAAAATATTATCCCATGAGGAAACTTCTGGTTTTCACCGATTTAGATGGTACCCTTATTGGCCTAAAAGAGCACCTTTATGAACCCGCCTTAGAGAGCATAAGAAAACTCTTAAACCTCCAGATCCCTATAATAATAGCTACCAGCAAAAGCCCAAAGGAAATAGAGCTTTGGCAAAAGCGCCTGGGAATCTATGGTCCTTTTATAGCGGAAAACGGCGGGGGAATTTTTATCCCAAAGGATTATCCGCTTCTCCTGCCAAAAGATTCTAGGGAATATGAAGGCCGTTATTGGCTAATCCCCTTGGGTAAACCCTATGATTATATACGACACACCATAAACGAACTAAGGGAAAAGAATTTCCTGATCGAAGGATTTGGCGACATGAGCCCTTCGAAGATAGCCCAAATTACTGGTCTTCCAGAAGAAGAGGCCCTTTTGGCAAAAGAAAGGCTTTTTACTGAGCCTTGTTTATTTGAAGGTAATGAAAAGTCACTTTTAGAGAACCTCAGGGAAAAGAACCTTACCTTCTGGCGAGGGGGGCGTTTCCTACACCTTCAGTCACACCACGACAAGGGAAAAGCCATGGAGATACTTTTGGATCTTTTTAAGAAAAGTGGCCTTAATCCCGAGATTGTCGCCTTAGGTGACAGTCGCATCGATCTTCCCATGCTGGAACGAGCCGATTGGAAGATCATAGTAAAACGTCACGGTGGGATCTCCGAAAACCCACCAAAATGGAATAACTTATTTATCACTACCCAAGAAGGACCTTGGGGATGGAGGGAGGCTATTTTCAAATTGCTAAAGGAGCTCGGGTATGATTGATTCCCATTGCCATTTGGACATGTTCGAGGATTGGAAAGAAGTAGTAGAAAGGGCCAAAGGAGCAGGGGTTCGGGAGATTTTGTCAATCGCAACGGATGAGTCCTCCTTTTTAAAGTCTTTGCAGATCGTCAAGGAAACAGGAGGAATAATGGCAATTGGCATTCATCCCCATGAGGCCAAAAACGCCACTTCCCAAAGCTTTGAAACCATACGTACTCTTATCCTCAATAACCGAGAAATCGTGGCCATTGGAGAAACAGGACTTGATTTTTATAAAAAGTTCTCACCTAAAGACGTTCAAGAAGAAGTGTTCCGCCGTCATTTGGAATTAGCGAATAAGCTAAACCTTCCTATTATCATTCACTGCCGTGATGCCTACGATAGGCTCTTGGAGATTTTGGATGAGGAAGGAACCCCTCCACAAGGAATAATACATTGCTTCTCCGGAAGTAAAGAAATCAGCAATGAATTCCTCAAACGAAATTTTTATATCTCCTTCGCTGGCCCTCTCACCTACCCTAACTCTACCAAACTGAAGGAGATAGCTTCTTATGTCCCTCTTGATCGGATTCTCCTTGAAACGGACGCCCCTTTTTTACCTCCTCAAAGTCATCGTGGAAAAAGGAATGAACCAGCCTTAATAGTTGAAACTTACAAAACTTTGGCCAAAATAAGGGGGATAAACCTTGAGGAATTAAAGGAGATAATAACGAGAAATTTCCATGCTCTAATAAATTTGGAAAGGAGAAAAAAGGATGGAAAAGTTTGATGTGGTCATAATAGGAGGAGGACCCGCCGGTCTTACCGCTGGCATTTATTGCGGCAGGGCCAAATTGAAAACCGTCATTTTTGAGGCCCTTTCAGCGGGAGGACAAGTCCTTATGGCAGGTACCATCGAGAACTACCCCGGTTTTCCAGGAGGTATCTCCGGACCGGAGCTCATAGAAAGGTTTAAAAAACAATTAAGCGAAATAGGCGTTCCCCTTACAGAATTTGTGAAAGTAGAGGGGGTTTTGGAAAAGGAAGGTTCCTTTATAGTTAAGACCACCCAAGGAGACGTAGAAGCGAAATGCCTGATAATAGCCACCGGCGCTCAACCAGCCCGTTTGGGAGTCCCCGGTGAGGATAAATTCATAGGACAAGGAGTATCCTTTTGTGCTTACTGTGACGGCTTTTTCTTCCGAGACAAAAAGGTAGCGGTCATAGGCGGAGGCGACCGAGCGGTAGAAGAAGCCCTTTATCTTAAAAACTTGGCCAAAGAGGTGTATTTGATCCACCGACGGGATCGCTTAAGGGCCCAAAAGGTTCTTCAAGAAAGGCTTTTTGAATCGGAAAACATCAAAACGATTTGGAATTCCGTGGTAACCGAAATTAAAGGGGACCAATCCGGTGTAAAAGCCCTGGAGATAATGGATTTAAACACAGGAAAGAGGTCCCTTTTGGAAATAGACGGAGTATTTGTGGCAGTGGGTCAACAGCCTTCGAGCGAAATATTCCGAGACTTGGTCGAGATGGATGAAAAGGGATTCATCAAAACCGACCTAAAGGGTGCCACTTCCAAGGCGGGTATCTTTGCCGCAGGTGATGTGAGGGTAAAAGAATTACGCCAAGTATCAACCGCCGTAGGAGACGGCGCCCTAGCCGCTTGGGCAGCTGTTGAGTATCTACAAGAAACATGAAATTTTTCATGTTTTATGATGATAACAAAACTTTGGATAACCTTTTAAAAGCATTTCCACCTTCTAATTTGGCCAGGTACATCGCTTTATCGGCATTTTTAAGCAGTTCCTCTGCTTCCTCCCCATCATCTGGATATATGGAAATTCCTATACTCGCCGAAACCTTAAATTGCTTATCTTCCACCTTGATCAATTCACGTAATCGTTCCTGAATATGATTGGCCACCACAAAAGCATCTTCTTCGCTTTTGATGTAAGGCAATAACACCAGGAATTCATCACCCCCCATTCGCGCTACAGTATCACTTTCTCTTATGGAACCCCTTAATTTCTTGCCTATAATTCTTAACACTTCATCCCCTACTCCATGCCCATATGTATCGTTAATTTCTTTAAAGTTATCCAAATCGATCAACATTACTGCAAGACGTTGATTGTAACGCTTTGCATAAGCAATAGCCATTTTCAAACGATCCATAAACAATGCGCGATTAGGTAAAAATGTAAGTAGATCGTGCGTGGCAAGAAAGGATAGTTGATTTTGGATTTCTTTAATTTGAGTTATATCTTTTGAAATGACAGTTACAGCAATGGTTTCCCCTCTTTGATTCTTGACTGGACTCAGAGTGCGCAAAAAATAACGATTATCCCTTTTGCTTCTATGCTCATATTGAATAGAACATCCCGTCTTAATAACTTGTTCTATTTTTTCTTGAAATTCTTTTGTCTCTACTGGAGAGTGAAATTCACTGTAATGTTTTCCTAAAATTTTCTCTTCAGGTATACCAATTCGAGCAAGGTACTTTGGATTTAAATAGAGAAAACGGCATTCCTTATCGACAAGATATACGGAGTCATCTGTTGATTCTACTAAAGAGCGATAGCGCTCTTTGATTTCTTCCAATTGTTCTTGTGCCTCTTTCATAGATAAGAAAAAGGATCTAACGGCTAAAACCCCCGTTGCTAAAAATACAGAACTCAAAAATGCAAAAGTTTCGGAGAAAAGGTAATTCGCACATGTAACTTTTGATAAAGCTTCCATAAACGCTAAAAGCCGTCTCGTCCCAATCAAAAGGAAACCCACCGGGAATGATACCCAGACTCGATAATCCGGTATAATCCTAAATAATTTAAACCCCAAAAAGGCTACAAAAAACTGTATAAAAACCGAAGCTCCAAGAAGAAAGAATTGCATTATTTCAACGAATTGCATCTTTTTATTTAAAATTTTACATTTTAAAAAAAATTTTGTAAATAAGAGTTTATTATTTGAAAGCCCTTTCTAAGCGATAACTTATGGGAAGTCTTACTTTCACATCTGTGGGAGGAACTGGAAAAAGAGAACTACATTTTTTAATTGTCTCAACCGCATTCTCATCGAGTAACTTATGAGAGGAACTCTCCTCAACCCGAATCTCCTTAACCTCCCCCCCTTTGGTCAAAAGAAAGGAAACCACCACCTTCCCCTCTAAACCTAACCGTCTCGCCATATAGGGATAGGAGATCCTTTGCTGAACAATCTGGGAAATGAGACTGAGCTTTGACGCCAAAAAGGCCTCTACCTCCCCACTTCCATAACCTACTCCCTTGCTACTGCCCACTCCTTCACCTACCCCCAAGCCTAAACCCTTCCCTATCCCCGAACCTATTCCTGACCCTATTCCTTTACCCATTCCCGAACCTATACCTCCGCCTATTCCCGAACCCGTACCTTCATCACCTTCCAAAATGCCTGTTTCTTTTCTCTCACCGGAAAAAGCCTCCCCCTCAGAAACCACATCCTCTCGCGATATATCCTGAGGGGCTTCAGAACTTTCAAAACTTTCCGTCCTTTCCCCCTCTCTCCTTTCCAGAACCTCCTTTACCAAGCGCTTTTTTTTAAAGGCCTCTCTAAGCGCTTCCTTTTGACTCGAAGAACCTCCGCCTCCTCCACCACCCCCTCCATTTAACTCCGCAGTAACCAACTTGCTCAAATCTATTTCCACATATGTTTTGAAAAAGCTTTCATTGTTCATATAAGAAATGATCACATAGGAAAATACAAAAACAAATGAGTGAAGAATCAAAGAATAAAGCAAAGCCTTTAATTTAAGACTCATTTTATTAACTCCGTTTTCAAATACACCTTTTTTAGATTAAACTCTTGAAGCATGTCCAATATCTTTACCAAATCTTGCACTTTTGCTTTTTTGTCAGAGTAAATCACAATTTGCGAACTTGGATTAACTGCTTTTAATACTTCTTTAAGTTGATCATAATTTAAGTACCTATTTTCGAAAAAAATTTCACCATTTTCTTTCAATGTAATGCGATAAGTTTTCTCTTCTACAAGAGAAGCTGACTGTTTAGCTTGAGGCAATTTAATCGGCAAATTGCCTTGCGCAATGAAAGTAGCGGTTGTTAAGACTATGGTTAACAAAACTAACATAATATCCACTAATGGTATGACATTCATAGTATTAAATTCCTTTTCTTCCATTAATTACCTCCCACAAAGTTACCTTTTCTTTTATTTTTCTTAAAATATAGTTATAAAGGGCTGAAGCGGGAATAGCTACTAATAATCCTGCGGCTGTAGCTTTAAGAGCCAGTGCAAGTCCCACCATTATTTTTTTTGTATCAACCAAACCCTCTTGGCCTATGGTGTAAAAGGTAAGCATAATGCCTAAAACCGTTCCCAGAAGCCCTATATAAGGAGCGTTTGAGGCTATTGTGGCTATTAAGTGGAGCCCCCGAGTTAAGTCAAGTTCGAGGTCCTTGGAGGTTTGATATTTTTTAAAGTCTATCCTTTTAAAGTATAAAAGGCGTTCGATGGCTAAAGCTATCGATAATACGCTTAAACATCCCAAAAATCCGAGAAGGCTGTAATCCAGTATTTGCTTGAAATTTTCCATTTTTTACCTCCTAAAAAACAAAAGCCCCTCTTCTTAAGGGGCCTTCATGGCCGTGAATTTCTCAATTCATTCCGTTGACATATCTTATATCACATTGTATTTTTGAAGTAAAGGGCGGTTAGCTCAGAGGGAGAGCGCTACCCTCACACGGTAGAGGCCACTGGTTCGATCCCAGTACCGCCCACCATGAAACCCACCTGGAGAGCGAAGGAGGTAAAATGGCTGGTCATTCCAAATGGGCACAGATAAAACGCAAAAAAGCAGCACAAGACGCCAAAAAGGGAAAGATATTCACCAAACTCATAAGGGAAATAATGGTGGCCGCTCGAATGGGTGGAGGTAATCCCGAGAATAATCCCCGACTTCGTGCTGCCATTGCGGCGGCCAAAGCCGAGAATATGCCGAAAGAAAACATAGAAAGGGCCATTAAAAAAGGAACCGGTGAATTGGAAGGTATGAGGTTTGAGGAAGTCACTTATGAGGGGTATGGCCCTGGAGGGGTAGCGATTTTAATTGAGGCCTTAACGGATAATCGTAACCGTACCACTGCCGAGATCCGTCATATATTTAGTAGGATTGGTGGTAATCTTGGGACAACGGGCTGTGTTTCATGGTTATTTCACAAAAAGGGATTGATAACGGTGAGAAAGGAGGATGTGGAAGAGGATAAGCTTATTGAGGTAGTTATGGAAGCCGGAGCGGAGGATATAAAAATTGGCGACCACGAATACGAGATCCTCACCGAGCCGGATGCTTTAGAGAGCGTATTGGAAGCCTTGAAAAAGGCCCAGATCCCTTATCAATCAGCAGAAGTCACCATGTATCCCGAGACCACCGTTAAATTGGAAGGAAAAGAGGCCGAACAGATGCTAAAACTCATGGAATTGCTCGAAGATTTAGACGATGTCCAAAGGGTCTATGCTAACTTCGATATCTCTGAAGCCACCATGGAAAGACTCGCTCAATGAGAATTTTAGGTCTTGATTTGGGGACTTTTCAAACTGGTTATGGGATAATCGAAAGCACAAACGAAAGAGTCTCCTATGTGACCTCAGGTACAATTCGACAAAAAGGCCCTTTACAAGAGAGGATAAGAGGTATTTATCGGGAGTTAGATTCCATAATATCCGGATACTCCCCGCAGGTGATCGTTCTTGAAACCCCTTTCGTCTTCAAAAACCCCAAAAGCGCGTTACGATTGGGTCAGGTCCAAGGGATTGTGCTCCTTCTGACCTCCCTAAGGGAACTACCCTTCTTTGAATACTCTCCTATGGAAGTAAAACTTGCTCTTACGGGATACGGAAGGGCCTCCAAAGAACAGGTGAGAGAGATGGTGAAAATGTTGCTAGGGTTAAACATGAACTTCGCCTTAGATGCTTCCGATGCATTAGCGGTCGCCCTATGCCATATTCACCATCAGGTAGCCACCCCATATGATTAGCTATTTGAAGGGAACCCTGATCAAACGTTCACCTACCCAGGTGATAATTGAGGTAGGAGGAGTGGGATTCGGAGTTTTTGTGCCCTTGAGTGTGTTTTATAGATTACCTGAAGAGGGAAAAGAGGTGGACATTTACGTGTGTACTCATATCCAAAAAGAACAAATTTCCCTTTACGGGTTTCTTTCACCAGAAGAGAAGGAGCTTTTTGAGCTTCTAGTTACAGTGAGAGGCATAGGGCCTAAGATGGCTTTAAACTTGCTCAGCGGTATGGAGATCGAGGAATTAAAATCAGCCCTTATAAAAGGAGATAAAGAAAGCCTCTGCAAAATCCCAGGGATTGGTCCTAAAACTGCGGAAAGGATGATTTTTGAGTTAAGAGAAAAATTAAGCGTCGAAAAAGTAAAAGGCCAAACTTTGCACCCTCACTTTGAGGATGCCCTACTCGCCTTAATGAAATTGGGATACACTAAAAAGGAAGCAAAAAAGGCCTTACAAAGGGTAATAGAAGAAAAAGAGCCTCTCTCGCTTGAAGAACTACTTAAGGAGGCTTTAAAAAAACTATACGAAGGGGGAAAGATTTGAAAAAAGAGGTTCTCTTAGCCATATCTTTTTGCCTCTTAATAAACCTAATACCCGTAAAAAACCTCCTTTCTCAAGATAAACCCTATTACTTTTACTTAATAGGAACTTATAACCTCTTCAAAGAAGACCCTCAAACTGCCCTTAATTTTTATAAAAAAGCCCTCGATCTCGACCCAAAATCATCTTTCTTACGTTCCGAAATTGCTTCAATCCTCCTTAAGTTAAATAAGACAAAAGAGGCTTTATCTTATGTCAAAGAAGCGATAAAAATTGACTCTAATAATATTGATGCTTTAAAAATTTTAGGAGAGATATATCTTAATCAAGGAAATACAAATGAAGCAATTTCAATATACGAAAAAATCGCAGAACTTAAACCTAATGATTTGATGACTTTTGTTACATTAAGCTGGTTATATTTGGAAGCAAAAGAGTCGCAAAAAGCCATAAATACGTTAAAATGTTTTCTAGAAAGAAATCCAGACTCGATAATAGGCTTTTTTTATTTAGGAAAGTTATTCGTTGAAATTGGAAAGTATGAGGAAGCTTTAAAACAGTATCAAAAAGTTATTGAGATAAACCCTAAAATATATGGTGCACTTATTGAAATGGCATATGTATATGAAATGATGGGAAATTATGATAAAGCTATTGAAGTTTATCGTCGCATACTTGAACAGGAACCTTTGAATATTGAAGTCCGTGAAAGGTTAGGTCAATTGTTGATTAAACAAAACAAAATTGATGATGCGCTTAACGAATATAAAATCCTCAAAAATTTAGATTCGGAAAATTTACGTGTTCGGACTGCTTTGGGGCTTCTTCTTTTTGAAAAGAAGCTTTATAAGGAAGCTGTGGAGGAATTAAGGTTTATACTCTCCAAAGGGAAGGAAGATCCCAAAATACGCTTTTATTTGGCAGTGAGTTTAATAGAGGAAGGGAACCTCGATGAAGCCCTTAAGCATATTGAGGCTTTACCTCCTGAAAACGGGCTTTATGCCGATGCGATAAAGTATCTAGTTTATTTCTTACAAAATAAGGGAGAAACTGAGAAGGCCTTAGAGATACTTAAAGGAGCCCTCTCTAAGAATCGAGATTCCGAACTTAGGTATTTTCTTGCTCTTTTTTATGAAGAGAGGGGACAAATAAGAGAAGCCATTCGTCTACTTGAAGATTTGCTTTCTGAGGGTAACAAGAAGGCCGAGTATCTTTTTCGTCTGGGTGTGCTATATGACAAGCTGGGGGATAAAGAGAAGAGCCTTGAGTGGATGAAAAGTGTTCTAAGCCTTGATCCCAACCATGTGGATGCCCTTAACTGGGTTGGTTATTCCTATGCTGAAAAAGGGGTTAACCTGGAGGAGGCCGAAGAGCTTATTAAGCGAGCCTTATCTTTGCGTCCGGATGACGGTTATATAGTTGACAGCTTGGGGTGGGTGTATTTCAAAAAAGGGCTTTTTGAAGAGGCCTTGAAGTGGTTAAAAAAAGCCTATGAGCTAGTTCCTAACGATCCGGTGATCACTGAACATTTGGGAGACGTTTATTTTACGCTAAAAAATTACGAAGAGGCCCTCAAGCTGTATAAAAAGGCACTTGAGTTAAGTTCCAAAGACGAAGATCGCAAAAGGTTAAAGGGGAAAATCGAGGGGATAAGCCGTGATAAAGGGGATTCTCATAACCCTTGAGGGCATCGAAGGAAGTGGGAAGACTTTACATGCGAAGCTCCTTGGAAAATTCTTAACTCAAAAAGGGGTTTCGGTCATATTGACTTATGAACCAGGGGCTACCCCAATAGGCAAGAAGTTGCGAAGGCTTTTACTTGGAGAGGATCTTTTCCAAGATCCTTTCACCGAACTCTGTCTGTTTTTAGCGGACAGAAGGGAACATTTTCTTCGAATAATCAAAGGAGCTTTAGAAGAAGGGAAAATTGTCGTGTGTGATCGTTTCGTGGATTCCACTTTAGCCTATCAAGGGTATGGAAGGGGAATAGATATGGAGCTTATCGTGAACCTAAACGAAAGGATCCTCGAGGGCACATGGCCCAATCTGACGATTCTTCTCGATTGTCCGGTTGAAGAGGGCCTTAAGAGGACCAAGAGAAGGGATCGCATTTCAAAGGGAAGTCTGGAGTTTCACGAAAGAGTGAGACATGGGTATCTTGAACTTTCGAGAAAGTATCCGGAAAGAATCAAGGTAGTAAACAGTTTTGATCGCCCTAAATCGGAAGTTCAGGAAGAGATAAGAAAAATAGTTCTTGGTTTTTTAAAAATTTTTTAAAAATGGTTAAAGAAGATATTGTAGGGCACAAAAGACAACTTCAGCTTTTGGAGAAGATTATAGAAAGAAAGAGAATACCCCATGCCTTTTTATTTGAAGGACCAGAAGGCATAGGGAAAAAGAAAGTGGCCTTATGGTTTTTAAGCGCGTTAAATTGCAAAATGAAGGAAGGAAAGGGCTGTAAGGAGTGTTCGAGTTGTTTAAAGATAGAGCGATTAACCCATCCTGATCTTTATCTCCTCGAGCCTCAAGGCGATTCGATAAAAATAGAACAGATTAGAGAGGCCGAAAAAATCTTGCAATATAAACCTTTGGAGGCCAAATGGAAGGGATTGCTTATAGAAGACGCCGATAAAATGACAGTGGAAGCGGCGAATGCCTTTCTGAAGTCTTTAGAAGAACCTCCGCCTTGGACCGTTATAATCCTTATAACCCAATCAAGTGACGCACTCCCTTCCACTGTAAGATCCAGGTGTCAAAGGATAAGGTTCTTCCCTCTCAACCCTAAAGAAACAAAGGAGATATTAAAGAAAATGGGGATTAATAAGACCTTTTTTGTTTCTGGAAGCCCAGGACTTATCCTCAGATTCAGTAAGGAAGCCTTAGACCTTGAGGCCTTGATTTCTAAAGTACGAAAGGGAGGGATAGAGGCCATTATTGAAATAAGCGAAGAATTAGGACGAGACCGTAATAAGGCTTCGGCCTTTTTGAGGATGCTTCTTCCCTACTTTAGGGATAGAGGAAGGGTTGAAAGTTTTTGGAAGATTCTTGAAATTTATCGTTTTTTAGAGGAATATGCCAATCCAAGGTTATGCGTGGAAGCGGCTCTGCTCGAATTATTATCTTTGTAAAGGTGGATCGAGAATGAAGGTGGTAAGGGCTCAACTTATAAGAAGGGGAACAACGGGCATCTTTAAGACATCCTTAGAGGCATTAAAAAAGGGGGATCTCGTGGTAGTGGAGAATCCCTCTGGACCTGAAGTGGCGGAAGTGCTTATTCCCCCTTTCGAGTTACCTACCAAGTGTGAGGATCTTCCTTCGGTTTTGAGGTATGCTACAAGAAAGGACTTAAGGCAAATGGAACTTTTAAAAAGACGAGAGATTATGGCTTACCAAAGCTGTCGGGAGTTAATAGAGAAATTGCACTTGCCCATGAAGCTGGTGGAGGCGCAATTCTTACAAGAAGAACAAAAATTCGTCTTCTTTTTCACCTCCGAGGGGCGGGTGGATTTTAGGGGGTTGGTAAAAAAACTCGCTTCCAAATTAAAATCCAAGATCGAGATGAGGCAAATAGGAGTAAGAGACGAAGCGAAATTACAAGGAGGAATAGGCCCTTGTGGGCGGGAGATTTGTTGCCGTACCTTTTTAAAAAGCTTCGATACGGTCACAATTCGCATGGCAAAGGAACAGAACTTGCCTTTAAATCCGGAAAGGATCTCAGGTTTATGCTCAAGGCTCATGTGTTGCATCACTTTTGAAATGGACACCTATGTGGAAATGGCAGAAGAACTGCCCAAAATAGGGAAAAGGGTCATTTCACCCTATGGAGAAGGAAAGGTGTTAAGACAAAACATACTGCTTCGAACAGTTACAATTGAACTTGATAACGGGAGCGTGGTTACTTTACCCATTGATCAGATAAAAGTTGTGGAGGAAGCAGGATGAAAAGCACCTTTTACATTACCACTCCTATTTATTATGTGAACGATGTACCCCACATAGGGCATGCTTATACGACCATTGCCGCGGATGTGATGGCGCGGTACAAGCGTCTTTGCGGCTTTAAGACCTTTTTTCTTACCGGAACCGATGAGCATGGACAAAAGATAGAAAAAGCCTCTAGGGAATTAGGCCTTTCTCCCAAAGAGTTAGCCGATAAGGTGGTGGAAAGGTTTTTAAATCTGTGGAAAGTCTTGAACATCTCCTATGATGGTTTCATCCGAACTACTGAGGCCAGGCATGAGAGGGCGGTTTTGGCCTTTTATCAGAGAATATGGGAAAATGGCGACATTTATTTAGGAGAATATGAGGATTGGTATTGCGTACCGTGTGAGAGCTTCTGGAACGAGAAGGAAGTCCTTGAGGGGCCTCGGTGCCCTGAATGTGGCAGACCTGTTGAACGGCTTAAAGAAAAAAGTTATTTCTTCCGGCTTTCTCGGTATCAAGACCGTCTTTTGGACTTCTTTGAGGAACACCCTGATTTTGTAAAACCCAAATCAAGATACAATGAGGTTTTGAGTTTCATCAAAGGAGGCCTCAAAGACCTTTCCATCTCTCGGATGACCTTACGGTGGGGGATACCACTGCCCAATGATCCAGACTGTGTACTTTATGTGTGGTTTGATGCTTTGGTCAACTATTTAAGCGGAATAGGGTATCCGGAGGAGAAGTTTAAGGAGTTTTGGCCCGCTGATTGTCATTTGATAGGTAAGGATATCCTTCGTTTTCATGCCGTATATTGGCCGGCCTTTTTGATGTCCGCAGGACTACCTTTGCCCAAGACCATCTTTGCTCACGGATGGTGGACCGTCAATGGGCAAAAGATGAGTAAAAGCCTGGGCAATGTGGTGGATCCCCACGAGATCGCTCAAACTTTTGGTGTTGATCAATTCCGGTTTTTCCTCTTACGGGAGGTTCCCTTTGGACTTGATGGGGATTTCTCGATAAAGGCGTTGATAAATCGCATCAATAGCGATTTGGCCAATGACTTTGGGAACTTGGTAAATCGGATATTAAGCATGGTCAAAAAATACCTACAAGGAAAGACGCCCTCTCCGAGTGATGGTGGGGCATTGAGAACGAAAGTGGAAGAGACCTTTTCTAATTATCAAAAAGAAATGGATGACATTTCTTTCCAGAGGGCGTTGATAACCATATGGGAACTAGTAAGTGAACTTAATAGATATGTTGACCATCAAGCGCCATGGAGCCTTTACAAAGCAGAACGGCATCGAGAGCTCGGGGAGGTCCTTTATAATTGCCTTGAGACCCTGAGGTTTTTGTGTCTGATGATATACCCGTTTATGCCTCATTCAGCGGAAAAACTATGGAACATGTTGGGATTTAAAAAACCAATTGAAAAGTTGAATATAAAGGACGAAGGAACGTGGGGAAAAACACCCGAGAACCAACAGATCGGTGAAGTTTATCCTTTATTCCCCCGAGTGGAGGTGTAAAGATGTTTTCAAGTGAAATTGTCATCAGGTCAACTCGAAATGTGGAATTTATTGATATTACTTCGAAACTTCAGGAGGCGGTTTCCGCATCGGGTGTAAAGGAAGGAGTATGTTTAGTTTACGTACCTCATACAACTGCGGGCGTTACTATAAACGAAAATGCTGATCCAAGTGTGGTTACGGACATTATCAATAAGCTATCGGAACTTGTGCCCCAAAGTTCCGCCTATAAGCATACTGAGGGAAATGCCCCGGGGCATATAAAATCCACCCTAGTTGGCTGTTCGGTCTCAATCCCCGTAAGTGGCGGGAAACTCATGCTTGGCACCTGGCAAGGAGTTTTCTTTTGCGAGTTTGATGGCCCAAGACAGAGAAGAGTGGTCATCAGGGTCTTTTAAATGCTCTGGAGAAAGATTCTGGAGAAAATAGACGTTGAAGAGGCTTTAGGAAAGTTCAGCAAAGCTCGGGTTCTGGTAATAGGTGATCTAATACTTGATCACTTCGTGTGGGGTAAGGTCGAAAGGATCTCACCTGAAGCCCCTGTCCCCGTAGTGGAAGTCGAAAAGGAATCCAAATTGTTGGGAGGAGCGGCGAATGTGGCCCACAATATAAGGGCCCTGGGTGGTCAGGTGGAGCTGTGCGGGTTTATAGGCGACGATAAGGAAGGAGAAGAGCTTTTGGAGATGCTTAAGGAAAAGGGGATCGGCCTGGAGGGAATACTGATCAACAATCATCGTCCCACCACTGTAAAGACCAGGGTAATTGCCGGGGTTCAACAAATCGTGAGGTTCGATCGAGAAAAGCGCATACCCTTAAGTTCTGAAGAGGAAGACCGTATTAAGGACGTTTTAAGGAGGATATGGAAAGAAGTGGATTGTGTGTTGGTCTCCGATTACGGCAAAGGTGTTTTGACAAAAGGGATCATGGAGGAGATAAGAGACCTCAAAAGAAAAAGCGAAAAAAAGGTGATTGTGGATCCAAAGATCGGTAATTTTCACCTTTATAAAGGAATGACCATCATGACTCCCAATACTCGAGAGGCTGAAGCTGCTGCAAATAGGGCTATTTCAGACCTTGAAACCTTGAGGACGGCAGGGCGTTTGATTATGAAGCGTTTTTCCCTTGAAGCGCTTATTATAACCCGGGGGGAAGCGGGAATGGCCCTTTTTATGCCAAAAAGGCCCCCGGTTCTAATCCCCACCGTGGCCAGAGAAGTGTATGATGTAACGGGAGCGGGGGATACGGTTGCGGCTGTCCTTGGTCTTGCTCTTGCTTCGGGTTTTGATTATTTGGAGAGTGCGATTTTGTCAAATTGTGCAGCCGGAGTGGTGGTTGGAAAATTGGGCACAGCAGTAGTACATCCTTCGGAGTTTAGGCACGCCGTCCAATTATATCAAGAAGAATCCTTATCTCCCTCAACTTTAAAAGGATAGCGATACACAAAAATATAACTAAAGAACCAAAACACCCTGTTATTAGAATAAGAAGATTATTAAAAGAGGTCCCCTCTTGAAGCCACTTACCGTAATTTTGAATCCACATCAAAAAGGGAATAACCCCCAAAGATGCTAAGGAGACCTTTGTAATGGTAAATAAGAGGGGCTTTTTTTCTATTCCGATTTTTCGATGAAAAAGGAAGAACAAAATAAAGAAGTTCAATATGGCCGAACCTGAAGTGGCCAAAGCAAGGCCCGTATGTTTAAGCGGTCCCACCAGAACCCAATCGCCAAAAAAGTTCAAAACCGAGGCCAACATGGCGCTTCTCACCGGTATTTTTGTCTCCTTTTGGGCATAAAAGGCCCTTCCTAAAACATGGATTCCCCCATAGGCCCATATGCTTATAGAATAAGCGAGTAAAGTGGAAGATGTTTTTACCGTTTCTTCTGGGCCAAACGAACCGTGTTGAAATAAGACTGCCACAATGGGAAGCCCAAAAAAAATGAAAAAAAACGAGATAGGAATGGTCAAAAACAAAATCCACCTAAGGCTAAAATTTACCTCCTTTTTAAACTCTTCCGGTCTCCCCTCACTTATTCTTTTGGAAAAATTGGGAAGAGCCGCCACCCCCATTCCCACCGCAAAAAGGCCAATGGGAAGTTCAAAGATGCGGTCGGCATAATACAAATAAGAGACACTTCCATGAGGCAAAAAAGAGGCAAATATTCTGTCTACGATTTGATTTATTTGAAAAACCGAAAGCCCCATGAGCATAGGCAACATCAACTTCCAAGTCTCTTTTGTAGCCGGATGTTTTAGATCAAAATCGGGTCTCAAGGAAAGGCCATTTTTCTTAAGAAAGGGCACCTGCAAAACCAGCTGCAATAATCCTCCCAAAAGAACCCCCATTCCTAAAGCCTTTATAGGAGGGTTGAAAAAGGAAGTGAGAAAAAGGGCGCTAAAAATTAGGGATAAATTGAGAAAGACCGGAGAAACGGCCGGAGCGAAGAAATGACCGTGGGAGTTCAAAATACCCATAAAGAGGGCCACAAGTGAGACCATGAATAGATAGGGAAAACATATACGGGTGAGGCTTACGGTTAAATCGAAAACCTTTTTCCCCTTCCAGCCGAACATCTGAAGTTTAACCAAAAGCGGAGCAAAAATTATCCCCAGAACCACAATGCCTAAGAGGATCAGTATGGTAGACCCTACTAAGGACTTAAAGGCCTTTTTAGCTTCTTCAAAGTTATCTCCTTTTAGATATTTCACGTATACAGGCACCACCGCTACCCCAAGCGCCCCTTCTCCCATCAGACGTCTAAAAAAATTGGGAATAGCAAAAGCCACAAAGAAAGCATCACTCATCATACTTGCTCCAAAGACCCAAGCGATCACAAAATCCCTTATAAGACCACTTATGCGACTTAAAAGGGTTCCAAAGGCAAAAATTCCGGTGTGCTTTATTACTCTACTGGTCTCATCCCTCATATTCCTCTCCCGCAAAATGTGATACCATAAAATTTAACATGAAAATAGAAAGGACCTTTTTTGAATTCGACCTTTCCGGAAATAAAAGTTTAGGGGAAGGAGCTGTAGCGGTTGAATACCCTCTCACAATAGTGGTCAACGGCCAAAAGTGGGCTTCCCTTTACTGTTCACCTCAACACCTTGACGAATTAGCTGTCGGCTTCCTCCAATCCGAGGGCACGGTCAAAAAAATTGAGGAAATACTTGAAATTTCCGTCACCCCCAATTGCGTCTCCCTAAGGCTCAATAAAGCAGTCGCTCCCAAGGAGCTTATCATTACCTCGAGTGGAGGGAAATTTCCTCAAGAAGAAGAAAAAGACTTAAAGTCTTTAACGCTTGATAAAACCTTTCAAGGAAAGGCGATTTTAGAACTTGTTGAAGAATTTGAAAATGCCTCTTCCGTTTGGCGGTTGACCCATGGGGTTCACAGTGCAGCCTTATCGGACGGGTCTAAGCTTTTGGTTTTCAGGGAGGATCTCGGAAGGCATAACGCAGTGGACAAGGTTTATGGAAATTTTTTGCTTCAAGGGCTTTCGGCCGAAGGTACAATTTTACTTTTAAGTGGCAGAATCTCTTCCGAAATGGTCTCAAAGGCCTTAAGGCGCAAAAGTCCGGTCATTGTGTCCCTTGCCTCTCCCACCGATAAAGCCTTAAGTTTAGCCGAAAAAGTAGGTATAACGGTCATCGGACAAGCACGCGGAGGTAAAATGAGAATTTACACACTTCCTGGAAGGATCCTTTAAATCTTAGGCCCGCAAGCTCGAACGCAAATGCCGCAGATGTACTGATTGAGATTGTACTTTTTCCTAAACTCTTTCAATTTTTCAAAACATTTCATATGGTCAAATTCGCTTACGTCATCCCCAATAGCCCCTACAGGACATACGCTCTTACAGGACTTACAGTCTCCGCATCTTGGACCTTCATAGGGTTTATCGGGTTTTAATTCTAAGTCCGTAAGGATGGTAACAAGCCTTATCCTTGCCCCATATTGAGGGGTAACGAGCAAATTGTTCTTTCCCTTCCAGCCAAGACCCGCTAATTCGGCTATGGTCTTATGGTCTATGTGAGCCATTTGATTCTCCCAGTCAACTATCTGGGATGCAGCAATTGGAAGGGCCTTTCCTCCAAGCCTTTCTATAAGTTTTGAAACCCGTAAGGCTATTTGATCTAGCACATAATTTGCCTGTCTGTAGTGATGGAGGTAAAAAAGCGTGGGGTGGTCGATTATTTCTTCCATTACACCTTTACATAAAGCTATAGCCATTGAAACGGCATAAGGAAATCTGGAAGTTATATCCTCTTGAAACTCGAGGACTTTGAGCTTTTTTACCTCCTTTAAATCAGCAACACCGAAAAGATCGATCCCCCAATTTATAGCTTCGGCCTTGAGCTTTTCATAATTTATCTCCCCTTTCATAGGCTTTTCTCCTTTTGAAAGTATAGTTTATTATTTTAATTGAAGTAACAAAGCAAAAGGAGAAAATTATGAAAAGGGAAGAAGCCTTCCTGTTAGTTAAAGAACACATTAAAACGCCCAACCTGTTAAAACACGCCCTCGCTGTTGAAGCGTGTATGAAGGAATTGGCGAAAAAATTCGGGGAAGATGTAGAGTTATGGGGCTTAGCCGGGCTTTTGCACGATCTGGATTACGAATATACCAAGGATAAACCCGAGGAACATGGTCTTGTGTCCGCTAAGATGTTGGAAGGGAAGGTAGATCCAGAGGTTATCGAGGCCATAAAGGCTCATGCTGATAAATTCCCTCGCACCACTCCTTTGGCCAAGGCCCTTTATTCGGTTGATCCCCTAACGGGTTTGATTGTGGCTTCGGCTCTTATGCATCCTCAAAAGAGCTTAAGGGCCTTGGATGTACAGTTTGTGCTTAACCGTTTTAAAGAAAAGGGATTTGCTCGGGGGGCAAACCGTGAACAGATAAAGAGTTGCGAGGAACTCGGGTTAAGCCTTGAAGAATTTATCGGATTATGTCTTAAAGGAATGAAGGAAATAAGCGATCAATTGGGGTTATGATGGAGAAGGGGTTACACCTGATAAGCCTCGGTTGTCCCAAAAACCAGGTTGATGCAGAAGTTTTGATGGGTCTTCTTTTAAAAAAGGGCTTTCGATATGTGGAAAACCCTGAGGAAGCCGAGGTTATAGTAGTAAATACCTGTGCTTTTCTTCAAGAAGCGGTAAAGGAAGCCATCGAGGTCATCTTGGAAATGTCCTCTAAAAAAAGGCCTGAAGCTACCTTGGTTGTAAGTGGCTGCCTTCCTAAAAGGTACAAAGAGGAAATAGCGAAAGAACTACCTGAGGTTGACCTCTGGATAGGCCCAGGTGATATTCCAGATTTGCCAAAATTTCTTGAAGAAAAGCGCAAGGGTTTTTTAGTGACCCAAAAGGAATGGCTTTACGATCATACCTTTCTCCGTATCCGTTTTAATAACCCTTTCATAGCTTATCTCAAAATAGCCGAAGGATGTCCTCATAGGTGTTCTTTCTGTACCATTCCTCTTATAAGGGGCAAATTGAGAAGCAGGCTCCCTGAAGATATTTTAGAAGAGGCAAAAAGGCTTATAGATGAAGGGGTTAAGGAGTTGATTCTTGTGGCTCAGGATTTGACTTCTTATGGAAGGGATCTTGGCTTAAAAGATGGCCTCTTTTATCTTCTAGAAAAATTATCAAAACTAAAAAAGGAAATATGGATCAGGCTTCTTTACCTTTATCCTCATCCGAGGTTCCTCTCTAAAGAGTTGATTTCCCTTATAGCCTCAAGCGACACAGTGGTCCCTTACCTTGATTTACCCATTCAACACATTTCGGATAAAATCCTCAAACGGATGAATCGTAAAACTACCAAAAAGGACCTTTTGAATCTCTTTGAGACCCTTTCCCTTTATCCTCAAGTGGTTTTAAGAGGAACTGTAATGGTGGGATTTCCGGGTGAAACCGACGAGGATTTTGAGGAACTTCTTTCGTTTATAAAAGAAGGATTTTTCCATTATCTTGGCGTTTTCAAATTTTCACCTGAGGAAGGGACTCCTGCTTTAAGCTTTCCCGATCAACTGGAGGAAAGGATTAAGGAAGAACGATATAAAGCCGTAATGGAGTTACAACAAGAGATTTCCCTTAAGAAGAACAGATCCTTTTTGGGTAAATGGATTTCGGTCCTTGTGGAGGGAAAGCGGGCTCGGAAGGAGTTTTTGGGAAGGACATATTTTCAAGCCCCGGAGATAGATGGTTTTTGTCTGATAAAGGGGAAGGCTACTTGTGGGGAGATCATCGATGCGGAAGTGATAGAAGCTTATCCGTATGATTTAGTAGTAAAACCTAAAAAGGAGGGCTTCGATGGAGGAATTGGAAAAATTTCTTAAACCAACTTCGGTGATAAACAGTGACCATCCTGAGGTGAAATCCTTAGCTTATGAAGTCGCGGGACGGTACAGTGACCCTCGTAAAAGGGCCATAGAGATCTTTTACGCGGTAAGAGACCTCATATGGTATGACCCCTATACGCCTTTTCATAAGCCCGAACATTATCGGGCAAGCGAGGTTTTGAGAAGAAAAAGGGCTTTCTGTATACCTAAGGCGGTGCTTTTATGCGCCTTAGCTCGTGCTCTTGGGATTCCCTCAAGGCTTTGTTTCTTTGATGTGAGGAACCATCTGGCCACAAAGCAATTGATAGAGTTTATGGGTACGGATATTTTTGTGTTTCATGGGGTAACGGAATTTTTCTTAGATGGCAAATGGGTAAAGGCCACACCGGCCTTCAATAAAGAGTTATGCGAACTTCATCGCGTCCCACCTGTGGAGTTCGACGGAAAAAACGATGCTATCTTTCAAGCCTTCAATTTAGAAAAGCGTAAATTTATGGAGTACATCCGTTTCCGAGGCACCTACGAGGACCTTCCCCTTGAGGAAATCGTTCAGGCTTTTAAAGAAACTTACGGAGAAGAGAGGGTTAACGCCTGGATCGAATACTTCGAAAAAACCGGTAAACCCACCCTCCGCGACTTCACCAAAGAAGAAATATGGAAGGGTTAAGAAACCTGAACTATTGCTCTCACTTCTTTTAACACCAAAACTCTAATACCATAAGTCTCATAAATGTTTTCGGGAGTGAGAACTTCGTCTGGGAGTCCGGCAGAAAACACTTTGCCCTCCTTTAACATAATGACCTTATCGGAAAACCTATAAGCTTGAGTTAAATCGTGAAGAACCATTATTATGGAAATCCCCTTCTTTTTGGCCAAATCCTTTATAAGGGTTAAAATCTCCATCTGAAAATAGGGATCAAGGTTTGCCGTGGGCTCATCTAAAAGTAGAACCTTGGGATCGTTTACCAAAGCCTTAGCTATCATAACCCTCTGGAGTTCCCCCCCACTTAACGTGATTAAGGGCCTTTCAGAAAGATGTCGGATCTTTAGGTCCTCCAGGACAATTCTTACCTTCTCAAAATCCGCCTTTCCAGGAAACCCGGTTACATAAGGACGTCTCCCTGCTAAAACAAAATCAAAAACGCTTAACTCCGTAATTCCACCAAGCCTTTGAGGCACATATCCTATGATTTTGGCTATTTCCTTTAAAGATAAAACCCCCAATTCCCTTCCATTTATATAAACCGCTCCCCGTTTGGGCTTTATCATCAAATCCATAACCTTAAGAAGCGTCGTCTTCCCTGCCCCGTTCGGCCCAACTACCGAAAGGATTTCGCCGGGTTTTACCTCTAAATTCACCCCGTCAAGGGCCTTAAACCCGTTATACCTAACCTCAACCCCCTGCACCCTGAGCATGCCTCACCCCCAAAAGGAGATAAATCAAAACAGGGGCCCCTATTATGCTGGTCATTATCCCCACGGGGATAACCGTGGGACTTAAAAGGGTTCTCCCCAAAAGGTCAGAAAAAGCCAAAAGAAGCCCTCCTATAAGGGCTGAAAAGGGAATCACCCTCCTGTTAGCCCATCCGAACATGAGTCTAGCCATCTGCCCGGCCACAAGCCCTACAAAACCAATGATGCCTGCAAAACAGACCACAACCGCCGTACCTAAAGCACAAAAAAGAAGCACCAAGAGCCTACACCTTCCCACCTTCACCCCACTTGAATGTGCTACTTCATCACTGATGGAGATAAGATCAAGATCAAGCGCAAAATAGAGGAGAACCATTAATAAAACCAAGGCCACAAGGCCCATTATTCCAACCTCAGCCCAACCAACTCTTCCCGTATCACCAAAGGTCCAAAATAAAATAGCCGCCACAACTATCTCATTAAGAAAAATATATTGCAATAAAGAAAGAATAGCTTGGGTCAAAAAGGCTAAAGCTATTGAAACCAAAACGATAGCGTACACACTTAAACCAACCACCCTTGAAAGAGCAAGCACAAAAATCGTCTGCAAAAAAGCCCCCAAAAAGGCCATACCAGCCACCAAAAACGGATTGTGAAGCTTTATGGAAAACCTCTCGATCGTCCCTCCATAAAGCGCCATAAGAGCTAAAGCCGCTCCAAGCGCCGCAGCATGCTGAATACCTAAAGTGAAAGGAGAAGCCAAAGGATTGCGCAAAACCGATTGCATAGCTGCTCCCGAAACTCCCAAGACTCCACCTACTGCTAAAGCGGTCAAAACTTTCTTAAACCTCATGTCTAACAAAACTTTTTTAACATATGGATCATCAAGCTTTCCCAGAAAAAGAGAATAAACGTCTTTCATTGAGACTTTATAACTCCCCAATAAAAGCGAAAGAACTACTACCGCTAAAATGCCAAAAATTAACGATAAAGTTTTAACTTTTATTGACATTTAAACTCCATCTTCAAATTCACAAAACCAGGATAGGCTTTCAGAAACTTTTGATACAAAGGTTCTCCCAAGAAAGCTTGAAAAATATCATTTGCTTTTTTGACGACATCGATGTCCTTAAATCTTTCAGGATAAATTATTTTACCAAGGTAGTAAGCATCAGCTAAAGCAGTTGAGATATTTGTCCAGTAATAATTAAATGGCAAAACTCCGTAAATTTCTCCTTTCTTAAAAGCCTCAATCAAACAATATTTGCCAGGATCCTTCGAAAAATCCTGTTTAACCAAGTTAAGATTTCCCTCGTCTATAAATACTATTTGCGGTTGTTCCTTTAAGAAAATCTCGAAATCGAGATTTAGAAAACCCGCTGTTCGAGCATACTTGTCCGCAATAGAAGGTGTATTTAACCACATCAATGGAGGATAAGGGGATTGGGTCGCCGTAAAGGGTTGAGTTCCTTTAAAAGAAACTGCTCCAACATAAACCTTAGGGTAAGTTTTAATGTCCCTTGTCCGTTTTGAAAGATCTGAAACATGTCCCTCCAACTGCTTGATGATCTCGTTTGCCCTTTCGTTCTTGTTAAGGGCGGAACCCAACATTTTGAAGGTTTGTCTGAGTACCTCCATATCCACGTGCCCTGGGGGGCCAAGGCTTATCACCATTACTGGTTTGCCAGTTTCTTTTTGAAGTCTATCAGGATCGTAAACTTCCGTAAGGACCGAAGACATTATTATGAGATCGGGGTTAGCTTTAACGATTAATTCGGGGACGGGTGGTTTGCCAGGACCTCCAGGGCCTATTATGGGAAGGGTCTTAATGGTTTCAAAATCCTTTGTCATGCTATAGTCTTTCCCCACCGCCTCCCATAATTTTTCGTTTTCCTCTATTCCACAAATCATATCCTGGGCCTTCAAGTAAAAAATGAGGCGCAAGGCTCCAGGCCCAACGGCAACAATTCTCTTCACCTCTTTAATCTCCACGTTTCTTCCAAGAAAATCCCTTAAGACGGAAGCTGACGCTCCTTCGAAAAACAAAAGAAGCGACAGTAAAACCACAATCAGTCTTCTCATTTCTCCCCTCCTCTTTTTCCTTTGGCCTTTTCAAACCATCCGATTTGGGCTTCGGGAACGCTGTCTAATTCTACGGAATAAGGTTTTAGGTCAAGAATCGGCGTTCCATCAAAAGCGTCAAGCCCTATTACCTTCAACTTGTTGCCCTTTCTTTCCAGGAGCTTCACCACCTGAAATCCTATGGGATTGGGTCTGTTGGGAGAACGAGTGGCGAACACACCGTGCTCTTCGTCATCGTGGGGCGTGGTGGTTATAAGGACATTCCTTTTGGCCCGGTCAAGCCAATAAAGAATTATTAAATGGCTGCAACTCTCTATGTCCTTTAAACCCGCTTCAAACTCCGGAAAAATCTCAAGTTGTACCACTTCTTGGGAGAATCTTCCCTGATGAGGCGCATCTCCCCTTTTAACGTAAGGGGATCGGATAAGTCCTATCGGTTTAAGGGTTAATTCCATATAAAACCCCCTCCAAGCTCGTGACCACCTTTTCCACTTCAGGATGCTTAAGCTCTATTGGCCTTCCCAAAAGATGTGAGACCTTTATCTCTTCCAAATGGGGAAGGATCCCAATGGGAAGAACTCCCCCTTCTTTAAGCCTTTGAAGGAAGATCTCTTTGGTATCCTTTCCCACCTTGTTCCCAACCACTAAAAATGGCTTTCCTGCTTCCTCAGTCATTCTTTTAGCCTTTTCAAGAAGTAGAAAGGACTCAAGAGCAGGTTCAGCCACGTATAAGACCACATCTACTTCTGAAACTATTCCCCTTCCGAAATGCTCAACCCCTGCCTCCGTATCAACCAAAACCCACAAGTTCTCGCCCTTGAGACTTCCTAAAAAATCCCTGGCCAAGTAACCCATAGGACAGGCACATCCCTCAAGGGCATGTTCCTCTTTTCCAATCCTCAAGAAAGAAAGCCCATCTTTAACGGATAAGACGTCGGAAGGAAGGACATTTATGTCAAATCCCCTCTCAAAAAAGGACTCTCGAACCCTTTCACCTCCTCGGAGAACCTTTAAAAGCGCCTCCCTTACCCGATTTTTCCCTCCCAAAGCTTCCATTAAAGTACTTTGAGGAGGATCAATACCAAGCAATAGGGGAAGACCAAGGTTTGATTCATCAGCATCCACTACAAGCACCTTCCCTTTTGAAAGAAGGGATTTTGCGAGAAGGACTACCCAGGTGCTTTTTCCACTTCCACCTCTTCCACATACTACAAGTTTTGCCATCTCACCCTCCTTACGAAATAAAAAAGCCACCTTCGGACTTCTGTCCTTAGGTGGCCTTCATGACCCCTTTCCCTTCCTTCGTGGAAGGCTTTTATAGGTTACTTAATTAATAATCTCCTGTCAATCCTTTTTGACACTTTTCTACCTTTATTACCTTTCGAGTTCGTCGATTAATTCTTCAATATAAGAGAGCGCTGGCCCACCGCGCATAAGCAAAGCCACTTGTGCCGCTTCCAAAATCTCCTCTTTAGTTACTCCAGCTTCAAGTGCTTTACTTACATGGTGTTTAATGCAATGGGAACATCTTATTGCCACCGCTATCCCCACAGCTATCAACTCTTTCTGTTTCACCGATAGTTTTCCTTCTGAAAAAACCGCGTCATGAAGATCTGAAAAGGCTTTTATCACCTCGGGCATTTTAGAAGCCACTTTCTTAAGAGTCTCGCTCATGAACCTACCTCCTTAAGCCTCAAATGGGATAAGAAATACCTCATTCCCCTCTTTTTTGGCTTTAACAAGTTCAAGGTGTCTAAGTATAGCCACCTCTCTTTCGACTTCCTTAAGATTCAAACCCAACTGTTGGGCTATCTCTTCTGCCTTAATCTTTCCTTTTTTGATTATGAGCTCATATATCTGCCTCTGTTTTTCAGTAAGTCTTTTCTCCACCATCTTTTTTGCAAGCATTACCGCCCAAGGATCACAAGTGCGAACAGGACTGGCCTTATCAAAGTAACAATCCTTACAGAATAGGAGGTTTTCCTCTTTTATAGCCTCTTTTTCATTCATTTCCTTTCCACACCTTATACATCTCATACATTTCTCCTTGGTTTGAGTTAAAAATTAAATGACACAAAACCTAATACAGTAAAAGGCGCTCCTGGGTAGTACGTGTTAGAACTTCCAAATATATATTTTCGGTCAAAAAGGTTATCAAGTTCAAGGCTCAATTTTACGTTCTTAATTCTAAGCCTCTTTATTTCCTCTTTGTTATAAGACAACACGAGGTCAAAAACCTCATACCCTGAAACCTTTTCTGTGCGTGCCAAATCTCCATAGTAACTGCCCACATGCCTAAATCTTGTAGTTATTTCAAACCCTTTATACCTCGCTATAAGCCCTCCAGTTAACATCCTTTCTGGTACACCTATCACTTGTTTTCCATCAACAGTATAGCGAATACCACCACTTACGATGTCTCCATCATATTTCATTTTTACATAAGAAGGGTTAAAGAAAAGGGCAATTTTATCAGTTAAATAAAACGTTGAGACAAGCTCAAATCCATAACCTTCCGCTTTTCCGATAAAGGTGTTAAAGCTTACAGGTTTTCCAGTTTGAGGGTCAATCAAAAGCTTTGTTGGATTATCAGGATCTTTCCATCCAGGGGTGAAAGGAGTATTTAAATTCTTATGTTTAGAAAAGTATATGGTGGGATATAGCTCAAACCTTGGAGTTCTAATCCTAAGCCCCAAATCCCAATTGTAAGTTTCTTCACATTTGTAATCATTAAAGAGGTCATCTAAAGTTATACCCATCTTTTTGAACTTATCATAAAGGCGATAATAAAGGTTAATGAGAGGCATATACATGTAAGGGGTTTGAAAGGTTTTACCAAAGCTTGTATAGGCTTCTATCTTATCATTAAAGATATAAGAAATACCAAATGAAGGAATCCAAGCTGAATATCTTCTTCCACCGTAATCAAGCCTTGGTTCTCTTTCTAAGTAAGGAGTTGTTCCATTGTATTTAGTAATGTAACCTTCGTTTTCACCATCCTTTTTCTTTATGTAACTTACTCCTCCCTGCCAGTTTAATTTGCTAATATTTCCTGAAAGTTTTAAATAAGGACTTAAAGAATAACCATCTGAAATGCTTTTAGTAAATCTCCCCCATCCGATAAAAGTCAAACTACCATCAGGATTTAACCAATAGTTTTTAGAGGGTCTATCATCCCACTCTTGACGCTCATAATGATAACCTAAAACACCACTAACAAATTTGTAACCAAAAACGAGTTGGGTTAAAAATCCTTTTCTCTTAACCTCCCATCCACTCCAAGTTACTCCTGGTTTAGGTGGTCCTGAAGGACCAGGTATTCTTGAACTCCCACTCCAATCCTCTTTTTCCTCAATTCTGTAGTAAGGCTTTATCTGAAGCA
>CAYZRR010000113.1:0-2832 GCA_964480925.1 uncultured Thermodesulfobacteriota bacterium
TAATATCCCCTCCCATGGCGATACCACCACCGATTAAAAGGATTCCTAAAAGAAGACCTAAGATAAGACTTATGTCCATCTTTCAAGCTCTATTTTATCGTTTTTTAGGAAAAACCTAACGGGTCCTTCAATATCCTCTTCGATTCTTAAGTTATGATGACCAATTATAAGAGTCACCCCCTGGAAAACTTTTCCCTTAACTTCAAGAAATGTCTTCTCTAAGTTCCGATAAAGGGCTTCTTCCAATAGCTTGGTTTGAAAATCAAGCTCCAAAAGCTTTCTTTCGTACTCAAACCTCTCTTCGAAAGGAAGGTTCTTATCTTCGAGGATCCCAAGGACAAGCTCCCTTTCCTCTTGGATTGTCTGAATGTGCCTTTGGATCAGTATTTCCAAAAAGGGATCTATTCCAAGCCTAATTGTGGTATGGGCCGAAAAGGAAGATCCGATCACATTTGCTTTTATTCCCCTTTTGGCCCACAGAGTTCCTCCTACTATGGTTCCGGGTTCACCCGAAACGATAATACTTCCTCCAGCTTTTACCTCGCTTTCCCTTATGAACTTTGAGACCTCTATATCCCCAAAGGCCTCAACCTTAGAGCTCAAGATGTAGTTAGCTTTAAGATTTCCTCCTGAAATTACCTTGTGCTTTTTACTTACAATACCCCCTCCAATAGTGAGGTTTTTCCTTGTAAAAACGGTCCCTTCCACATCGCCTCCGATTTCGGCCTCTTTAGCCTCCACCAAGAAGCTTTCCCTTACCGTTCCTCTAACAATTAGAGTTCCCACAAAGTGAATGTTTCCGGTCGAGTGATCTATATCCCCATTCACTTCATAAACCGGGGAGACGTGAATTTTTCCCTCTTTAAAAAAGACATGCCCGTCAACACTTGAGACCAAAACCCGTGGGTTTTCAGGTGGGACATATACGTTTTCACCTTTCGGGAATTCACTTGGGTCAAAATCCTCCCCTTCTCCTTCTGCCAGGATCTGCCCCTTTTTCACGTTTAAAAGCGACTTCCTCTCAAAAAAATCTACCCTCTCATCTTCGGAAAATTCATGAGCTTTTGGAAACAGAAACCTAATTCTCGAACTCAAGATTCCCCTACTTTTTATTCGGCAAAAATTTCCTTTTTCTTAAATTTCTTATAACTTTCTGTAAAAGATGTGTCAAAATCCCATTTGGGGCATAAAGTTTGCTTAATCCTTCGGTGAGGAGGGTGAGAATGGAGGCTCGTTTATCCCTTTGTATGATCGTCAAGGATGAGGAGGAGCATCTTCCCTTTTGTCTTGAGAGCGTAAAGGGGTTGGTGGATGAGATAATCGTCGTCGATACTGGTTCTAAGGACAGAACCCCTGAGATAGCAAAAGAATATGGAGCCAAGGTTTTCCATTTCAAATGGGTCAACGATTTTGCCCTGGCAAGAAACGAATCCCTTCGTCATGCCCAAGGTGACTACGTTCTTTGGCTTGATGCCGATGACAGGATTCCTCCCGAAGATAGGGAAAAATTTTTAAAGTGGAAAGAATCCCTTTCCCTAAAAGAGCCAAAGGCCTATTGCTTCACCATAGTTTCTCCTGAGAGCGGAAATGACCTTTTTTCCAAGTACGCAAAACAAATAAGGGTTTTTCCAAGATTGCCTGGGATAGCCTTTATGAGGCGGATCCACGAATCGATCCTTGAGAGCCTCCTTTTCTTGGGAATTCCTATTGAAGAGACTGATCTTAGGGTTATTCACCAAGGGTATTTTGATCCCGAAAAGGTTAAGGAAAAGGCGAAAAGGAACCTTAAGATGCTCCTTACTGCCCTTGCCGAAAACCCCAAAGATTTTGTGGTTCACTGGCATTTGAGTATGACCTACGCTGTTTTAGGGGATTATGAAAGGGCCCTTTTTTACGCTAAAAGGTTTTTAGAAGAGGGGAATTTTGAGGGGCAAAAAGAGTGGAAAATAGCAGCTCTTGTAAATGTGGCCCGTTGTTTGGAGCATCTCGGAAATTATGAGGAGGCAGAACGTTACTTAAGAAAGACCCAAGAAGAGGATCCCGAAGATCCCCTTGGGCTTTTCTTTTTAGGAAGTCTCTTGGTTAAAAAGGGGAAACTCGAAGAAGCAAGGGAGATTCTTGAGAAGTTTAAAGAAAAAGAAGTTCGTCCCTCAAAGGTTCCTTTTCCCTTGAAAGTGGCAAAGGGCTTTTCCCATTTGTGGCTTGGCCAAATTTACCTTCGAGAGGGAGAGGAGGATAAGGCCGTAAGGGAGTTCGAGAGGGCCTTTCAAGAGGGGATTGAGGATCCTTCCTTTTACTCTGATTTTGGAGTTGCTCTGAGAAGAAGTGGCGATTTTAAAAGGGCCGAAGAACTTTTCCGAAAGGCCCTTTCTTTAAAGGAGGATTATCTTCCGGCCCTCATTAACTTGGGTCATCTTTTGCTTTTTGAGGGAAGAAACGCTGAGGCAAAGCCTTATTTTCTTAAGGCCTTTGAGATGGATCCAAACGCCACAGATGTCCTTTTGGCTTTATGCCTTATTGAACTTGGGGAAGGGAGAATAGAGGAGGTTCTGGCTTATTTAGAAGTCATCCTTTATAACCTCAATCTGAGCGTCACAAAAGAGCTTGATTCCTTTAAGGACATGGGTGAAGTCTTTAAAATGGTCCAAAAAACCCTTCTTGAAAAAGGTAGAAACTACGACGCCCTTTTGGCGCAGCAGAGTCCAGAGCTTTTGATGAGGGTAGATGGGCTTTTTCCGGGTTAAAGATTTCGCGCCTCTTTGCCGATATAAAGAGATGAAAGAAGCCCCAAAAGCCGCCTGCCTGGGTGGGGGCGACGAGGCGGGACAAGAA
>CAYZRR010000114.1:0-13838 GCA_964480925.1 uncultured Thermodesulfobacteriota bacterium
ATGGTGAGGAGGTCTTCATAAGAAACTTCGTAAAAGCCTGGGTTAAGGTGATGAACCTGGATAGGTTTGATCTCCACAAGGAGAAAAAGATCGCGTTTGACCTAAAGGATATTGAACTCAAAAGGCTATAATTATTTCCGCCTTCAGAGGTCATCCCCCTTTAAATAACAGGTATTCATTAGATCTGATTTTAAGGGGGATGACCTCTAAGGGGAGAGAAATTTCGTTCAAAAGTTTTTCTTTTCGAGGAACTAGGACGAAGATATCAGAAGGAATCTCTTTACAGGTTTCAAGATATTTCATCTCTTCAACCACCTGGTATTTGTATTTCAAATAATACACCAGATAAGGGGGTGGAGTTTCACACAAGTAAAGCACCTTTTCCCCTGAAAGGTAATTTGCCAATTGAGAGGATACGTTGGGGAAGTATTTTGGATTTTTACTATTGGAGTAGAAGGTATAAGCGTATTTTGAAAGAAAGAGAAAACTTATCAAAAAGATAAAGACCTTTTTGCGAGAAAAACTCAGGATTTTAGGGCACAAAAGAAACACCAAGCTAGAAAGGAAGGCGAGCCCTGAGGTGGCAGGGAAGATATATCTTAGCCTAGCCCCAGGGATTAGAAGATGGGAAAAGTAGGCACTTATAAAAAGGAAGGCCGAGAGTGCACCTAATCGAGAAAGCAAAGGATAAGATCTTAAGTGTTCTAAGTTTTCCCTTTTAATCCATAGTAAAAGTAAAAGAAGCCAGGGGAAAAAATAAAGCACGGCATCCGCCGTATAGACTTCAAGATGAGAGAGCAATTTCCCTTCAATCCTTGTAGCACCACTATATTCGGCAAGCCAAGCTGTAAGAAAAGGCTTAAAGCCCACTTTTAAGGATACCGGAATAAACCAAGCCCCGAAGACCAATAAGAGTCCGAGTAGGAAGAGAAAATGTCCCTTGCTATAAAGTAACTTTAAAAAATGCCTTTTTCTCAAATAAAGGATCAGAGGAAGGTAGAAAAAAAGGAGGGCTTGAAAGGTTTTGGTAAGAATCGCCAGGCCTGAAAAACAGCCAGTTACAAAGAAAGCCAAATCTTTTTTCCCCTTTAGTTCAAAAAGATAAAACCAAAAGTAAAGCGAAAAAGTGACCAAAAGCGCATAAAAAGCCTCTATCTCCGCGAGCAAAGCTTTATCTATAACCTGAGGAATGGTGAGATAAATTAGCCCGGGAAGAAGCAAAATCCACAAAGGAGGTTCTTTCCCGGAAAAGGGAAGTGATTCTTCCTTTTTCAAAACCTTCATCCAAATAAGGCTTAAAAAAAGAGCCGTTATGATCGCAGAAAGCGAAGAGACCAATCGCGCCGTAAACTCCGAAAAATTTCCGCTAATTTTAAAAGCCACAGCCAAAACCCAATTAAAAAGAGGTGGCTTCATAAAGTAAGGCTTTCCCAAAATAGATGGGGCCCAAAAATCCCCCTTTTCGAGCATCTCCAAGGCCACAACAACCCTTCTTCCCTCTTCCCCTTTGAATTCCTTAAATTCAAGAAACGGCAGATAAAGGGCTAACCCAAAAAGTACAAGGAATATAAAAGCCCACCAGGTTTTCCTTAAAGGAGACAAACTCTTCAACTTGCAGCCTGGCTCAATTTCTCCACACGGGGTTCAAAGGTGAGTTTTCCGTCCTTAAAGTCAATAAGGACGTGTTCTCCCTCTTTTATTTCGCCGGCCACAATCTTATAAGCCAAAGGCGTCTCCACCTCTCTTTGAATGGCTCTTCTTAAAGGTCTTGCTCCATATGTAGGATCATACCCTATATCCACTAAATAATCCTTGGCCCTTTGAGTAAGCTCAAGCGTTATCCTCTTCTCCTCAAGCCTTGTGGCTAAACGTTCAATTTGTAAGTCCACAATCTTTCTCAATTGTTCGCGATTTAAAGGCCTAAAGACGATGATCTCGTCTATACGGTTAAGAAATTCGGGCCTGAAGTGCATCCTCAAGGCCTGAAGCACCATGTCTTTCATCTGACGATAACTTGTTTCGTCACTTCCCCCAAGCTCAAGGATATATTGGCTTCCGATATTGGAAGTCATAATTATAACGGTGTTAGTAAAGTTAACGGTTCGACCTTTGTTATCGGTAAGCCTTCCGTCATCAAGGATCTGAAGTAGGATGTTAAAGACCTCGGGATGGGCCTTCTCTATTTCGTCAAACAAAACGACCGAATAGGGTCTTCGCCTCACCGCTTCTGTCAACTGCCCTCCTTCCTCATAGCCCACATATCCCGGAGGAGCCCCTATTAAACGGCTCACCGAGTGCTTTTCCATATATTCAGACATATCTATTCGGATCATGTTCTTCTCATCGTCAAAAAGGGCTTCGGCTAAAGCCTTGGCAAGTTCGGTTTTACCCACTCCAGTGGGACCAAGGAATATGAAACTCCCGATGGGCCGATTGGGATCTTTAATACCCGCTCTTGCCCTAAGAACTGCGTCACAGACTGCCCGAACCGCTTCATCTTGTCCCACAACTCTTCGGTGAATCCTCTCCTCAAGCTTTAAAAGCTTCTCCCTTTCGCCTTCTAAAAGCCTCGAGACCGGGATACCTGTCCATTGACTCACTACCTTGGCGATATCCTCCTCATCTACCTCTTCCTTCAAAAGCCTTTTCCCCTTCTGATCAAGCTGGGATTCAAGACCCTTAAGTTCTTTTTCCAAAAAAACCAATTTGCCATATTTAAGCTCCGCCACCCGATTGAGGTCATATTGCCTTTCGGCTATCTCTATCTGGCGTTTGGTCTCCTCTATCTGTCGCCTCAAAGCCCTTATTTTCTCGATGGCCTTTTTCTCCTCTTCCCATTGAGCCTTAAGTTTTTCAGCCTGAACCCTCAACTCCTCAAGCTCTTTTTCTATTCTTTCCAAGCGCTTTTGAGCAGCCGGATCACTCTCCCGTCTTAAGCCCTGACGCTCTATCTCAAGTTGCATGATTTTTCTGGTCAATTCATCCAGTTCTGCCGGCATGGAATCGATCTCTGCTCTGAGCCTTGCTGCCGCTTCATCCACCAGGTCAATGGCCTTATCCGGAAGATAACGATCAGTTATATACCTGTGGCTTAAAACGGCTGCACTTACCAACGCTGAATCCTTTATCCTCACGCCATGATGAACCTCATACCTTTCCTTAAGCCCCCGTAGAATTGAGATGGTCTCTTCTACACTGGGTTCATCCACGTAAACGGGTTGAAAGCGCCTCTCTAAGGCTCGGTCCTTCTCTATATACTTGCGGTACTCGTCAACGGTTGTAGCCCCTATACAGTGAAGCTCTCCTCGAGCAAGCATGGGTTTTAAAAGGTTACTCGCGTCAATAGCCCCTTCCGCTGCTCCCGCTCCTACAACCGTATGAAGCTCATCTATGAAAAGGATGATTTGGCCTTCTGATTCCTGTATCTCCCTCAAAACCGCCTTAAGCCTTTCTTCAAACTCCCCTCTGTATTTTGTCCCGGCTATCAGACTCCCCATATCGAGGGCTATAATCCGCTTATTCTTAAGCCCCTCGGGCACATCATTCCTCACAATCCTCTGGGCCAAACCTTCCACAATTGCGGTCTTACCAACCCCCGGATCACCTATAAGTACAGGGTTGTTCTTGGTTCTTCGGGAAAGGATCTGTATAACCCGCCTTATCTCCTCGTCTCGACCTATGACGGGGTCAAGTTTGCCTTGTCTTGCAAGTTCCGTAAGATCCCGTCCAAACCTTTCGAGGGCTTGATAAGTATCCTCGGGGTTAGGACTTGTGACCCTCGCTGAACCCCTTACCTTCTTTATAGCTTCAAATAGCCTTCCCCTTTCAAGCCCTACTTCGCGTAAGATCTTACCCGCTACTGCTTCGTCTTCTGAAAGGGCCAAAAGCACATGTTCCACGCTTATATACTCGTCATTGAGCCTTTTTGCCTCATCCTCGGCTCGAGCCAGAACCCGATGAAAGCGCTGGGAAGGGTAGATCTGACCCGTTACGCCCCTTAAGCTTGGAAGGGCTTTAAGGAAAGTTTCAAGTTTAAGTCTTAACTGGTTAGGATCAATCCCAGCCTGAGAGATGATTCTGGAGGCAAGTCCATCGCTATCTTCAAGAAGGGCCAAAAAGAGATGCTCAGGCTGAAGCTCCTGATGACCATAACGAGCGGCGATGGTCTGAGATTCAAAAAGGGCCTCCTGTACTTTTTGGGTGTATTTTTCAATGGGCATCTTCCTCTCCTTTCCTTACTTCTTCTCCTCATACTCAGCATCTATCACATCATCTGACTTCCCTTGAGAAGTACCACCTTGAGAACCCTGTCCATAAGTCCCAGTAGCCTGCTTATAAACGATCTCGGATATGGTATAGGCCACTTGCTGTAAGTCATTCATCAACTGACGGAGCCTCGTGGCATCAGGCGATTCCTCTTTGCAAAGTCTTTTTATCTCCTCAATGATGGATTCAGCTCGAGCTTTCTCGGCCGGTGGGACCTTCTCACCAAGGTCTTTGATCTGTTTTTCCACTTGATAAGCCAAGTTATCGGCCTGGTTTTTAAGCTCAGCGAGTTCCTTCCTCTTCCGGTCTTCCTGAGCATACATCTCGGCCTCTCTCATCATCCGGTCTATCTCTTCCTTGGGTAGATTGGTGGAACCAGTGATGGTGACCTTCTGCTCCTTCCCTGTGGCCTTATCCCGAGCGGTAACATTTAAGATCCCGTTAGCATCTATGTCGAAGGTCACTTCTATCTGAGGCACACCCCTTGGAGCCGGAGGGATTCCTTCCAGATAGAAACGCCCAAGCGATCTATTATCACGGGCCATCGGACGTTCGCCTTGAAGTACATGGATCTCCACCGAGGTCTGAAAGTCCTCGGCAGTAGTAAAGATCTCGGTCCTACGGACGGGAATGGTGGTATTGCGCTCTATAATCTTGTGGAACAAACCACCCTTCACCTCTACGCCTAAAGAGATGGGCACCACATCAAGCAACAATATGTCCTTGAAGCCACCCACAAGAACCGCCGCCTGGATAGCTGCTCCAACCGCCACCACCTCGTCAGGGTTTACCCCTTGACATGGTTCTTTTCCGAAGACCTCTCTTACAAGCCTTTGAACCGCAGGCATCCTGGTCGCACCACCTACAAGTACCACTTCATCTATATCCTTGGGCCTAAGTTTTGCGTCCTCTAAGGCTTGGAAAAGCGGTCCTTTAAGTCTCTCGAAGAGGTCTTGACATAAGGATTCGAAACGGGCCCTTGTAACGGTAATATCGAGGTGTTTAGGGCCAGTAGCGTCAGCCGTAATAAAAGGTAAGCTTATGCGGGTTTCAAGAAGCGTCGAGAGTTCACATTTGGCCTTCTCACAGGCCTCATAAAGCCTTTGTAAGGCTTGGGGGTCTTTCCTCAGGTCTATGCCGTGTTCCTTCATGAATTCATCAGCAACCCAGTCAACAAGCCTTTTATCGAAATCGTCACCTCCCAAGTGGGTATCACCTGAGGTGGCCCTCACCTCAAACACTCCTTCCCCCACCTCAAGAATGGAGACATCAAAGGTACCTCCACCGAGGTCAAAGACCAAAATGGTGGCGTTAGTCTTTTTGTCGAGCCCATAAGCCAAAGAAGCTGCTGTAGGCTCGTTTATGATCCTCAAAACGTTAAGCCCTGCGATCTCACCGGCGGTTTTTGTGGCCTGACGCTGAGCATCGTTAAAATAAGCGGGGACCGTTATCACCACATCCGTAACCCTCTCCCCCAAATACCTCTCCGCATCATCCACCAGTTTCTTCAGTATCATGGCCGAGATCTCTTCGGGAGCATAAAGTTTTCCCATGATCTCAACCCTTGCGGCGTTGTTAGGACCGGGCACCACCTTATAAGGTACCCTCTTTATCTCCTCTTGAACCTCATCGTATCTTCTTCCCATGAACCTCTTTATGGAGAAGATAGTGTTTTCGGGGTTCAAAATGGCCTGCCTTTTTGCCAGTTGCCCCACTAACCTTTGACCGTCTTTGGTAAAGGCCACCACCGAAGGCGTAAGCCTTGATCCTTCGGCATTGGGTATAACCGTAGGCCTATCGCCTTCCATTATAGCGACCACTGAGTTGGTCGTTCCTAAATCAATCCCAAGGGCTTTCCTCGCCATCTGTCTCACCTCCTGTTAAGTGTCCTCTTCAAGCAAGGTAACCATCCCTTTCGACATTTCAAGGAAAAAAGAAGGCCTTTTCTCAACCAATCATCTTAAAGCTCAAAACGCTACTTGACGGGGTAGAAAAAGGACGAGTTGGGGGAAAAATATTATAAGAAAGGTTACAAAAATAAGTGCCCAAAGAAATGGGAATATGCCCCTAAATATGGTCTCTAAAGGTACATCTGGAGCAATTCCCTTGATGACATATACGTTTATTCCTACGGGCGGTGTTATTGCTGCCATCTCTACCATCAAGGTAATTAATATACCAAACCATATAGGGTCGTAACCAAGAGATACCACCGTAGGCAATAGGATAGGCACCGTAAGCATAATCATGGCAAGACCATCCATAAAACAACCACCAACCAGATGCATGAAAAGAATGATGATCATAATCAACTCCCTTGGAGCGCGTACACTACTGATCCAACCCGAAAGATTGAAGGGTATCTGAGTAACTGCCATAAAACGGCTGAATAAAGTAGCACCATAGAGAACGAACATGACCATACAAGTAATCAAAAGTGTATCCTTAGATGCCTCTACCATTGCCTTCCACGATATATTCTTCCTTACAAGCGCTATCAGGACTACAGCAAGCGAACCAGCCGCCCCTGCTTGCGTTGGAGTGAACCATCCGGTCATGAGCCCACCCATAACCAGAGCAAAAACTATGAGAACTTCTATCATTGCTGGTAATGCTTTTATTTTCATAATAAAAGAGGTGGGGGGACCTGGAGGTCCAAGTAAAGGATTCCTCCAACATACAATGGAGATCGCTATAATGAAAGCAAAAGTGAGTATGATCCCGGGTATTATACCCCCTAGAAAAAGCTTGCCAATAGACTGCTCAGCTATTATGCCATATATAACAAGGAGAGCGCTCGGCGGGATGAGAATTCCGAGTGTTCCTGCGGAAGCGAGACATCCCGTGGCAAGGGAATCATCATAATTATATTTCTTCATTTGAGGTAGTGAAACCAGACCCATAGCAGCAGCTGTAGCATTGGTTGAACCACATATAGCGGCAAAGGCAGCACAGCCGATTACTGAGGCTATCGCAAGTCCACCTCTCAGGTTACCTAAAATTACATGACTTGCATCAAAGATGCGTTCGCTCATGCCTGTTCTGAAAGCAATGCATCCCATAAGCACAAACATAGCTACTACTGACGTAAGGGTATAGGAAGAAAAAACATTTAAAAGCTCAACTGCGACCATATTAAGAGCTGCATCTAAACCCGCAAGATAACTGAAACCAAGGAATCCCATTATTCCCATTGCAAAAGCTACGGGTACTTTTATGGCAAAAAGTATAATGAGCAAGATTATACCCACTATTCCTACATTTACCGGTTCCATATCATCTCCTTATCTTAAGATTTTGATACGCCTGGATGGCATATATGAATATGGCTGGAATGCAGGCCACACCAATGGCATAAACAAAGGGAGCAACAGGTATACGTTGGGTCATAGTAGCCTCCTTTACTAATTGGAGATGGTAGCCGTAAATAAAGGATCTCCAGACTATAAGTATAAAGAAAACTATGGAAAGAACTCTACTTAACACATTAAGTACTTTGGCAACGGTAAAAGGCATCTTTGCCACTATGAACTCTACTTCTATATGACGACCTGCAATTATCGTCTCGGCAAGGGAAAATGAAGCCACACAAATACCAAGGAGGGACACTATATCAAACGCCGCTGTTATAGGCTTGTTCAGTATTTTCGACGAAAGAATATCGGCTGTTATAACAACGAACATCAGAAGCACGGATAGAATAGCTATCCAGTTGAAAAAACTCCCCATTTTCTCCACTAATTTCCTCAAGTTGTGCCCCTCCTTGGCTTCGATTTTGTACCTACTTCTTAATAAGGTGGCTCTCCACCCATTTAACCGCCTCTTCCTCAGAGGGCTGTCTCTCCATATAGTATGCAACCCTTTCAAAGAAGTATTTCACATAGTCTTTCATTGGTAAACCCATTCTTTCTTTATCGGCGATATATTTCTCAAGGACAACCCTCGCAGGCTTTTCCCATTTCTCTTTTTCCTCTTTTGGTATCACAATCACCTGTCTCCCCGGTAGGCTTTTAAAGTAGTCCAAACCTATCTTATCATAATACATCCACACATAGGCCTGTCTTTCAGCATATTCGTTGCTAAGCTCAGTAAAAACCTTTTTCACATCGGCAGGTAAGGACTCCCACTTCTTCTTATTCATAGCCACAAACTGGCAACTGGAGGTAGAAATAGGTGGAATTGTAACGTACTTCACTAATTCCGCAACGTTCCAACCTTTGAGGACCTCAGGCACTGCAAAGTTTCCGTCCACAACGCCTTTCTGTAACGCTTCATAAACCTCTGACATTGGCATTGCTCTGGGAACAGCACCCCAAGCCTTTATTAGGTCTACTGTTGACCCGCTTGTTCTTAATGTCAAACCTTTTAAGTCTTCCAACTTATATACAGGCTTATTCTTTGTGGCGATCACATTCCTTCCCGGGCCGTGAAGATAAAGAATGTGAACTTCTTCATACTCCTTAAAAGTAAACTTATTAAAAAGATCCGCATAAGTCTTTGTCGTAACCCATGCACTCGGAATTTCGGAAGGCATCTCGAAGATTTCGCTTAAAGGGAAACGCCCAGCTACCCAGAGAGGACAGGACATACCGATGTCTGCTATGCCCTGAACTACCGCATCGTAAACCTTAGCAGGTGCAGCGAGCGTACCCACAGGGTAAATTGTGATTTCTACTTTCCCGTTAGTCCTCTTTTTGATCTCATCAGCAAACATCTGATTGAGAACCGTATGTAAATGGGTCTGTGAAAAAACAGTCGCGAACCTGAGTTGAATCTTATCCGTAGCATGTGAAGTTATTGTAAAGGCAAAAAAAACTAAGCTCAAAATCCCTACAAAGAGCAAGGCACAAAACTTTTGGCAATTTTTAAGTTTCATGATAACACCTCCTTTTTATTTTTTCTGTTTTTAACGTAATAGTATGCCACATAGAAATTCTATCCTACTTTTAGCTTCTCTCAGATGGGCTTTCATCAGCCTTTTAAGGCTTTTAAGGTCTCTCTTTTCCATAAGCTCCAGCATTTTTATGCTGGGCAAGCGAACTTAAAGCCGCACCAGGTACGCTTAAGGCAAGGCCCCTAAACCATTGAAATTTATCAACAAGACGCGAGAAGGTCTCAAGCAGCACGTTTGACTTCGTAGCCCTATAAGTTATTTCGTGAAATTGGGTTTCACATTTGATGATTTCTTTTTTATTTCCTCCCCTTATTACGGTGTCCCCCAAGTTACATTTCTTCTGAGTTCTGCGAGATCTTCATCTGTAATGTTCTTTACCAAGAGAGAAAGCACATGATTCTCAATCACTTATCTTATAGCGAAATATTCTTCCACCTCCTACCTTTTTAATCTCCCTACCTTAATTCCCAACCCATCGTCCCAGACTAGCAGTTTTTCCTGCTCAAGCATCAAAAAGGCCTTTCTTACGGGCACTTAAAAGTTTTTGTCTTTTTATTAGTATACTTTTTACTTTTTTATATTAAATTTTGTCAACAAAATATTTTAAAAAAGAAAAGAGCCTTGCCTTTTAATAGAAGTTGTGCCATAAAAATTTTGGGCCCCCAAAAGGGGCTAAGTTTGTTTTGGGGGAAAGGGATGAAAAAGGGGTTTGATGAGCCTGAGCTCACCAAGGAGGAACTGGAAGAGCTTAAAGCTTTGGCTCATCTGTGCCGAGGTGACATCCTCACCATGACGTTTCTCGCGGGTTCAGGACACCCAGGAGGCTCTCTTTCTTCATTAGAAATGGTGCTGCTGGTTTACGGAAAGGCTAACATATTCCCCCACGATCCTTGGAATGAGAACAGGGATAGGATCGTCATAAGCCACGGGCACATCTCCCCTGCCGTGTATTCGGTCCTCGGAAGGTTGGGTTTTTTCCCTATAGAAGAAGCCCTTTCGACCTTTCGCCTCGGGGGAAGCCCTTACGAGGGACACGTGAATTCTCAGCTTCCTGGTATAGAATGGAGCACGGGCAATCTGGGGCAAGGGCTTGCGGCTGGGTGTGGTTTTGCCCTTGCGGGAAAGATCAAGGGGAAAAAATACCATACTTTTGTTCTCATGAGTGATGGCGAACAGACTAAAGGACCAGTGAGCGAGGCCCGACGCTTTGCCGTGAAATATGGCCTTAAGGACCTAACGGTCATTATCGATTATAACCAATTACAAATAAGTGGAAGCATCCACCAGATTATGCCCCAAAGGATCAGGGAGAACTACGAGGCTGATGCTTGGGAGGTAATCGAGGTCGATGGTCATGACTTCCAAGAACTTTACAAAGCGTTGAGAAAAGCCATCTTCGACGAAAAACCAACCGCCATTATCGCCCATACCGTTATGGGTAAGGGAATAAGCTTTATGGAAAACAATAACGTTTACCACGGAAGAGCCCTAAACCCTCAAGAATATGAAATGGCCATGAAGGAGCTTGGGTTTGAGCCTGATCTGGATCACCTGAGGGAATTGCGTAAAAAATCCTTTTACACCAAATTTGAAAGACCCTCTCCCTCCCTTCCCAAGATCGATCCGGGTACTCCGAAGGCCTATTTCCCGGGAGAGAAAGTGGGTAACCGAAAAGCCTGGGGGAAGGTTCTCCTTGAGCTTGCCGAGCTAAACATCCCCAAAGGTATACCCATTGTGGCCTTGGATTGTGACCTTCAAGGTTCGGTTATGGTGGAGGAATTTGGGAAACGCTTCCCATCTTATCTTATCGAAGGAGGGGTTCAGGAACACAGTACCGCCATCATTGCAGGCGTTCTCTCACGGGAGGGAATTATTACGTTTTTCGCGGATTTTGGGGTCTTCAACATCGATGAGGCCTACAATCAACAGCGTTTAAACGACATAAACCGCACCAATTTGAAGTTAATAGCTACCCATACGGGGCTTGATGTAGGGCAGGATGGAAACACTCACCACTGTATAGATTATTTGGGGCTCATGAGGAACCTTTTTGGCTTCAAGGTAATAGTGTCGGCTGATCCCAACCACACTGATAGGATCATAAGATGGGTAGTCCAAAGGGAAGGGAACTTTCTCATCACTATGGGCCGGGAGCCCGAACCGGTGATAGAGGATGAGGAAGGAAGACCTTTCTTTGGCCCGGACTACGTTTTTTGTTACGGCAAAGGTGATCTAATCCGAAAAGGCACCAAAGGGGCTTTAGTCAGCATGGGCACTCTGCTCAACCGGGCTGTGAAAGTGGCCGACCTGCTTAGAAAGGAAGGGATTGACGTAATGGTCATAAACATCTCCTGTCCTTTTGACTTGGACAAGGAGCTTTTAAGCCTTGCAGCCTCAACGGGTCTCATAATAACCTATGAGGACCACCACGTTGAAACAGGGCTTGGAGCGGAAGTGGCCAAGTTCTTGGCCGAAAACGGCTATGCGGTTCGTTTCCGTCGATTAGGAATCCGTCACTATGGTCTTTCGGGTACCCCTGAAGAGCTTTATAGAGATCAAGGACTCGATGAGGAATCTTTGATTAAGACCATCCAAGAAGAGGTTAAAGGATGCAATTCAAAGAGATTTACCACCGGATCCTTTCTGAGTTCTTCCCGGAACATCTGATCATTCAGTTTGGTGATCAGAAACTTTTTTATCGCAAAAGGACCTGGAGGGTCTTTGACGAAGAAAAAAACACATGGGAAGAACGAGGTTTAAGGTATGGCGAAAATCCTGATCAACCTGCTGCCCTTTATGAACTTGTGGGAGGCAATTTGATACTTGGAGATTGCCGCTTCATAGACCCCGAAAGGGGCCTTGTAAGTGCTTTAAAAGAAGAGGATTTCCTTCAGTTTGGGAAACACCCAAGTAAAATCAACCTCACCGACATTGACAGCGGTTTAAATATCATAAAATACCTGATGGATAAGCCCAGTGCCTGCATAATAAAACACAATAACCCCTGCGGGGTAGCCCAAGGTGAGACGTTAGTTCAAGCCCTTGAAAGAGCCTTTCTGGCCGACAGAATCGCCGCCTTTGGAGGTTGTGTGGTATTAAACAGGCCCCTTGATAAAGAAACTGCCGAATGGATCTCCCAATTTTACTTCGAAGTGGTGGTGGCCCCTGAATATGAAGAAGGGACGCTTGAGTTTTTAAAAAAGTGGAAAAACTTAAGAATCGTAAAAATCGAAAAAATAGATCGCTTGCAAGAATACGCGGATCTTCCCTTTATCGAATTCAAATCCCTTATTGACGGGGGCATCATCGTTCAAAGGTCCTTCGTAAATCAGATAAGAAAGCCCGAAGATTTAAAACCCGCCCTTGCCCTTTATAAAGGAAAGGAATACCGGATCCTAAGAGAGCCTACCCAGAAGGAGATCGAAGATATGCTTTTTGGATGGGCTGTCATTCAAGGGGTAACGTCAAACTCGGTTGTATTTGTGAAGGATAAGGCTACCTGTGCCATAGCCACGGGGGAACAGGACCGAGTAGGATCAGTCCAGATTGCCATCTTTAAGGCATACCAAAAATTTGCGGATGCGCTTTCCTTTAAGCAATATGGAATCCCCTATTACGAACTCGAACAAGAGATAAAAGAAGGGAAAAGGCCATCTGAACATAAAGAACTAATCGACGAAAAAGTGAAAGAGGAACGTGGAGGCTTAAAGGGTTCGGTATTGATCTCCGATGGCTTTTTCCCCTTTAAAGACGGTCCCGAATTGGCAATAAGAGAAGGCATAACTGCGATCCTTCAACCCGGGGGTTCCGAAAGAGATCATGAGGTCATTGAGGCTTGCAATCGAGCCAATCCACCTGTAGCGATGGCTTTCACCGGACAAAGGTGTTTTAGGCATTAATCGGAAGTTGAAGCTCCAAACCGGCTCTTTTGGCAAGAATCTGTAAAAAAAGCGTAGCGTAAGAACCTTGAGGAAGTTCAAAGGATAAAGGCATCTTCCATTTGGAAGGGTGAAGCTCATCGGGTTCTTCTTTAAATGCCTTCACTCTCCGTGGGATCACCCAAAGGGGCCTTTCCCATGAACTGAGATAAACCCTTTTAAGCCCTTTAACCTTCAGATCTCGAAGCTCTAACCCTTCCTCCTTTAAAAGCTCGGAGAAAATACCCTCCCATTCCTCCTTGAGCTTTAGGCTTCGCTTCGGGAGAGGGATCTTCTCGGATTTTAAGGTCTCCCAAATCTCCTTGAGAAAAGGGCCAATTGGCACAAAAAGCCTTTGAAAGGGCAACTCCAAATAAAAATGAGAAAGACCCTCTTTTTGACTCAGTCTTTCCAGATATCGGCTTACGAGTTCGTTCCATAAAAAACTTTGATAAGCCGTAAGCCACACGGAAAGTATCCTCGGAGTGATCAAGTTTACCGCTTTTTTGAAATCCTTCGGGTGGTGAATTAAAAAATCCACCACACTCCTTTGATTTGAAGGCGGCAAAATTTCCTTTAAAGCCTTCCAATCTCCCCACAAGGAAGAAGCCTTTTCCTTAAGGTCCCTTACCCTTTTAGGATCCCCCAGAAGGACTTCGACCAAATAAAACCTTAAAACCTCTTCCCATTCCCCTTTGAGAAGGGCCTTGCCCGGAAACCCTTTCTTCCGACTCCAGGAGCCAAACCTTTGAAGGTCAAAA
>CAYZRR010000115.1:0-4030 GCA_964480925.1 uncultured Thermodesulfobacteriota bacterium
TTACCCCCAACCCCAGGATCTACAACCGTCAAAAAGACAGTTTTTGGAGGAAAGTAATCAAATACCCCTTCCAAAACCAGAGCTCCAGCTAAAATATCATGGGAAGGAATCTCATGGGCCACATCCAATATCTTCACTTCAGGATTAAGGGTCATGATGACCCCCTTTACTGCTCCCACATATCCATCCCTCCATCCGAAGTCGGTAATTAAGGCGATCAAAGTGGCGGCCATAGGACCCCCTTTTCGGTAATAATGGCTTTTATTATCTCCGCAGGAGTAATATCAAAAGACGGATTAAGGGCATTAACCCCTTCAGGCGCTATCCTTTTTCCGGAAATCTCAAGCACCTCCCTTTCGTCTCTTTCTTCGATCAATATCTCCTCTCCCTTTAGAACTTCCATATCAAAGGTGGAAAGCGGAGCTGCCACATAAAAGGGAACGTCATGTCGATGAGCAAGAACCGCAATGGTATAGGTTCCGATTTTGTTGGCCACATCCCCCCTGGAGGTCACCCTATCGGCTCCGACAATAACCGCATCCACTAAGCCCTTACTCATAAGATAACCCACCGCCGAATCCACCACCAAAGTTACCGGAATCCCCTCCCTCTTTAACTCCCAGGCCGTAAGCCTTGCCCCTTGAAGCCAAGGCCTTGTCTCGGTGGCGTAAACTCGAAGGATCTTTCCCTCTTCGAAGGCCTTTTTTATGATCCCAAGGGCCGTACCATAGCCTCCGGTGGCAAGCCCTCCGGCATTACAATGGGTGAGAACCCTTGTTGAAGGCCCTAAGAGTTTCGCTCCATTTGTGGCGATGGCCTTATTGACCTCAAGGTCTTCCCTCCAGATGGTTAATGCCTCCCTTTCAAGAGCCGAGATCAAATCCGTAGTTTTGGATTGAAGGATCGCTTTCATCCTTTCCAGGGCCCAGAAAAGATTTTTTGCGGTTGGTCTTGTTTTTTTTAGCAATTCTATAGCCCTTAAGGCCTCCTCTTTGGCCCGAGATGGATTCCTTTTCGCCTGAAGCACCACCCCAAAGGCCGCCACGATCCCTATGGCCGGAGCCCCTCGAATGACCATTTCCTTTATGGCCCAGGCCACATCCTCAGCACTTTTACACTCCACATATTTTTCTTCCCAAGGTAAAAGCCTCTGATCGAGGATAAAGAGGGTATCTCTTTCGAACAAAATGTGGTTCATCTTCTTCTCTTCTTCCTCTTTCTCCCATTAGGTTCTACTTCGGGGAAACCAAGTTCAATAAGCCTTCTTTCAAGGACCTTTATTTTGTCCCTATATATAGCCGCCTTTTCAAACTCAAGCCGTGAGGCTGCTTCTTTCATCAAAGTCTTAAGCCTCTCTATTTCCTTCTCAATCAAGTGCGGATCATAAAGCTCGATTTCTTCTTCTCTCAAATCCGGTATTTTAGGATAATCGGCCTCGTAGATGGAACTCAGGATATCCGTTATGGCCTTCTTAATGGTCTCCGGAGTTATACCGTGAAGTCTGTTATATTCCTCTTGAATCCTCCGTCTTCTTTGGGTCTCTTCTATAGCTCTGGCCATAGAGCGGGTGATAGTGTCAGCATAAAGGATCACCTTTCCGTTCACATTACGAGCGGTTCGCCCAAAAGTCTGAATCAGGGCGCGTTCTGAACGGAGAAAACCTTCTCTGTCGGCATCAAGGATGGCCACAAGGCTTACTTCCGGAAGGTCAAGGCCTTCCCTCAAAAGATTTATCCCAATTAAACAATCGAACTTCCCAAGCCTTAAATCCCGAAGGATCTCCACCCTTTCCAACGTGTCGATTTCCGAGTGCATATACCTAACCCTAAGCCCCCTTTCCCGATAATAATCGGTGAGATCCTCAGCCATTCTTTTGGTCAAGGTGGTGACAAGAACCCTCTCGTTCCTTTCGGCCCTCTTCTTTATCTCCCAATAAAGGTCCTCAACTTGGTTTTTGGCAGGCCTTACCTCCACCTCTGGATCCATGAGCCCTGTGGGCCTTATGATTTGTTCAACCACATAAGGGCCGGCCTTCTCAAGTTCATAATCCCCTGGAGTAGCGGAAACGTAAATCACCTGTTTTACTCTCTCCTCAAACTCCTCAAACTTCAAGGGGCGATTATCTAAGGCCGAAGGGAGCCTAAAACCGTATTCCACCAGTGTCTCCTTTCGAGATCTGTCAGCATGGTACATGCCTTGAAGCTGGGGAATGGTCACATGGGACTCATCGATGAATATTATCGTATCGGGATGAAGGTAATCCAAAAGGGTTGGAGGAGGCTCGCCGGGAAGTCTTCCCGTCAAATGTCGCGAGTAGTTCTCGATCCCCTTACAGTAGCCGACTTCTAATAACATCTCAATATCAAAGAGCGTCCTCTGTTCAAGCCTCTGGGCTTCCAAAAGCTTCCCCTGTTCCTTCAATTCTCTCACCCTTTCTCTTAATTCCTCCTTTATCCCCTCAATGGCCAAAAGGAGCCTTTCCCGAGGGGTAACGTAGTGACTGGCGGGATAAATGGTGTAAGATTCGAGTTCCCTTATCACCTTCCCAGTTAAAGGATCAAATTCCTTTAAGCTCATAACTTCATCGCCCCAAAGTTCGATCCTCAAAGCCCTCTCTTCCTCATGGGCCGGAAAGACCTCAACAATATCTCCCCTCACTCGGAAACTACCCCTGTAAAAGTCATAGTCGTTTCTTTGATAAAGGATCTCGACCAAATAGGAAAGAAGGTCTGATCGCCTTATCTTCATTCCCTTTTTCAAGGGGAGTTTCATAGAGGCATAATCTTCCGGCGATCCCAAACCATAGATACAGGAAACACTTGCCACAATGATCACGTCCCTTCTTTCAAAAAGGGACCTGGTAGCCGAATGCCTCAATTTGTCTATTTGTTCGTTTATCAAGGCGTCCTTCTCTATGTAGGTATCCGTTTCGGGAACGTAGGCTTCGGGTTGATAGTAATCGTAATAACTTATGAAAAACTCAACCGCATTGTAGGGGAAAAGTTGCTTGAACTCCCCATAAAGCTGGGCTGCTAAGGCTTTGTTATGAGAAATGATGAGGGCAGGTCGATTGAGTCTGGCAATGACATTGGCCATCGTAAAAGTCTTGCCCGATCCCGTAACCCCTAAAAGGACCATGTGCCTTACGCCTTCCTCAAGCCACCGGGAAAGCGCTTCAATCGCTTTGGGCTGATCGCCTTTGGGCTCAAATTCGGAGACCAATTTAAACTCAGTCATCCACATCCCACTTGGTCCCTTGAGGAGTATCCATAAGCCTTATGCCGTAAGAAGAAAGAAAAGTGCGAATATTATCAGCCGTCTCCCAATCCTTTTTCTTACGTGCCTCTTCTCTTTTTTTAATAAGCTCTTCTAACTTCTCAAGGGAGAGGCCTATTTCTTGAAGCTTTTTCCGTCTCTTTTTATTGAAAAACTCCTCCGGATCTTCCTTTAATATGCCAAGGACCCTTTGATAAACTTCAAGCCCCTCAAGAATCTTTTCGCCTATCTCCTTTGGAAGGGGGCTTTGAATCTTGTTTACTTCTCTTAAAAGCTCAAAAAGCGCCCCCAAAGCCCTTGCCGTATTAAGGTCATCACTTAAAGCCTCCTCAAATCTCTCCTTCAAGCTCAAGGTGAGCTCTTTGACTTTATCTAAGCCCTCTTCTTTAAGGCCTTCGGCCATTTTGGCCCTTTGGATCATCCTGTAAAGCCTCTCCAGGGCCCTTTGGGTCTCCTTTAGGGTCTCGGGGGAGTAATCGATAGGGGTGCGGTAATGTTTGCTCAAAAGGAAAAGCCTCAGGGCCTCGGGATGATATAAGTTGAGGATTTCCCTCAACAGGATCACATTTCCTAAGGATTTTGACATTTTTTCCCCTTCTATTTTCACAAACGCGTTGTGAAGCCAAAACCTAACGAAGGGCTTCCCCGTTAAGGCCTCGGATTGGGCTATCTCGTTTTCGTGATGAGGAAATATCAAATCTTCCCCTCCACCGTGAATATCAAGGGTTTCGCCCAAGTACTTCTGACTCATCAC
>CAYZRR010000116.1:0-6008 GCA_964480925.1 uncultured Thermodesulfobacteriota bacterium
GGCTTGGGTTTAAGCATCTTTTTTTCAAGGCTTTGAAAGAGCGGCAGATTTCCATGTAGAGGTCGAAGTCCATTTGGCTGGGGTGGTGGTAGGCTGCTTTTTCGACTGCCTTCAAGAGGCACGTTGCGTATCTGAGGGTCATTTCTCTGAGAGCTTCTTTTTTTCTGAGCTGCTTTTCGATCTTTTGTCTTTCTTTTCTGCTTCTTAAGGCCAGCTGGGCTTCTACGATGCCCAGGTCTGCCAGAAACTCGAGGGCTTCTTTTCTTGAGCAGCCTTTTGCTTCCAGAACCAGGTGGACCTATCATAAGAACGTTATGTCCCCCGGCAGCAGCAACCTCGAGGGCCCTTTTGGCACTTTCTTGGCCTTTGACCTCCTCCATATCTTCGTAGGGAAAAACTTCCTCATTCGCATCCTCGGAAAAAACATCAAAGGGCGCAATCTCTAAGTCCCCTCGAATAAACTCAAAAGCTTCTTTTAGCTCGTTAACAGGAATAACCTCTATACCTTTAACCAATGAAGCTTCACGGGCATTTGAAGAAGGAAGAACAAGCCCACGGAGTCCCTCTTCCTTGACCAAAAGGGCCAAAGGCAAAGTACCTTTTATGGGTTTTACTTTACCTTCAAGGGAGAGTTCACCGGCAAAAAGATACCGCTCCAATTTGGAGCTCTCTATTTTTTGCTGTGCCACAAGTACCCCAAGAGCGATTGGAAGATCTAATCCCGAACCTTCTTTTTTCAAATCGGCAGGAGCGAGGTTAACGGTGATTTTCCGAGGGACAAATTCATAACCAGAGTTTTTAAGTGCTGCTCTTACCCGTTCTTTGCTCTCTTTAACAGTTGCTTCCGGCAAACCTACGATATTAAAAGCGGGAAGACCTAACGAAATATCGACCTCTACCTCGACCCTTTTTGCCTCAATCCCATAAATGGTGCCACTCAAAATTTTGGCAAGCATCGAACAAGCAAATTTTAAAATTTTTTCTTATCAAACGACAAGTATCACACCCTTGACAAGGGATGCTTTTTTTTGTTAAGCCTCAAAGTAACACTCGTAAGTTTTTAGGAGGAGAAAGATGGAGTGGGGATGGATAGCTTTAGCGAGTGGGGTTTTGGGTCTGATTTATGCGTTTTCGGCTGCTCTATCTACACTAAAAAAAGATCCCGGGACGGGGCTTATAAAGGAGGCCTCAGAAGCAGTGAGGGAAGGAGCCGAGGCATTTCTTAAGTCTGAGTATAAAATTTTGGCCATCTTTGTGATCGTTGTAGCAATCGTCCTACTTATCCTTGGTAAAGCAAGCCCCTCAATGAGCCCTTGGACAGCCTTTGCGTTCGTACTTGGTGCTTTATGTTCTATGGCTTCTGGTTATGCGGGGATGAGCATTGCGGTAAGGGCCAATGCCAGAACCACTGTAGCAGCCAGGGAAAGCCTCAATTCAGGTCTTAGGGTGGCTTTTAGGGGCGGAACCGTTATGGGAATGACCGTTGTGGGCATAGGACTTGTGGGGGTTTGTGTCATTTATTTCTTGTTTAAGGACCATCCCCAATTCCTGAGCATCCTTCCAGCCTATGGAATGGGGGCTTCTTCGGTGGCCCTTTTTGCCAGGGTTGGAGGTGGCATTTACACCAAGGGAGCGGATGCGGCCGCTGACTTAGTTGGAAAGGTGGAGGTCGGGATTCCGGAGGACGATCCGAGAAATGCTGCAGTTATAGCTGACTGGGTTGGGGATAATGTGGGAGATGTGGCCGGAATGGGAGCAGACCTTTTTGAATCTTATGTGGATGCCATTATAGCAGCCATGACGCTGTCGATTTTGGCCTTTTCAAGTGGCCTAGTGCCTCTACCCAAAACGGCTTGGCATTTACCGCTTCTTGTTGCCGCAAGTGGGATAATCGCTTCTATTATAGGCGTTTTCTTCGTATCAACTGGGGGAAGCCGAATGAGGGACCTCTTGTGGGCTTTAAGGCGAGGCACTTTTGTAGCGGCCGGTTTGACCCTTGTTTTATCCCTCTTGGTAGTTTTAATCCTTAAGGCTCATATGGGGATTTGGTATTCGGTTTTGGCAGGGCTTATAGCTGGAATCATTATTGGGGAAAGCACCAACTATTACACTGCCTACGAATACAGCCCCACTCAAAGGATCTCCCAAGCGGCAACAAGCGGAGGAGGGACGACCATAATGCAGGGTTTTGCCGTAGGTATGATGAGTACCTGGATACCGATTTTGGTAGTAGCCCTTGCCCTTTTGGTTTCTTATAAATTGGCAAGCTTTTATGGAGTGGCAATTGCGGGAGTGGGAATGCTTTCCACTTTAGGTATTTCTCTTTCCACTGATGCTTATGGTCCAATAGCAGACAACGCTGGTGGTATCGCCGAGATGGCACGCTTGGGGCCTGAAATCAGGGAGAGAACTGATGCCCTTGATGCATTGGGGAATACTACGGCGGCTACGGGAAAGGGATTTGCTATTGGATCAGCTGCTCTGACAGCCCTTGCGCTTCTTCTCTCTTATGGGTTCGCAGTAGGTATCGTTAAAGTTGAAAATGGGCAGCTGGTCATAGAAGGAGGCCTTTTGTCAAGCATTTTGAGTGCTCCGGTTGTAGCAGGATTATTCATCGGAGTGATGTTACCGGCTGTTTTCTGTGCGATGGTAATGGATGCTGTTGGAAGGAACACCTTTGTAATAGTTGAAGAGGTGAGAAGGCAATTCCGTGAAATACCTGGTCTGATGGAAGGTAAAGCTAAACCCGATTATGCTCGTTGTGTAGCCCTTTCCACTCGAGGAGCGTTGAGAAGAATGGTTACGCCTGTAATTGTAGCCATAGTAGCTCCATTGGCAGTTGGATTCATTCTCGGCAAATATGCCCTGGCGGGATTCTTACTGGGTTCGATAGGCGCAGGGTTCCTTTTGGCCATAATTCAAGCAAATGCTGGTGGAGCTTGGGATAACGCTAAAAAGTTCATTGAAATGGGTCATTTCGGGGGAAAAGGCTCCGATGCCCACAAGGCTGCTGTAGTAGGAGATACAGCGGGTGACCCAATGAAAGACGCCGCAGGACCCAGTTTGAACATCATGCTTAAACTAATGTCCATAATAGCCCTGGTGTTTGCTCCCATATTGGCAGGCTTCTAAAGCTTTGCAAAAACCAAAACAAAAATCCCCCGTACGGGGGATTTTTGTTTTTAATTTTTTATTTGAAACCTTATTATCCTCCAGCAAGAAACACTATCACATCTATTTCATCCCCGTCTTTGACGGGATAGGCTAATTCTTGAGGAAAGGTAGTTTTCGCATTGACCAAAACCTCAAGGTAATTCTTGAGCTTACCGTTTCTTTCGAAAAACTTCTCCTTAAAAGCGGGGTCCAATTTAACAAGCTCGTTCAAACACTCACCCACCGTTTTGCCGTTAACCTCAAAGACTCCCTCTTTTCCGTCATTCAAAAAGGGGTGTAACCTCACTTTAACTCCCATAAATCTCCCTCCTCAGCGGGAAAGGGGAAGGGGGACTCCTCGGTGAGTCCTCCTTCCCCTAAAACCCCTTTAAGGTGTTTCGGCTAAGGTTAGCTCAACTGCCTTTTTGTGAGCTTCAGCTATCCTCTCGGCAGCCTCCCGTTTCTTCAAAATGGGTTCCCTTGAAACATCCACATAATCCACTGCCTTTTCATAGCAAAATCTCACACATTGGGGATCACCATCACAAAGATCGCACTTGTAAACCTTTTTGGTCTCGGGATTCCAACCCATAGCGCCAAAAGGACACACCGTCACACAAGATCTACAACCGATACAAAGATCATGATTTACCACAACCCTTCCGAGGGTCTCATCACGAGTTATAGCTTTAACCGGACAAACCGCCATACACGGAGCATCCACACACTGCCTACAAGTGACAGGAATATACAACCCTTCCCATTCCCATTTCTCAACCTTTATTCTGGCCTTATAGGGATTGGCCACTCCCTCATGAAAAACCGAACACACAAGCTCACAATTCCTGCAACCTGTGCACTTTTGATAATCTATAACAAGAGCCTTGTATGCCATGGCTAACCTCCTTTACAGCAAATGGGATGGTTCATTATCGAGACCCAATTTCTTTAAAGTCTCTTCCGTTGGGACGCCGTTCTCATCCCAACCGTTGTACCTGTAAAATTCCTCGCGCATCTTGAGGAATTTTTCCTTGTCAATTTTGCTCCCTATTACATCAGGAGCACCGCGCTTACAAGGTTCGGTGAAGTAACGCTCGTTGAGCATATCGCCTCGGGAGTTATCGTTGATGTCCATGCCCTCACGGAGGTTAAACATCCTCTCCAATGTGTTACATCTCCACGCGATCTCCCATAACTCCTCAGGAGTAAACTCAAGGCCTGTATTGTAATAAATGACCTTAACCCATTCTTCGAAGTTGGGATGGGTAGCACCAAGGAAAGTAGTATGATATTTGCAAATCCCAAGGCAATCAACAGCCATATAGCACTGTTGTTGCCAGAAGACTTGCCAGGCCTTACCCTCATAAGCGCGGTGATCCGAGCTGAGAGGCCCATTATAAGGTATGGGAGTCGAATAAATCTTCCTCAAAACGGGCTCGGGCAGATGATAAAGGTCTATAGCCGGACGGCTTCTCAAATGATCGGACCCTCGGGAAGCAGTGGCTACATTCAAAGCCAAGGCAGGAGTTGGCCTCTCGTCAGAATGGAGGTTTTGCATGCCCTTCACCTGAATCATGTACTTTAAGGAATCCTTCCCTATGATCTCGGCAGCCCTAAGCCCACCTTCGGCAAGGACATCACCGAGCCAACTGCTACGGTTACAAACCTGATGGATCATCTCTATTACGGCATCATCATTTCCGAACCTGAGGTCAATACCACCTGTCTCTTTGGTGGTAAGAATACCCTTCTCATAAAGCTCCATAGCCCAAGCTATAAGGCTTCCGAGTTCAAGCCAGTCAACACCATATTCATTACACAGATAATTCCCTACAAGGACCGTAACTGCCTTCCTCACACCTACTTCACCACCAAGAGCACCTACTGTCGTATACTCCGGTCCCTCGTTGTAAATACCCGCGTAAGGCCCCTCCGGAATCCTAAAGCGAGGCCTGCAGTGTACCTGGCAAGCAAAGCAACCAGCCATGTGATATTTGCCAAAGGTCTTAACCGAAATCTCATGGAAACTTTCAGGTTCAAGTTCATCGCAGTAAAGGTGTTGGTTATATTGGAAGTTATTAACCCTTACACCACCCCATGAGTTAGTAGCACCCCATATAAACTGAGTGCCTAAAATACCCATGGTCTGGTTAACCTTCGAGGAGGTTATTATGTCCACGAACTTCTTGTTGTACTCAAGGGCCTCTCTGGGATAAGCAATTTTAATATCAATACTTCCTTTTGCCGCTATAAGCTTAAGGTTCTTGGAACCCATAACTGCGCCCATCCCTGTCCTTCCACCGGCGTTTTTCACCCCAGAAATCACATTTGCAAACCTTACCAATTTCTCTCCCGCAGGACCTATGGTGATGCACTTAATATCATTGTCCTTAAGTTCGTCCCTTACCGCCTGTTGGGCTTGAGTCACTGTGAGCCCCCAGATGTGGCTCGCATCCCTTATCTCCACCTCTCCATCGTGAAGGTAAATATAAACCGGCTTTGGAGCCTTCCCCTTTATCACTAAGTGATCAAATCCAGCAAGCCTCATTTCCGGAGCAAAAAATCCTCCTCCGTTACAACTTCCTAGGAACCCTCCAAGCGGTGATTTGCCCATTACATGATAACGAGAGGTAGCCGAAGCAAGTGTTCCGCACAAAAGTCCACAACTCACAATCACCACGTTATCCGGACCAAGGGGATCGATTCCCGGCTTGGTGTGATTGTAAAGCAGATAAGCATCAAGTCCCCTTCCTCCCAAAAATTTCCTCCTTATCTCTAGAGGAATAACCTTTTTTTCGACCTTCCCGGTTGAAAGGTCAATATAAGCGATCATCCTGCTTAACGCCATGGCTCTC
>CAYZRR010000117.1:0-5693 GCA_964480925.1 uncultured Thermodesulfobacteriota bacterium
GAAGGTTTCCCGCGAAAGATCGAATATACGCCGAAAAATGCAAGGATAAGACCTATTATCTTTAAAAGATGCAGTTTTTCTTTCAAGAAAAGATAAGCCCCGATTGCCACCACAAAGGGAGAAAAATTGATTAGAATCCCAGCCCTTGCGGCATCGGTATAAAACATCCCAACATAAATACACACGAACTCCAATCCGAAAAGCAGTCCCACCATAAAACCGTGAAAAAGCCTTATGTCCCGGTGAAAAAGGGGTTGCTTAATGAAAAGACAATAAAAAACACCTAAAACAGAAGCTACTGACGACCTCAAAAATGAGTTAAATATGGGAGAAAACCCTTCGTTTGATATTTTAATGGCGCTATAATTTAAACCCCAAAGAAGGGTAAGAATTAACATTATTGTAAACCCTTTTAAATCTATGTGTTCCTTAGTGGGTTGCATACTTTTATGGTTTCACTCTCTAATTATTGGTTCTACTAACTTAAGGGGTAATTGAAAAAGCCTTTCTACAAAGGCCAAAATCCCTCCTCCTAAAAGTTGAGGTGGAAGAGGGATGAACTTTGGATCCTGGTAATGGCCCTTAACCGAAAAGGGGAAGGCTAAAAGGGCTTTTTTTCCCGTTATTAAGTACCCCAAAAGGGGTATTTTACTCAGGAGAAGGTCTATTGTCCTTAGGGGGGCCACTATTACCACAAGATCCATTTCACCCGACCTAAGTTCAATTTTCCCTTTTCCGAAAAGCTTAAGCGAAGGCCCTTCTATCATGAACTCCTCAAGGTCCAAAACGCCATTTTTAATCTTGCCAAAAGCTTCAAGCCTTTCATAGGAAAAGCCTTTCCCCAAAAGGTCCGGCATTTTCCCTCGCAAAATCTCGGTTAGGTTTAAAAGGGCAAAAAGTTTACTTAAAAGGGTGAACTTATAAATGCGTCCCTTGGAAGAATAAAGATAAACTGAACCCTCCGAATCCTCCCAAAGGGGTTCCTTTAACCCTTGAGCCTTAATGATCCCCTCGAGAAGAAAATCGCCATCTAAAAGAAACTCCTCTACTCCTAAACACGAGAAGACACCCTTAAAGGAACTTTCGGTTGACCTAAGTTGAAATTCAAAGTTCTTTTTTCCCTTTTCTTCCTGGTAAAAACCCTCAAGCTGAATTCCACAAAAACCTCCTTTATTAAGAGAAACCCTCCAACCTTCATCACCCGAAAGTTTTACCTCAGCCTCAACCCCCTTTAAGGAGACTTCCTTATAAAAGGCCTCTTTAAGCTCAATAAAAATAGATCCCCTTACCCTCGTTTCCCCTTTTCCCTTTAAAACCTCGCCAAGTTTCGTGAGATCGAGGGATTCCCCCTTAAGCTTCAGGTCTAAATAAACCTGATCACCCAAAAAACTCAATCTACCCCCTCCTTGGAAGCCTTGGTCTTTAAACTCTCCATCTCCACAAAGTTCCAAAAAACTTCTGCCTTCTCCTCGGAGACTTGCTTGATGAATCTCTAAAGGGAAACCCAAAAGCTCCAAAAGGGATACTCCTTTCAGTTCTGTCCAACCGTTAAAGGTCTTCCCTTTGAGATCAAGCTGAAAATCGCCCTTTATCCCTCCTTTTATCCCTGCAAGTACTGTGAGCTCCTTTTCAAGTTCCCCCTTAAAGGAGATCCCCTTTAAAGAAGGCCAGGGATCGAAATCGCCTTTTACAAGGGCTTCTCTTTCTGGGGAAATGATTTTTAACTTTTCCACAACGACCCTTCTTCCTTCCTTTTTAGCCAAAAGGTCTGCCTTTATTCCGTTTACAAAAACCAAATTTCCTTGGATTTGGAAAATCTCATCCTGAAATTGCGCCTTTCCCTTAAAGGAATTGGGAAAAGAAATCGAGGGTGTTCGAAGTCCAAAAAGGGAGGAAAGAAGCCTCTTTCCCTTTTCCTCGAATTTAAGCTCCCCTTCCAAAAACCCTTTCTTTATCTTACCCTCCTCAAGCTTCAAAAGGCCCGAAATCCTCCCCCACACCCCTTCCGACTCTATCTCATTTCCGTAAAACCTCAATTCCTTAGGATTCACCGTAAGAATCCCTTCTCTAATCAAAAGCAAACCTACCTCAGGAAAAGCCACCCTTAAGTGAGGTTCTCCTTTTAAGGAATAGTCATAAAGCCTGAAAGGCGATAGGGAAAAAGAAGCTTCCAAATTTTTAAACCGAATCTCACCTCCAATATCTTTAAAAGGCAAAAAGTCCTTTAAAAGGGCTACCTCTAAAAGACCGTCTTTAAGCGAGAGTTTTCCCTTTCTATCTTTAAAAGAAACTGAAAAGGTTCCTCTCTCAAATCTTATCCCTTCTGTTTCCCCTTTGAGGCTTATCTTAAGCCTTTCGTCCTTGAGTTCCCCATCGCCTGTGAGTAAGAAAGGAAAACAAAAGCCCTTATGTTTCAGTTTAAGCTCAAAGTGATCTATAAGGGCTTCTATCTTGGTGTTTTCTACCTTTAAACTTCCCCGAATTTTTCCTTTCGGATCCTCATATTGATTGAGAAACTTTTTAAGACCCTTTTGGGGTAAGAAAAGGGGCAGGTACTTTACAAGCACCCGAGCAGAAACCTCTATTTCGGTCTGAAGAAAAAACTTTCTCCAATCCCCCTTGAGGGGAAGCTTAAAAAGAACCCCTCTAAAGCTGGCCTCCTCAAGGAAGGCCCTTTTAGCCCTTAAGGTCAAAAGGTCATCTTTAAGGTCAAGCTCACCCTCTATACCCGTAAAGGCCACACCCGAGGGTAAAATGGCCCCTCCTTCTTTAAAAAGGCCCCTGAGTTTTAACTTTTTGGAATCAAATCCTTCTCCTTTTTCAAATGGCCCGTATTGAAGGAAAATCTCCTGAAATTCCCCTCCTTCAAGAAACTTAGGAATAGTACTTTTAGGGGAAATCTCCTCCCAAATCTCCTTTATCTCCCGGACCCTTATATCATTGGCCCCCACGCTTAAAAGGTATTTGCCATTCACCTTCTCGAGTTTAAGCTTGATCCTTCCCTGAGGCCTAATACCTTGGATATCAAAAAACAAAACACTTTGTCCCTTCTTCCTAAAAAAACCCTCTAAGATCTTCGCTTCGATTAGGGCCTTGTTTATCTTCAAACTTACTCTTCCATCCTTAAAAATGCCTTCTTCTGGGTAAAAAAGCGGAACTTTCCCCCCTTCGCGTAATTCCTCACTTATTTCAAAGGTCTCGCATTCGATTCTTTTGATAACTACTTTACCCTTCAAAAGGGAGAAAACCTTTGGGACTACTATTATCTTCTGGGCTTTAAGGTAATTTCCATTCCAAAAGAACTCGCCTTTTCCTTCTAAACGAAGGGGAAATACGTAAAGGTAAAAATGATCAAGCTCTACAATTACTCCCTTTTTCTCAAGTTCTTTTTTTACGAGTCCCTGAATAAAGTTGGAACTTATGGGGTAACGATAAAGAAAAGCCCCCACAACTATTAGAGCTAATAAGATGAAAAAAAACCAGGTGATTTTGCGCATTAGGGATATTATTTACGAATTCTTTAAAGAAGTAAAACCCATCAACTCATCAACGAGGTTTTGAAGCTCCTTTAAACGTTTTTCGGGAAAAGGCTTTTGAGCCCTTAAAGAAGGATCAAAGGCATTTGTCGGCTCAAAATTCTGTAAAATCAACCTTCCCTTTCCCTTAAGCTGAAAGGCCAGTTGGAAGAGGTCTTCCTCGGTATGAAGAGCTGGAACAAAGGTCATTCGAAAAAAATAGGGAACTTTCCCTTCTTTTAAAATCTCTATGCTCTCTTTTATTTTTTCCACATCCACATTAACACCAGTAGCCTTCTTATAATGAAAAGGATCAAGAGGACCCTTAACATCCATGGCTACAAAATCTATGAGTTCCTTTTCGATCAGGCTCCTCAATATCTGGGGGTTTGTCCCATTAGTATCAAGTTTGACTTGGAAAGAACGCCTTTTAAGTTCCTGGATAAACCTTATAAGCCCCCTCTGAATGGTAGGTTCCCCTCCACTTAGGGTTACCCCATCGATCCAATCTCGCAGACTTTCCAGTTTAAAGAATATGTAATCCAAGGGAACGTCCAGAAAGATCTCGGGTTCAACAAAAAGCCTCCAATTGTGACAAAAAGGACATCTTAAATTACATCCCGGAAAGAATAAGACCGAACTCACTTTCCCAGGCCAATCCAAAAAGGAGGTCTCCAAGAAGCCCTTAACTTTTATGCCGATTAAGCTCCGCATAAGTTTTCTATCTCTTTTAAGGACGGAATCTCCCCAATCCATTTCCCTATGACCTTTTCGTCTTCCTCGACCAAAAAGGCAGGAACCGCCTTTACGCTATAAAAGGTGGCTTCGGCCAAACCTTCGGCACTTTCTATATCAAAATAATCCACTTGAAAACCTTTCTGCTGAAGAAGAAGACCAAACCTCTTGGCCGAAGGACATTTGGGACAACTTGAACTTAAAAATATCTTCACCCTTCCCATCACAACCTCCTAAGCCCCTTGGACTTCCATCTTCTCTGCCTCGAAGAAACCGGGATTCCTAAACCTATCCTTTAACTCGCCGAGTTTCCCCTTGTTCCATTGGCTGATCTTGCTGAAGTAACCGGTTATTCGGGTTATCCCTTCTACCTCTTCGGAACCACAATAAGGGCACTTTTCCCTAAGCCCCCTTACTGTGCGTTTACATTCCAAACAGGTGGTGAATTCAGGCGAAAAGGCGATCTGGTCGTTTTCCGTTAGTTTGAAGACCTTTCTCACGAAATTAGCCAAAGAGCTCGCATTAGGTCTCGCCTCCCCAAGCCATATGTGAGTTATCGAACCCGCCTCTATCAACGGATGAAACATTCCCTCAAGCTGAACCCTCTCGATGGGGTTAATAGGCGCTGAAACATTGAGATGGGTGGAATTGGTGTAATAAACCTCACCCTTTGCCACATTCCCTTTTACCATATGAAGAGCCAACGGCGAATGATATCTGAGATCAAGCCTGGCAAAGCGGTAAGCAGTTGATTCAGCCGGGGTTTGCTCCAAAACGAATCTCATTCCGAGTTTCTCGGACATCTTTTCGCACAAAAGCTTTAAATGAGCTATCACCTTAAGACCAAACTTCAAGGCCTCTTTACTTTCATGAAGCTCTCTTCCAGTGTGTATCTTCACCATCTCGTTCAAACCCACCATCCCTATGAGATAGGTGACCCTTTTCATCCTCAAATAGGGCTCTCCGTCCTGATCCATACACAGTAAGGCCAAAGGCCCTTTCTCGCCCAATGAAAGGAGCCTCTCTATAAAGGCTCTTTTCTCCTGATGGGCCTGAACGGCCAGTTCAAAAAACTGCCCGAGCAGGGAGAATAACTTGGTGGTATCGCCTTGTGAAAGATAAGCAATCCTCGGAAGGTTAAGGCTTACGTTCTGAAGAGCACAGTAACGCATCTTCCAAGGCTTTTTGGCATCCTCCAAATCCATTTCGTTAAGCTTAAAGCTAAGTCTACAACATTCCGAGATCTTCGCCTGGCCACCTCGATCAAAAACAAAATAGGTGTTGCCCTTTTCCGCTGCAACCTCACAGATCAATTCCAAAAACTCCTCATGCCCTTCGGTATTGAAGAAATCCTCCGTTATGTGCACCAAAGGCTTGGGGAAGAAAAATGGTCTTCCCGCCCCATCACCTTCCAGATAAACTTCAAAAAGCGCCTTTACGAAC
>CAYZRR010000118.1:0-4956 GCA_964480925.1 uncultured Thermodesulfobacteriota bacterium
TAAATTGTGCTTCGATAAAACCATGGTAATCGCACTGGTCAAAGTCGTCTTCCCATGATCCACATGCCCAATAGTACCTATGTTCACATGAGGCTTCTTCCGCTCAAACTTCGGCTTAGCCATAATAAGACCTCCTATTCTTTTATCTTATATTAACACAAAATCCTGGAGCCCACGATCGGGATTGAACCGATGACCTCTTCCTTACCAAGGAAGCGCTCTACCCCTGAGCTACGTGGGCCCATAAACTTATGGAGCGGGAAACGGGATTCGAACCCGCGACCCTCAGCTTGGAAGGCTGATGCTCTACCAGGCTGAGCTATTCCCGCTTCCTTTACTACTTTCATGGTGGAGGGGGGAGGATTTGAACCTCCGAAGGCTGAGCCAGCGGATTTACAGTCCGCCCCCTTTGGCCACTTGGGTACCCCTCCTTTTTGTGGAGCTGGTGGCGGGACTTGAACCCGCAACCTGCTGATTACAAATCAGCCGCTCTGCCCATTGAGCTACACCAACTCCCCCTTTTACCTTCATGATAATAATACGAGTTTCAAAATCAATCAAGAGGTACCTTGAAAAAGAGGAAGTCTTACGGTGAAAGTGGTTCCCTGTCCGGGAACGCTTTTTAATGAAATCTCACCTCCGTGAGCCTGAACGATCCACTTACAGATGGAGAGACCTAAACCTGCCCCTCCTTTCTCGCGGGAGCGGGCTTTATCCACCCGGAAAAACCGATCAAAAATTTTCCCTTGATCTTCCTCGGGTATTCCTTCTCCCGTATCCTCTATTTCGATTAAAGCTACTCCATTTTGAGCGAAAGTGGAAAGCCTTACGTATCCACCAGAAGGGGTGTACTTAAGGGCATTATCCACAAGGTTAACTATTAACTGTTTTAAATAATCCTTATCCCCCCGAACTTTAACACTTTCTCCTTCAAAGTAAAAGTCGAGCCCGTTCTCCTTGGCCACCTTGAAGAAGTTCTTCCATACGGAGCGGGCCACTTCCTCCACATCAACCACTTCATCTTTCAACTTTATGGCTCCCGCGTCGGCTCTTGCCAAGGTAAGTAGCCCATTCAGGATCTTTGACATCCTCTCGATCTCCTCAAGGCAGCTTCTCAAAATCTCCTGATATTCCTCAGGGCTCCTTGGGCGTTTGAGACCGAATTCGATCTCGCTTTGCAAGACCGAAAGAGGCGTCTTAAGCTCATGGGAAGCATCAGCCGTAAAACGTTTCATCTGATCGAAGGACCTTTGGAGCTTTTCGATCATGTGATTAAAGGTGTTGACCAGATTCCCGATCTCATCCCGAGGAAGGCCAGTGGAGGGTATCCGTTGGGATAAATCGCCAGAGGCGATCATATTGGCTGTCTTGGTGATCTCAGCGATTGGCCTTAAGGCCTTTTCGGCAAGGAATAATCCCCCTAAGCTTGCCCCAATAAGAGCCAAAGGCACAAGGATCAGAAGAACCAAGAGCAATTCTCTTAAGGTCTCCCTTATCTGGTCAAATGGGCTTCCAACTTGAACTACCCCTAACATCCTTCCGTTTACTATGATAGGAACACTCAACACTCTAAGGACTGTTCCGTCCTTTAAGGTGACGTTTTCGAAGACCTCTTCCCCTTTTGAGAGGCTTTCAAGGGTCTTTAAGCTTAAGGGGATCTCCACGTCCTTTATGTTGGAAGCCCTTTTCCCCGTCTCATCGAAAAGTTGAATGAAGCGCCCTATCGGCTTAAAGCCGAAATGTTCCCTAATTATCCTCTCCACATCTGCAAGCGAAGGACCCGTGGGAAATGGCTCCATCAACGAAGAACGGATCACGTAAGCGGTTGAGCGGAGTTTGTGGTCAAAACTCTCTTTAAGCTTTTTTTCCATAGTGAGGTAAAGGAATAAACTGAAGAAAAAAAGAAGGCTCCCCAATATCACCAAGTACCACAAGGTAAGCTTTGCCCTGATGCTTAAGGAAAACATTACCCTTTAAGCATATAACCCATACCCCGAACGGTATGAATCAACTTCTTGGGAAAATCCTGATCGATTTTTCTTCTTAAGTGATTAATGTAGACGTCCACTATGTTGGTGGTAGAGTCATAATCTTCTCCCCAAACGTAACTCCCTATCTCCTCGCGGGTAAGGATCTCTCCCACTCTCCGCATCAAACACTCAAGGACCGCAAATTCCTTAGAGGTGAGTTCTATCTCCTTACCCCCTCGAAAAACCCTCCTTCCCAGAAGATCAAGTACAAGATCATCAACTCGAAGCTCCAATTCTTCCTTTTTTCTCCTAAGAAGAGCCCTAACTCTTGCCAAAAGCTCCTCAAAGGCAAAAGGCTTGGTCAAATAATCATCAGCCCCTGCATCAAGCCCTCTGACCACATCCTCCACCGTATCCTTAGCCGTAAGGATTAAAATAGGAGTAAGCCCTCCTCGTTCCTGCCGAAACCTCTTTAAGACTTCAAGCCCATCCATTTTGGGAAGCATTAAGTCCAGTATCACCAGGTCATATTGCTTTTCCCTTAAGAGAAAAAGGGCATCTTCTCCGTTGAAGGCCTCCTCTACCTCATACCCCTCTTCCTCTAAGTAACGTTTTATGATCCTGGAGAGTTTCCTCTCGTCTTCTACAAGAAGAATTCTCATCGTCAAGAAGTATAACGCCAAACCCATAATTTTCAACCTTTCCTTCAAACCCCTTATCCAAAAGGACATTCTCTTTAGTACCTTTTTCCCCTTGAGTGTTTTCCCTTTAAGGCTTAATATGGTTTATAACTATGTCACGAATAGACATAAGAATAAATGGCTTTTGGAACGCGGAAATCGAAAGCGCTCATGAAGTTTACAAAGGGATCTTGTCCAATCTAAGTTTAGGCGGGGCCTTCCTTAGGGGCGAATTTCCCAAAACAGAAGAGTTTTTTATTTTAAGATGGAAAAAGGGAGAAAGAAAATACAAGTTTAAAGTCAAAACCATCCGAAAGGAGGAAGAGGGAATAGGGGTCATCTTTTTATTTCAGAACGGTTCGGATATTAGAAAACTCTGGTCCTTTATAAGGGAGGAATTAAAGGAAGGAACATTTTCGACCTGTCCTTACTGTGGAAAGGAGCTGGAAAGCTTACTTTTGAGAAGATGCCCTCGCTGTAAACTCCTTCTCTCCTTCAACGATAGGTCCTATCTAAACCTCCATTTAAAGGACACATTGCCCGAAAGATTGAGGATTTATTTGAATGCGACCGAGGAAAAAGAAGAGGAACTTTATGTGGACATTTTGTCTCATGTAGAAAAGGTGTTCTTCGAACCCTTAAAGGATGATGAACCCTTTGAAGAGTTAATAGGAAGTTCGGAAAAAATGCTCGAAGTCTTCTCCATTATAAGAAAGGTAGCTCCAGTGGATGTACCTGTTCTCATTCAGGGCGAAACGGGAACGGGAAAGGAACTGGTAGCAAGGGCCATACATCAAAGAAGCCCTAGGTCTAAGAAGAATTTCGTAGTGATAAACTGTGCGGCTATCCCGGAATCTTTGTTGGAAGCCGAGCTTTTCGGCTATGAGCGGGGGGCTTTCACCGGAGCCTATTATTCGAGAAAGGGAAAGATAGAGGAAGCCCATGGCGGGACCCTTTTTCTTGACGAGATAGGAGAAATGCCCTTAACGCTTCAGGCGAAACTTCTGAGGTTCATCGAGGACAAAGTAGTTGAAAGGATCGGTTCAAGAAACCCGAAGATGATAGATTGTAGGATCATAGCGGCCACAAACCGTGACTTAGAGAAGGAGATAAAGGAAGGGCGTTTTAGGGAGGACCTTTATTATAGACTGAGCGTTATAACCATAAACCTTCCTCCTTTAAGGGAAAGAGGTAAGGATAAATTGCTTTTGGCTCAGTATATCCTCAAAAAATTACAAAGGGAAAAAATTGTTTCCCAAAAACGCTTAAGCCCTGAGGCCATTCAAGCCATAATGGAATACCACTGGCCAGGAAACGTTAGGGAAATGATAAATAAGATCCGAAAAGCCCTCTTGGTGAGCGAGTCAGATGCAATCACACCAGAAGACCTCTCCCTTAATTCGGGCTCGCTAAAGCCCCTTAAAAAAGGTCTAAAAGAAGAAAAATTAAAGGTAGAAAAAGAGGCCCTTCTTTTCGCCCTTGAGACTTCAGGATACAACATAAGCCGAACGGCAAAACTCCTTGGAATAAGCCGGCCCACGGTTTACAGCCTCATCAAAAGATTCGGCCTTAATCCACTCTTAACTCCTCACAAATCGTAAAGTAATTTTACAATTAAACTACCTTAAAAATCAGAAAAAGCTTAATTTTGGTGTAAAAGTCCTTTACACTCCTTTAATTTAAACCTAAAGAGCCTCCTTAATTTTATGACAATTTAAAGATGGCATAGAAGTTGCGTTCTCCTTATCATGAAAAAAACAAAGTAGGAAAGGCAATATTGTAAAAAGGAAAAAAGTAATTCTATGGGACGAGATAAATGGCAAAAACCGGTCAGGTTGATGCAATTAAACAAAAATAAAGGAGGTGTAAGATGTTAAAGAAGTTAGCTTTATTAGGTGTTGCAGGGTTAATGGGGTTATTTTTGATGGCAAGTTCAAGTTATGCACGGGGTGGAAATGATGGGCATCCAGGAGGACCACCTCAGTGTGGAGGAGATGATTGTGAAGTAGGTAGTCCAATTCAGGCAACAATCGGGGTTGATTTGAAGCTCGATTTTGACGTATGTCTGGAATTGCCTGAAGATTTGTGCAATTATGATGGTTGCCAGCAAGCCATAATCGTTCAAACAGGACAGATGAACTACGGCAAAATCACTCAGACTGGGGAAAACTTCGCGCTTATCTATCAGACTGGTAAATGGGATTACGCAAACATTACACAAAATGCAGAGAGTGGGGCCATGGCTCTTGTATTCCAAAAAGGAAATTGGAACTTTGCCGATGTGACTCAAAATGTCGCTTCTTCGG
>CAYZRR010000119.1:0-8881 GCA_964480925.1 uncultured Thermodesulfobacteriota bacterium
AGCGTAACTCTTCCTGGAGAGACCGCACCTCGGGAATTGGGCCGAATAGAACTTGCCGATTTCGTTAACCCCGCCGGGCTTAAGGCAATGGGAAGGAACCTATTTGTTGCCACCGAGGCTTCAGGCGATCCTATAACGGGGAACCCGGGCGAGGAAGGGTTTGGCACAATAGCCCAGGGTTTTCTGGAAATGTCAAACGTTGACCTGGTAGGAGAGATGGTGGAGTTGATAATGGCCCAAAGGGCCTATGAGATAAACTCTAAGGTAATTCAGGCAGCAGACGATATGTTAACTTCAACTGTAAATCTGAAGAGGTAACTCCAATGGTTTGGCTTCTTTTAACTACTCTTCTCCTTAACCCAATTGACCTCATAAGGGAAGCGATCATCAAACACCTCAAGGAACAATTCCCCTATTGTCAAGAAATAGAACTCGAAGACCTAAAGCTTTCCTCCATCCCTTCCTTTTCTCCAGGAAAAGTGGATCTTACCATCTTTGAAAACTCTCAAGATCTTTTAGGGAGGACCTCTTTTACGGTAATCTTCAAGCAGGGGCAAAGGGAGGGAAAACTCATCGCCTCCGGGAAGGTCAAAATATGGGCTCAGGTGCCATTTACGGCAAGAAGGATCGAAAAACACAAGCTCATAGGCCCCGAGGACTTCATCCTTAGGAAAGTGGAACTTTCAGGCCTTCCAAGGGGGGTTATAACGGATCCTAATTTTATTTTGAATAAAAGGGCAAAAAGCTCCTTACCTCCGGGCATTCCACTTAGGATTGATCATCTTGAAGAGCCTCCGATCCTAAAAAAGGGGGAGTTTGCCAATGCCTTATTTGAAACTCCTTCTCTTAGAATTTCCATAAAAGTAGTGCTTCTTGAAGATGGAAGGATCGGCCAGGTTATCCGGATCAAAAATCCCGTCTCCAATAAGGAACTTAAAGGAAAGGTCATCGAGGGAGGAACCCTTATTATAGGGGGATTTTGATGAAGGGGAGAGCCTTTCTTTTCGGTCTCCTGTTTCTTTTGGGATGCTCTAATATGAGGGAGGTTCAAAGGCAGGAAGTTTTTTTCCCCGATTTCCCAATTAAGGAAGAGGCCCTTTCGGAAGGGTCCTTATGGAGAGATGATGGGAGGGGGTTTTTATTCTCGGACAGAAAGGCGAAAAGGGTGGGAGATACGGTGACGGTTAAGATCCTTGAATCAAGCCTTGCCACCCAGGCCGCCAAGACCGAAAGCTCCCGTTCTTCAAGCGTTGATGCGGGAATAAGCAGTTTCTTTAACGCTCCTCTTCACTTCGGCCTGAAAAACATTTGGCCTCAAGGTTTCCGACCAGAGATCAGGTCCAAAATCGAAACCGATTTTGAAGGTGAAGGAACCACCTCAAGAAGTTCTAAGATTATAGCCACTTTGACCTGTCAGGTAGTGGCTGTTCTTCCGAATGGAAACCTCTTAATTCAAGGTCAGAGGGAAATCCTTGTAAATCGTGAAAGGGAATATATAAGGCTTAGAGGAATAGTAAGACCCGAGGATATCGGACCTGATAATTCGGTGCTCTCCACCCTTTTGGCCGATGCCAGGATCGAATACGGAGGGAAGGGCATAGTTTCGGATAAACAAGGACCCGGTTTTTTGGGAAGGCTTCTTGATCTTTTGTGGCCTTTTTAGGAGCCATGAAGAGGGTGCTTTGTATAATATTATGCCTTTTGCCCCTTCTCGGTCAGGCAGAAAGGATAAAAGACATAGGGTTCTTTCAAGGCGTAAGGCCCAATGAACTAATCGGGTATGGGCTTGTGGTCGGGCTTAACGGGACTGGTGATAAAAGGGGATCTTGGTTTACCGTTCAATCTTTGGTCAATATGCTTTCTCAAATGGGGGTAAGTGTGCCCGTAAGTCAACTTAAAGTCAAAAACGTAGCCGCAGTCATGGTCACCGCCAAACTGCCTCCCTTTGCCAAGCCCGGCACAAAAATCGATGTTCTTGTCTCCTCCATAGGGGATGCCACAAGTTTACAGGGAGGTACCCTCCTTCTCACCCCGTTAAAAGGAGCAGACGGAAAGGTTTACGCTGTAGCCCAAGGCCCGATCCTTGTGGGAGGAATGGGGGTTAAAGGAGCAGCAACACAAGTCATCGTTAACGTTCCAACTGTAGGGAGGATCCCAGGAGGGGCCATTGTAGAAAGAGAAGCCTTCCTTGATCTTAGCTTCAGAGAGGAGATCCGCTTTAATCTATACAGGCCCGATTTTACGACCGCAAAAAGGGTAAAAGAGGCCATCGAGAAGGTCCTGGGGAAGGGAATCTGTAAGGTAGAAGACGGTTCAAGTGTCTTGATACTCATCCCTCCTTCGATGAGAAGCGATGTCCCGGGACTTTTGGCCACAATAGAGAACCTTGAAGTGATTACGGATGAAGTGGCCAAGGTAGTAGTTGATGAAAGAACGGGCACCATAGTAATAGGGAAGGGAGTCAGGATAAAACCCGTGGCTGTCGCTCATGGGAATATTAGCGTCCAAATAAAAGAGCGACCTCGAGTAGTCCAACCTCAACCATTTGCTCCGGGAAGAACCGTGGTGGTCCCTGAAACAGAAGTGAAAGTCGAGGAAGAAGTTGGACATTTACAGAAAATCGAGGGGACCACGGTCGGAGAACTTGTGGAAGCATTAAATGCCTTAGGCATCACCCCAAGGGATTTGATTTCTATACTTCAAGCCATAAAGGCCGCGGGGGCCTTAGAAGGTGAATTGGAGGTCATCTGATGGAGATCCTGCTTATGGGGCTTAATCCCTATCTGTCCAGAAAAGACCCGGAGGGAGTGGCTAAGGCCTTTGAAGCCCTTTTCCTGGAGATGCTTCTTCGAGGAATGAATAAAACCGTGTTACGATCGAACCTCTTTCCCCAGAGGACCGAAACTAAGATATATCAGGATTTGTTCTCTCAGGTTCTTGCTTTGGAGCTTTCCAAATCGGGTAGGTTGGGTTTAAGTGAAAGGCTCCTTGAGGCATTAAAAAGGCCTAAAGTCCAGACGAAAAATGCCGATGAAAAATAGGGGAGGTGAAAAATGAAGATAAACGGAAAACCACCAATAGGGCTTGAGGATTACATAAAACAACAGGTTCAAGAGGTTAAGCGCAAGCTAAAAGAGGGAGAAGTGGAGTTTCTCTCTCCTTCTCGAACTCGGGAAGGGGAGAAGGTCACCATCTCGGAAGAAGCCAAGCGGTTTGTAACCTTGCTCCAAACCCTGAGGGAACTTCCCGAAGTCCGATCGGAGTTGATCCAAAAGTTGAAAGAATCAATAGAGAAAGGCACCTATAAGGTACCGACCAAAGAGGTCGCCACAAGAATGATACTCAATGCACTTGAAGAACTGGTTGAAAAATGAGACAGCTTAAGGAACTTTACCGAGAACAAATAAGGCTTCTTGAGGAATTGCTTTTCCTTCTCAGAAGGGATGCGGAGATCATACGGTCAGGTCGTAGAGAAGAGCTTGAGGAGCTTTTGGAAAACAACAAGAAAAAGGAGACCTTGGCCCTTAAAATAAAGCTTATAGAGGGAGAAAAAAGAAGGCTACTTGAAGTAGGAGAAAAGCCGCAGGAGCTTGAGGAGGAATTAAAATCGCTCCTTAAAGAGATCTCCCGTCAAGGGGAAAAGAACCGGGTCTTACTTGAGGAGTCCATATCGTTGATTATGGCCCTTCTTTCAATCCTTTCGCCTCCTGTCACTTATACGCCTGAAGGAAAACCCTTTATGGGAGGACTCTTGCGTTCAAGGGGTAAGGCCTAATGTTCATATGGGCTCTGGAAGTAGCAAAATCCGCCCTCTTCTCCCAGCAGACAGCCATTTATGTCACTTCCCACAACATAGCTAACGTAAATACGCCCGACTACAGCCGCCAACAGGTGATCCTCTCAACCCTTGGCCCGGTTAACCTCCCGGTGGGGTATTTGGGAAGAGGGGTTTGGGTCGAGGAAGTAAGGCGTATCTACGATCGATTCTTAATGCTCCAGGTCAACTTCCAATACTCGGAAAAAAGCTTCTGGGAAACCAACAATAAAGTCCTCTCCCAAATCGAAACACTTTTAGGTGACTCAGAAGAAAGCGGGCTTGGAGCTTTGATGGACGAGTTTTTCAACGCGTGGCATCAACTGAGTTTGAACCCCCAAGGGTATGGAGAAAGGGTGGCGCTTTTGCGGATCGCGGAAAACCTGAGCGATTTAATTAGCTACAAGGCAAAATCGTTAATTCAAACGGGAAAGGATTTAATAAAGGAGATAGAATCAGTTCTTACCGATATAAACCGCCTCCTTTCCGAAATAGCCCAAATTAATGGCAAAATACGCCTTGGGCGAAATGACCTTTTTGACGAAAGGGACCGCCTTCTAAAAGAGCTTTCATCCTATCTGAATTTTACAGTGCTTGAAGATGGCGAAGGGAAGGTTACGCTACTTGTTGGGGGAATAAGTCTTGTTGAAGGGCTTGAAGCTCATAGTTTGACTTTGGAGTCCGATCCCTCAGGCAAAATAAAAATAAAACTTCAAGGACCTGGAACCTTTGACGTTACTTCTTTCGTATCGCTCGGGAAACTCGGAGCATTAATCAAAGCGGAAAACGAAATCGTGCCCTCTTTTTTGGAGAAACTCGATGAGTTCGCCAGAATGATAATCTCGGAAGTGAACAAACTCCATAGTGAAGCAGAAGGGCAAAAGACTTATACACGGATCGAAGGCCTCTATGATCTAACTAATCCCCCCTTCCAAGTCCCTCAAGGGACCTTTCAAATATGCGTTTATAGTCCTAATGGTGATGTGGGAATCCACCAGATTCTCTTCGATGGGGATCTTCAAAATCTCATCGACCAATTAAACACCATTACGGGGCTTTACGCGGAGATTAAAAACGGAAAACTTCATATTTATACCGATACCAGGTATTCCTTCAGCTTTGCTCGAGGTGAAAAAGAAAGCTCCGGTATTGTCTCCGCCTTAGGCCTTAACCTCTTTTTCACCGGGTGGGACGCTTCCACTATAGGCGTAAATCCCCTTCTTAGAAATGATCCAGCTTATATAAGCGTAGCTACAAAGCCCAAAAGTCCTGATGACAATTTAAATGCCCTCTTAATAGGTGAACTCGGACAAGGTCCCTTTAAGGAATTTTACGGCTCAGTTGTAGGAGAAATAGGGCTTATGGTGAAAGACGCCCAGAAAAGGTTTGAGGTTTCGGAGGGGCTTTTACAATCGCTTCAGGCACGAAGAGAGGAAATCTCAGGGGTTTCTCTTGATGAAGAGATGTTAAACCTCATCAAATTCCAACGATCTTACGAAGCAGCGGCTAAGATAGTAGGAATTGTGGATGAACTTCTTGAAACTTTAATTTCCTTGAGGTGAGAGGCCATGTTTTACAGGGTCACAAATAACTTACTACTTCTTCAAGCCCTTTATCAGTTGGGGAAACAAAGTAGAAACCTCGGACGCTTACAAGAACAGGCTGCTTCAGGAAGAAAGATCCTTAGAGCCTCTGATGATCCTACGGGGATGATGATAAGTTTTAGACTTTTAGGACAACTTAACCGATTCGAGCAGTACAAGAAAAACATAGATTTTGGTTTGAGGTGGTTAAGTTATAACGAGGCCGTTTTAAATGATCTTGAAGAGAACATAACCAAGGCGATGGAAGTTGCTGTAAGCCAAGCTTCGGATACTGCCAATTCCGATACCAGAAAGGCTTCGGCCGTCTTCATCCGGGGGTTAAAACAGACGGTCCTCCAGCTTGCCAACTCTAACTTTGAGGGACGCTATATATTCGCGGGATTAAGCGGAAAAGAAGCCTACGATGAGGCGGGAAACTTTTTAGGCGATAGAGGCGTTTTCCAAATAAGTATCGGAGAAGGGGTCCTGGTAAGGATAAACCTTACGGGTCCCGAGGTATTTGGTGAGGACGAAGAAAATCTTATAAAAGCCCTTGATGAATTGGCCGGTTTCCTTGAAGGAAACGACCCTGAAGGAATTCGCCAAATGCTCGATAAACTCCAAATTAATTTGGACCGCGTAATCGAGGCCAGATCCAAAATAGGAGCCTTCTCTTCTCAACTTGAAGGTTATAAGGCAATTCTGGATGATAAAACGATAAGGGTAAACTCAAGCCTTTCCGAAATAGTAGATGCGGATTTGGCCCAGGTCATCACCGAACTTTCCTCTCGGCAATTGGCTTATCAGGCGACGCTACTGGCAGTAAAAAGACTCTTTGACGAGACCTTGATCTCTTTGCTCAGATAAAATACCATTTAGGAGTTGAAAATTAAGGACATGAAGGGATTATGAGGATTCTTGTCGTTGACGATTTCCCCACCATGCGAGCTATTACAAAGAAGATTCTCAAGGATTTGGGTTTTAAGGAAATCCTTGAAGCTGAAAACGGAGAAGAAGCCTTAAAGATCTTAAAATCTGAAAGGATTGATCTAGTTATCTCCGATTGGAATATGCCAAAAATGGATGGTTTAACTCTCCTTAAGAACATCCGCTCGGACCCCGAGCTCAAGGACACCCTTGTCATGATGGTAACTGCCGAAGCCGAGAAGCAGAAGGTCCTTGAAGCGGTGAAATTGGGGGTCAATGGTTACGTGGTTAAACCTTTCACTCCCGAAACTTTGGAGGAAAAAATTAAAAAAGTCATAGCCCAGAAAGAAAAAGGGCCTGCAAAATGAAATTGAAGGAAACCATCTCAGAAGCGATCAAGTTATGTGAAGAGATTGACTTCGAGAATTTGCCGGAATTAGGACCTTTGCTTGAAAAACTCGAAAAAATCGTTGAGCTCACAGGTGAAAAAGAAGAGCTTTCTAACATAGCCAAAGATTTAAAGAATGTTCTCGATAAGGCCATTTTCGAAGAAATCCCTCCTCAGAAAGCAAGAGAAATCATTCACCAGGGGCTTCTCAGACTCCAAGAGCTTTCGCAAAAGGAAGAAATAGACCCCACGGCTTTATTAGAAGACCTTGCCTACAAACTCTTAACCGTTGAGCCTTACGATCTTCCTGCCCTTGGAGAGATTTTAAAGGGCATGGAAGAGTTGGCGGAAAGTTTTTCCCCACAGGCGGAACCCCAAGAGCTTGTGCTTTTGGCCAAAAAGGCGTTGGAAAAGGCAATCCTCGAAGAGGTGGGGATGGAAGAAGCCGTAGCGTTCGTAAATGAGGTTTTTAAAGGACTTCAAGGCTTCCTTTTTGGCGAACCCTTAAGTCCTTCCTTAAAGCAAAAAGCAAGGGAGCTAGGTCTTTTACCTCAAGAAGAAATCAAGGAAGAGAAACCCTTTGAAAAGTTCGCGTCTTTACTTGAACGAACGCAAAAAGTTCTCTTAGAGATCGCTTCCTCGCCTCAAGATCTTGGGCTTTTAGGCCAATTGAAAGCTCATTTCGAGGAGATGTCATATATCCTTAAAGAAAAAGCCCCTCAAGCGGAAAGGCTCTGTCAAAGTGTTTCTAAACTTTTATCTTCGGACGTAAAGGGCTTTTCTTCTTCTGATCTTGAAACCTTTGCCCTGGCTATAGATCTCCTTAAAGATCTTAAAGAAGGGGAAGATCTGCCTTTTCCAAAGGTGGAAGAAGTTATAAATAAGGTTTCTCAAAAGGTAACCTCTCAAAAGAAGCTTCTCGGCGAACTTCTTCTTGAGCAAAAGGTTTTAAAGGAAGAGGACCTCAAGGAAGCCTTTGAGGAACAGAAGTTAAAACCCCATAAGAAGTTAGGTGAGATTCTACTTGAGAAGGGAAAGGTCACAACTCAAGATCTAGTTCGGGCCCTCAAAACACAAACCGAGGGAATGGTCTCGGTAGAAATTCAAAAACTCATCCAATTGACCGATCTTGTGGGAGAGCTCGTAGTGCTTCAAGCGCTTATGCGCTCAAACCCTACTTTTCTCGCGGTGGCTGATCTTAAATTCTTACAGGAATTTGAACAACTTGGCCGTATAACTTCCGAATTGCAAAAAATGGTTATGTCATTAAGGATGGAACCTTTAAACGAGATGTTCCAACGTCTTTCCCTCTTCGCCCAAGGACTTGCAACCTCACTGGGCAGAAAGATCGATATAAGGCTCGATCTCCAAGAGACTGAACTTGAGGCTGAGAAAAAAGGCGCTCTTTACGAAGTATTGACAAGGATCGTAAGGGCTCTCCTGGAAGAGAGCCTTCAAAGCCCCTCTTCTTTAAAACTAACCGTTCAAAGAAAAACAGGATATATAAACATAAACCTTCGGACAGACGGGAAAGGCCTTGACCCAAATTCTTTGCTTATTCAAGAAGCCGAAAAACTTTTGCAAGCCCTTGAGGGCAGTCTCGAGATCGAAGCCCAACAGGAGGGAACTTCCCTCAACCTTAGAATCCCGCTCACTCTTGTGGTAATTGACGGGCTTTTAGCCCAGGTGGGAGGACAATGGTTCATAATCCCCGCGGATTGTGTGAGGGAAATTTATCTGCCTAAAAAGGAAAACGTGATATTTCTATCGGGGAAGGAGGAAGCCTTAAAGATAAGAGATGAGCTAATACCGATTATTAACCTACATGGCTATCTGTTGGGTAAAAATGGCAAAAAGGTATGGGAGCTTGTGGCCATCGTTATAGAGAAAGAACATAAACAATTTGCCCTTCTAGTGGATGAAGTTAAAGGCAAGCAAGAAGTAGTAGTGAAAAATTTGGGAAAAGTCCTTCGAGGCATAAGGGGAGTAGTGGGGGGCTCCCTCATGGGAGATGGAAGAGTGGGCTTAATCCTTGAACCCGAAGAACTTCTCAAAGAAGAGGGGGAAAAGACCTTGCATCCTGAGACCCCAAGGATAAGCGTAAGAGAACTCAAGCTGATAAGCGATCTAGGAGACCACTACACAGACATACGTCTTTGGCGCGAAGAG
>CAYZRR010000120.1:0-16164 GCA_964480925.1 uncultured Thermodesulfobacteriota bacterium
TTCTTATAAAAGCGATGTCGGTGAAAATCGGTTAAATAAATTTTACCAGAAGAATAAAGGATATTTCCTGGATGAAGATCTTTGTGAAAAAAGCCCAATTCATGAAGTTTCTTTATAGTTTTAGCAACTATAGGTATTACCTCAAGAATTTCATTGTTAGATAGGGAAGTTATGGGCTTACCATCTACTAATTCTGTTACGCATATTTCCACTTTTTTATCCAGGGAAAAATTGCTTATCCATTTGGGTACGTAAAGTTCATGATTTCTCAAGAAATTAAGAGCATGACGTTCTTTTTCAGCTTTGCTTTGGAGGATTAAATTTTTGATCCTTTCTTTAAAACTATAAACGAATATTTTGACGAAAAGTCCGTATTTATCTAAAGGTAAATGAGCTTGCTTTTTTAGGTTTGAAATATTTGAAATAATCAAATTTTTAGCAATTTCGCTTAGCAGTAAATCTTTTTTCATTTTGCTCTTCTTCCCACATTTTTGCGTATTTTATAAACACATAGTAAGAAGCCATTACCGCCGATATAAATCCGGGCATTCCGTCGAGGAATCCGAGTTTCAAGAAATAATTTCTAAGGAAACGAAATGTAGGTCTTAAAAGTAAGTGGATCAATTTAAATTTGCGTTGCTTTTCATAAAGAGCGGTTTTAGCAAAAAGAGTTGAATATTGGTTAATTTTATCTATATGATGGTTTAAGTTTTTGAAACTATAATGAAGACAGGGATTTTTCAATTTTTTAACCCTTCCTTGAACCTCAGGGTAAGGATCGAAACTTCTTCCTGCCCATTTGCCCAAGGTCTTGTCGAAAATTCGAAGTTTGTAATCGGGATACCATCCTCCATGTTTAATCCACTTTCCTAAGTAAAAAGTCATTCGAGGAACTAAATAACCGGCCCATTTGCCTTCATTTTTTGACAGTTCTTCCCTTATTTCTTCAGCAAGTTCTGGGGTAATTTCTTCATCTGAATCGAGAAACATCACCCATTTGTTGGTAGTTAATGATATTGCATAATTATATTCTTCTCTGTAAGTTGTCCACTCTTTTTGGAAAAATTTGTGAGTATATTTTTTACATATTTCAGGCGTACGATCATTGCTGAAGTGATCAACTACGATTATTTCTTCTGCCCACAATGCACTTTTTAAGGCTCTTTCTATAGTATCTTCATTGTTATAAGTAAGGATATAGACAGAAATTTTAACTTTTTGAATCATTTACTATCCTCAACACTGCTGATAATACCTGTTCAACTGTGATTTCTCGCATACACCTTAAATCTCCTTTGGGGCATTTTCTCTTAAAGCAGGGGCTACAAGGAAGAGAAGAGCTCAATACGATGTTTTTTCCTTTCCATGGACCTGTAAATGCAGGGGAGGTGGAACCAAATATGGCAACCAATGGTACCTCCAAAAGCACCCCTAAATGCATAGTACCTGTATCGTTGGTTACCAAGCATTTCATTTCCGTTAAGATGGCCATTAATTCTTTAAGAGAGGTTTTCCCAGTAAGATCCCTTATGTTTTCTCCTATGTGTTTTCTTATCCTTTCGTTTTTCTCAGCTTCTTTTTTAGAACCCAGAAGTACCACGTGGAAGCCATTTTTTATAAGAAATTTACCGAGCCTTATGAAGTTTTCCTCAGGCCAGCATTTTGCTTCCCCGTAAAAAGCCCCGGGATTAAGGGCTATAAAAGGGCCGTTCGAGGGGTTAAGAAGATTTTTGGCTTTTTCTTTTAAAGAGTGGTCCATTTTAAGGCTTAAAGGGGGTAATTGATGGACGTTAATATTTAATGGCTTAAGAAGGTTTAAATATTGAAAGACCCGGTGTTGTTTTTGTGGTAAAGGTAAGGGGTGGGTTAAAAGGAATTCCCTCCTCTGGGTAGCGAAACCGATCCTAATTTTAGCTCCGCAAAGCCAGCCACTTAAAGCCGCTAAAAAAGAATTGGGTAAGGATATATAAAGGTCGAAAGCCTCTTTTCTCATCTTTAAGGCCATAGTTATTTCCCGGAATTTTCCTCCCTTTATTACTCTTATTTTATCAACCGCAGGATGAACTTCCCAAAGTTCCGCCAAATACCCCCGTGTCATTATTTGAAGGGAAACACCCGAAAGGTTTTCCTTAAGAAGCTCGACCAGAGGAAAAGCCATCACTGCATCACCTAGCCAATTTGGAGAGCGTATTAAAACCTTCATCTTATGTTGACAGCTTTTAAAGCTTAATCTAAAAAAAACCTTTATGGAAGTCGGACAATGGATATAAGGATTATGCACATAAATAGTGAGAGGACATGGAGAGGCGGAGAAAATCAAATGAGACTTCTGATAAATGGTCTGTGGGAAAAAGGAATAACCTCGTTTTTAGTAGCCCCTTCAAACTCATATATCGCTCAAAAGGCAAGAGATTTTAAGGCCCAAAAGATTTTCTTGGAAAACATGAGAGGAGAAATTAACATTTTGTTAGCTTTTAAATTGGCTAAAATTGTAGATGAGTATAAAATAAATATTCTACATGCTCATACTTCGCACGCTCATACTTTAGCTTTTTTAGTAAAATTAATTGCACGTTATAAACCGAAAATAGTAGTCACAAGGCGCGTTGATTTTTATCCCTATCGTGGGAAAAATCTTTTGAATATATTGAACAGAATAAAATACATAAAAGGTGCAGATCATTATATAGCTATTTCAAACAAAATAAAACAAATATTGATTGAGTGTGGAATTCCAGAAAATAAAATTACCGTAGTCTATAGCGGCGTTGATCCGGAGCGTGTAAGTGGAGGAAATGGCAAATTATTTTTTTTAAAGACTTATAAAAAAAGCGATGAAATTATAATTGGGAATATCTCCTACTTTGCCGATCATAAAGCCCATGAGGATTTAATAAAAGCAACCAAAATAGTGAAAGAAAATGGTTATAATGTGAAATTATTTTTGGCAGGATATGGGGAGAGGGAAAAATTTTTAAAAAAGTTAGTGAAAGAAATTGGTCTTGAGAAAGACGTGATATTTTTGGGTTTTGTGGAAAACGTGAAGGATCTTTTAGCTTTCTTCGACCTTTTTGTTGTAAGTAGTAGAGAAGAAGGGCTTTGTAGTTCGATCATTGATGCTTTCTTTGCTGGTTGTCCGGTGGTGGCTACCGATGCTGGGGGGATCCCAGAGCTCGTTAAGAATGGGGAGACGGGGGTTTTAGTTTGTAGGGGTGATCCTTTTTCTTTGGCAAATGGTATCATGTGGGCCCTGGAGAATCCGCATCTGATGAAAGAGATGGCCGAGAGAGCGAAGGAATTCGCCTATGAGCGTTTTACCGCTGAGAAGATGCTGGAAGGTAATTTAGAAGTTTATAAAAGACTTCTTTTTTCATAATTCCCGCAAGAGAATTTGGTGTGGTGTTTTTGATAATTTCCCTCAGGGAATTTTATTGAAAAAAGCAGTAATTTTGTATAATATGTATTATGAAATTTTCAATTTTTTCAGTTTCAAAAAAGGAGGGGGATATATGAAAAAGAGAGGATGGGGGTGTGAATTTTTGATAGCTCTTTTGTTGGTATTAATATGTTTTGCTGTTTCTGGATGGTCAGAAGAAAAAAAGGCTGAAAAAGGGGAGGAAAGGGATTTTACAATTTTAAGCGAGTACAATCGGGTAGTAGTTGGTATGGATAAAAAGGAATGGGAATTTGACATAAAGGTTCAGAACTTGGGTAATAGAGAGGAAGAAATTTTATTAAAAGTAGAGGCGCCTCCAGGTTGGAAAGCGGCTTTGTATAAAAAATGGGACGGTTTTCGAGTAAAAGGGGTGAAGCTCGGTAAGGAAGAGGGGAATAACTCGGTACTCTTGGCCTTGAAGATTAACGCTCCTGAAAAAGGGGTAAAAGAAGGGGTTGAGTATCTTTTTAGAATAAGCGGTTCCACGAAGGACGAGGCCATTGGTCGTACGTTAGATTTTATCCTGAGTTTTGAAAAAGGAGTAAAACCTACTGAGGCTAAGGGTTTGACTTTGAAAGCCGAATATCCTTCCGTAAGGGGGGCGGCAGGGGATAAGTTTGAATTCGTTATAGAAGTTAAGAACGACACTGATAAAGCAAGGGTATTTGAACTTTTAACGGAAGCACCCTCGGGATGGGCTGCATATTGTACGCCTCGATGGGAGGAAGAGAAGAAGATTTCGGCCATTAAAGTAGATGCAAAGAGTTCGGAATGGATAAAGGTATTTTTAGTGCCACCGCCTATGGTTACCACAGGGGAATATCCTGCGAGGTTGATTGCTAAATCGGAAGGTGAACAAGTTTCGATGGATCTCAAAGCGGTGATAACTGGTACTTATGAACTCAAACTGGGCAGTGAAGCAGAAGTTTTGGGAACAGGAGAAACCAGAAACATAAAAGCCATAGCCGGAAAAGAGAAACATTATACCCTTTATGTATGGAATGAAGGGTCTGCGCCTATAACCGACGTTAACTTTTATGTAACTCAAAAGCCAAAGGATTGGGAAATAAATTTTGAACCAAAAAAGATCCCGTCTCTTAATCCCCTTGCTTTAAAAGCTCCTGAATTTCACAAAATTGACGTCAAGATTAAACCAAAAGAAAAAGCCATACCAGGTGATTACTTATTGACGATTTCAGCTATAGGAAAAGAATCTAAGGCGGAGATGGAACTTAGAGTAACGGTTGGGAAACCTACGATTTGGGGGTGGATTGGAATAGGGATAGTAATAGGAGTTATTGCGGTTTTGGTTTTTGTATTTGTTAAATTGGGACGGAGATAAAATGGAGTACATAGTTGAGGCCAAGGGACTTCATAAATATTACGACACTGTAAAGGCAGTAAATGGGTTAAACCTATATATAAGAAAAGGCGAGATTTACGGCCTTTTAGGGCCAAATGGAGCGGGAAAAACTACGACCATACTTCTTCTTTTGGGCCTGACGGAACCCACTTCGGGGGAGATTCGGGTTTGTGGCTTTGATCCCAGAAAAGAGCCCTTAAAGGTCAAGCGCCTTATCGGATATTTGCCCGAAAACATAGGGTTTTACGAGGACCTTACGGCTTGGGAAAACCTCTATTATATAGCTCAGCTTAACGGTCTAAAGGGGCAAGAGGCAGAAAAGAGGATTAAAGAGGCGCTTTACGAAGTAGGGCTTAAGGAAGTGGCGCATCGACAGGTAAAGACGTTTTCTAAAGGCATGAAGCAAAGACTCGGCATAGCAGAGGTGATGTTTAAAGATCCCCAGTTTGCCATTTTGGACGAGCCTACTTCTGGTATAGATCCCGAGGGGGCGCATCAGATATTGGAGCTTATCCAGAAGATGAACCGGGAAAAGGGAATGACAATTCTGTTGTCTTCCCATCTGTTGTACCAGGTTCAAAAGATTTGTCATAGGGTGGGTATAATAAGCAAGGGGCAGATTGTAGCTGAGGGAACACTCGATGAGCTAAGAATAAAGACCCTCACTGAGGGTAAGTTTCAATTTAAAGTGAAGGTTAAACCTCTTAGTGAGGATTTGATAGAAGAGCTAAGGAAAAGCAAGGGAGTTATAGATCTGCGAAAAGAAGAGGATTTTTTAGTCATTACCTCCGAGAGTGACATACGTTCGGAAATAGCGAAAAGGATTTTAGATAGTGGATTTGAACTTATTGAGCTGAGGGGTATGGATTATACGCTTGAGGAGATATACCTTAGGTATTTCCAGGAGGTTTGAATGGGAGGGCTTTGGGTTGTTTTTTGGAAAGAGTTAAACGACAACTTCTCAAGCCGTCGTTTTCTCATAATGTTCTTTATCATATGTTTTGTGGCAATAGCGTCAAGTTATCTCTCGGCTCAAAACCTGAGCACCATTCTTGAACAATATCCTACTGAGTTCGTCTTCCTGAGGCTTTTTGTTACGCCTGCGGAAAGTTTTCCCTCTTTTGCTTCTTTTTTGATGTTTTTTGCCCCTTTGTTAGGGGTCATATTCGGCTTTGATGCTATAAATAGTGAGTTTTCGCGTAGAACGGTGAGTAGAATCCTTGCACAACCATTGCATAGGGATTCTTGGATAAACGGTAAGTTCTTGGCCTCTTTTGTGACTTTGGCAATTATGTTGACCAGCATCACCGTTCTCATTATAGGACTTGGGATTGCCCTTTTGGGATTTCCTCCGGAGATAGGGGAATTAGGTAGAATTGGCTTATTTTTGGGCGTAAGCATTATTTATGTGGGGTTTTGGTTAGCTTTGGGAGTACTTTTTTCAATCCTTTTCGATCGGACGGTTAGTTCAGCCCTTGCGTCAATAGCCGTATGGATTTTCTTCTCTTTCTTTATGTATATGTTAGCTGGGGTGATAGCTGATAGGCTTGTGCCACTAGGACCGAAGGCTTCGATGGAGGCATGGGTTAAACATTCATACATTAAAGAGGTGGTTTTAAAATTCTCACCCACCACCATTTTTAACGAGACCATAAGCGCCATACTTATCCCTACTTACAAAGGTGTAGGTATAATTGCCCTTTTATCAGGAGAGGAGATTCCAACAAGTCCTTTAAGCATTGGGCAGAGTTTACTTGTCGTCTGGCCTCAGTTAACCATCCTTATTGCAATGGCACTTATATGCTTTGCCATTTCTTATGCTGCCTTTATGAGAAGGGAGATTAGAAGCTAAAGAATGTCCTTTTTGAAAGTAAAGGGAAAATTTATATTTAGTATGTGGGCTTTTGTTATATTTTTTCTTGTGCCTTTTACCGTATTTTCATCGGAATTTTTGCGCCTAAGTCTTGATAATAATTTAAAGGTAATAATTGCAGAAAGAGATAGGAGAAACCTTGTTGCTTGTCAAATTTGGGTTAAAGTAGGAAGTGCCTATGAAAGAGAAGGAGAGTACGGTATATCACATTTTATCGAACATATGATTTTTAAACCGACTCTCAACTACCCTCAAGGAGTTGCTTCGATAGTAGAATCTTTTGGAGGTACAATTAATGCCTTTACTTCTGTGGAATATACTGTTTATCACTTCGTTGTTATGAAGGAAGGCTTTGAAGAATCGTTTAAAGCCTTAGCGGATTCGGTTTTGAATCCTCTTTTTTCAGAATCTGAAGTTGAGAAGGAAAGAAAAGTGATACTTGAGGAAATAAAAAGGGGATATGATGATCCACAGAAGAGGTTTTCCTTGAGATTATGGAAGGAGGCTTTTTTGGATCATCCTTATGGACGTCCGGTGATAGGATTTGAAGAGACGGTGAGTTCCTTTAAAAGGGAGGATCTCGTAAGGTTTCACCAGAGATGGTATGTACCGTCGCGTATGAGCGTGGTGATAGTTGGTGATGTTGATCATTCCGAGGCTGTTCAGCTTGTCAAGGAAACCTTTGGGCACCTTAAAGAGCAAGAAAAAAGGGAGAGTCCAGAGGTATCCCTTTCTTTAAAGCCCCAAAAAGAAGAAGAGGTGCGAGTTTTTTACGAGAGGGGTTCTGAGCGTGAGCTTTTGACTTTAGCTTGGAGAATTCCAGGGATAAGATCGCCCTTAAACGAGGCCTTTGATCTCTTATCTGAGGTTCTCGGAGGAGGAAGGGCTTCGCGTTTGGTCAAGGCTTTGAAGGAAGAGGGTAAGCTTGTAATTTCCCTGGAGACGAATTCCGTTAGGTTAGGGCAGGGTGGGTTGTTCCTGATAAAGATGGTTCCACAGACTGGAGATTATACCCAATTGATCGAAGAGACCATAAAGGTTTTAAGAAAGGCTTTACTTGAGGGTTTTTCGGAAGAAGAAGTGGACAGGGCCAAGAGGGCTTTTTTGGCTTCTTCTTTTTTCCAAAAGGAAAGTTTCGAAGATGAGGCTTTCCAATTGGGATTTTTTGAAACCTTGTTTGGAAATGCTAAGGAAGCGGATTCTTATTTGGAAAAAATAAAGGGTTTGTCCGAAAGGGAATTGCGCAAAGTTCTTTCGGAGGTTTTAGCTTCTCCTCCCGTGGTGGGGTTTTTGGGTTCAAGGAGGCTTGAGATAAGTCTTGAAGAAAGCATAAAGGAGCTTTTTAATCCTTTTAAGAAAGTGACCTTTCCAAATGGAGCCAGACTGATTCTTGTGGAGGACCATTCCCTTCCCATTGTGGCCGTAAATGTGGCCTTTCTTGGGGGATCCCTTTATGAGTCCAAGGAAAAGGCGGGTTTAAGTCGGGTTTTGGCGAACTCCATAACCCGAGGTACAAAAAAGCGTTCTTCTATCCAAGTGGCCGAAGAACTTGAGAGGATGGGGGCGATCCTTGAAGGGTTCTCGACTAGGGAAATTTTAGGTTTAAGGGGTAAAGTTCTTTCCTCGGATTTTCCAAGGTTTCTTGACCTTATAGAGGAAATTTTGAAGCATCCCGCTTTTTCGGAGGATCAGGTTGAAAAGGCCAAAGCCGAACAGCTTGAGGCTTTGAAACGACAGAAAGAAATATTGACACTCTGGACTTTACAGAACTTTCGATCGGAGTTTTTTGGCGATCATCCATATGGATTTAACCCCTTAGGTTCTTCCGATACCCTTTTTAACATATCGCGAAAGGACGTTATCCGATACTGGGAGAGCCTATTTGACCCTTCAAGGATGGTCATAGTTGTGGTTGGGGATATAGATTGGTTTTATCTTCAAAAGCTTATGTTTGAAAAGTTTGGGAAATTGCGAACGAAGAAGAAAGTATTGCTGGAAATTCCCAAGCCCATTTTTAAAGGTCCATTTTGTAAAGAGCTCAAAAGAGAAGGGCTAAACCAATCGCATCTTATAATAGGAGGCCTCGGCCCAAGTTTTGGAGTTTCTGAGTTTTATCCTTTTAGGGTCCTTTCGGCTCTTCTGAAGGGACAAGGAGGAAAGGTTTTTAAGCGCTTAAGGGAGGATTTAGCTTTGGGCTATGAGACCTTCTTTTTCTATACTTCTCATAAAGAAGCAGGATTATGGGGGGTTTATGTGGCTACAAGCCCTAATAGGGTGAAAGAGGCGATGGAGGCTCTACAAGATTTGGTTTCTCATCTTCGTTCTATTAATGAAGAGGAGATAGAGAAGGCTAAAAACTATCTTCTTGGAAATTTTGAAATCTCGCTCCAGGATTACCTTTCCCTTTGCGATGAGATGTTGAGAGCGGAACTTTTGGGAGTGGGCTCAACTTATGTTCAATCCTTTCCACAAAAAATAAAAGGTGTGAAGCTTGAGGATATCAGAAGGGTGACAGAACTTTATTGTGATCCCAAGAAGATGTCCATCCTTGTGGTTAATCCTTCCTAAGATTTTTAATGCTTAATTGATTCCAAGAGATAAAATCCCATCGTTCCAAACAAGATAGTAGGTCCCCAAGCAGAAAGCCAGGGATAAAGGATTCCTCCCTTCCCTAAGGTGAGGGATAAGGTTAAGGTGATATAATACAGACCCCCTACAAAAGCGCTTAAAGCAATACTTTGAGGCATTCCTCCCTCGCGCCTTTTACCGAGTAAAAGCGAAAGAGGGACACCGATCATTACCAAAACTAAAGGGCTCAAAGGATAGGAGAACCTTAGATAAAATGCTATGAGATAATCCTTTCCTTCTAGGCCTTCTTCGATTATTTCACGGACATAACTGTAAAGCTCTTTGAAACGCATCTCCTCAGGTTCCTTCATTCCTTGGGTGAAATCCTCTAAAGTTACGGGAAGCTTTAAGTTCATCAAGTTTAATTTGGAAATAGTGATACCAGAAGGCTCGAATTGTAATATTTTAACCCCTTTTAGTTCCCATGTCCCTTCTTTCCATAAAGCCCTTTCGGCGTCGATTCTCTTATAAATTCTCCAGGGATCCTCTATAAAAAGAACCGTTAAACCTTGAATTTCTTTCTCTCTGACCATTTTCGCATTGAATATTAGCCCATTTTCCCTTAACCATACCCTTTCTGCCTCAAAAGAGGCCTTCTTTTTTAAGCCCTTTACCTTTGTGTCCCAAAGGATTTCCGATCGCTCCTTTAGGGTTGGACTTACGAATTCAGAGCCTATAAAGGAGAAAAACGAGAAGAAGATGGCTACTACCAAATATGGTAAAAAGATCCTGTGATCGCTTATTCCGCTTATTTTCATAGCGAGGATTTCCTTCCTTTTTAACATAATCCCTATGGAAATAATAGTGGCCACCAATACCGAAAAGGGTAAAAACTGAAAAAGGAACACCGGAAGTTTCATTCCCAAAAAAAGGCCCAGAACCTTTACCGAAATGCTTTTCTCGATTATCGTATCTATTCGTTCGAGGGCTTCAATAGAAAGGAAGATTATCACAAAGACCAAAATGGAGAAGACAAAAACCTTTAAAAATTCCTTAAAGATATACTTTTCGATTGTCTTCATCTCGGTTTTTTTATAGCTTCAAACCCATGCTCAAGTATTTCCAAAAGTTTAACTGGAGATTCGGTTTGGGATTTCCGAAAAAGATATATTCCTAATAAAGCAATTACAATATTAGAAAGCCAAGCCCCCACCCATGGGGGAATTAACCCCGCTGAAGCTAAAGCTTTTCCCTGAAGAAATAACGCATAATACAAAAGTATCGCGAATAGACTTAACACCAATCCAAAAGACCTACCGCTTCGCGTCCTTTGTGTGCCAAGCCCAAGACCCAAAAGCCCCACTACAAATGCCGAAAAGGGAAGGGCAAATTTGAAATGTAACTCTACAAGTTGAGGCCTTGGATCCTTTCCTTCCCTAATCCTCATCTTTATCTTTTCTTTAAGGTCTTTTACGGAAAGTTCCTTTTCCAAAAGTTTAACCTGAGCTTTGGTTTCTACTTCTTTAATGACTTCTTCTGGTGAGAAACGAAAAACATAACTATTAAACCGCATAACGGAATAAGACCCTCGATCTTCTTGATGAAGTTCACCGTTCTCGAGATGAAAAATAAGAGAGCCTTTTTCTTCTCTTTCAATCCAACCTTTTTGCGCCAAAATAAAGCTTTTGGATTCGCTTTTCCTTTCATCAAAGATTATGATGTTTTTTAAAATTCCGTCTTTATTAATTTCATTCACATAGAGTATCACTTTGGGAAAGATAGAGTAAAATACCCTTTCTTTGGCTCTCGGTTTAAATGACTCTTCTGCTACCTTTATTAGCTTGCCCTTAAACGTTTTCATAGAAAAAGGGACAATATAAAAAGTTAAGGACCCGGTTATAATTGCTCCGATAAAACAAAAAAATAAGATAGGCTTGATTAAAGATGTAACAGCTATTCCACATGTTTTAAGTGCTAAAAGTTCTTTATCAGTACTCATGCGGCTCAAAGTAATAAGTACACCAAAAAGAATTGCCATGGGTATTATATAAAGCAAAAATGAAGGTAATAGCAATATGATAAGTTCAAAAGTATGAACAATCGATATTCCTCTATCGAGGAGCATATCAATAACACGAAGGAATCTTCCGCCCAAAACAGCAAATATGAATAATAAGATTCCTAATATCCAATACTGAAAAGCTTCCTTTAAAAAATATTTTTCTATAATCATTGCATCCTCAAGGAAATTACCTTAGAGATACCGGGTGTTTCCATTGTTATTCCGTATACATATTGAGCTTCCTCGATAGTCTTAGGTTGATGAGTTACTAATATAAATTGGCATTGGTCCTTTAATTCTGTAAGTAGGCTCAAAAATCTTTCTATATTCATTTCATCGAGTGAAGAATCTACTTCATCCATAATGCAGAAAGGGGCAGGGTTTAGGAAGAAAAGGGAGAGAATAAAGGCTATCGAGGCCATACTTTTTTCGCCTCCTGAAAGAAGCTCGATGCTTTTTAACCGCTTCCCCTTGGGTTCTATGAGGATTTTCACCAAAGGTTCCGAACTTTCCTGGAGGATAAGATCCCCTTTGCCTCCTTCGAATAATTTGCCGACCAAATCCCTAAATATTTCCTTTACTCGTTCAAAGGTTTCTCGAAATACTTCTTGGCTCCTTTTCCTCATCTCTTCTAAGGAATCTTCCAGATTTCTAAGGGAACGTTCAAGATCCGCCTTTTGAGTCTGAAGGAATTGAAGCCTGGTTTTTATCTCCTCATACTCCTCAATTGCGCCCAAAAAAACTTCACCCAATTTCTCAAGATCCATTTTAATTTCTCTTTTTATCTCTTCATAATTAGGAGGCAAGGATGTTCTGTAGAGGATTTCCTTTGCCTCTTCGGGTTCAACCTTATAGTTTTCTCTTAGAATATCTATAAAATGCTCCATCTGAACTTTTAGGGTTTCTTCGTTTATTTTTAATTGGGAGAGTTTACTTTTTATTTGTTCTCTTTTTTCTTGAAGGTTTTGGAGACTTTTTTCGATTTTCTTTAAGATCTTAGTTTGTTCTCTTTCTTTTTCTTTTAATTCAAAGAGTCGATTCGATAAAACTTTTATTCCAGCTTGGGTGTTTTCGAGTAATCCTTTAGTTGTGGTTTCCTCTTTCTCAAGTTCTTTTAATCTTTCTTGTGCTTTTTCTAATTCATTTTTAAAAATTTCCATTTCATTCTGTGCCTTTTTTATTCTAGACGAGAGTTCTTCCAGTAAGTCCTTTTTTCTTTCAAGTCTCTCCTTTAAGGTGGCTATTTCGATTTTTAAGAAGTTTCTTCTTTCCTCAATTTTTCTTCTTTCTGTGTCAATCTTTTTTGCCTGAATTTCGTTATCTTCGTAATCGGCTTTTATTTTATTGTATTTTTCTTGGATGTTCTTTAGTTTCTCGTCATTTTCTTTTATTGTTTTTTGCCACATAGTTTTTTGTTCTTTTATTTCCTCTAATTCGGCAAAAAGGGCTTCTCTTTTACGTTTAAGTAGATCGTATTTCCCTTGTATTTCTTTTTGTACGAATTCTATTTCATTGAGTTCTTTTTTAAGTTTTTTAATAGTATTTTCTACTTCGTTTATTTTTTTCTTGAGGCTTTCTTCTTCCTTTTTTAAATTGGTCAATTCCATTTCGATGATGTCCTTTTTTTCTGAAAGATCCTTCAGATTCTTAATGATCTCTTTGAGTAAGTTTTTTCTTTCGAGGATGCCAAACGTTCTCTTCGGCCAGATAAAACCGCGACGATCTAAGAACACTCCTTCTGGGGTAACGTACTCCTTTTCGTCTTCTAAATTTGAGGGGAGTTCTTTTACCAACTCCACATTCCGGAAGAGTCCGCTTAAAATTTCCTCTCTTTCTTTAGCCTTTATCCCTTTTAAGATTTCCTTTTCCTCGGAGAGGTTTTGGCGAGGTAAAAGGAGAGGTATCTCTCCTCTGGTTTTTTCGATTACCTCAAAGGCTTCCTTTAAGTTTTCCACTACTAAGGCCTTTATTCCTTCTCCGAGGACCGCTTCTACCGCCTTTTCGTATCCGGGTTCAGCTTCTAAAAGATCTCCTAAGCTTTTAACGGGTTTGAGGCCAAAACGTTGAGGGTTTTCTAAGACGGCTTTTACCTCTTCGGAGTATCCTGCAAAAGGGGTTTGGAGGTTTTTTAGAGTTTCTTCTTGAAATTTAAGGGCCTTTATTTCCCCTAAGATTTGCGAAAGCTGTTGATTTTTTGAATGAATCTTCTCTTGCAATTCTTTTTGATTCTCATAAAGCGAATGAATCAGATGCTCTTCATTTTTTAATTGGGTAAGAATCATTTTTCTTTTTGATTCAATCTGAGCGGATTCCCTTTCTGATTTATCTATACTTTGCGACAATTCTGCGATTTCCTTTGTGAGTTTTGATTCTTTTATGTCCAACAAGAAATTTTTTTCTTCTGCTTCCTTTAAGGAGTTGGATAAACGCACTTTTAAAGCTTCAAGTTCGAGAATTTCTTTTCTTAAAAGATTTCTTTTTTCATGAAATTCCCTACGTTTGGGTTCTAATTCCTTTGAGCGTTTTTCGTTTTCGATCAAAAGGCTTTGTTTATCCATTAATGCGTCTTCAATCTGACGGATTTCGGTTAGGATTTTCTCTTTACGCTCTTTGAAATCGATGAGGCTTTTTTCAGTTTCTTCTAAGTGTTTTTTAAGAGTTGCGATTTGTCCTCTTTTGTTTTCCTTTTCGGAAAGGATGGATTTTAATTTTTCTTCCTCTCTTTCTCTTTTCCCTTCCAAGATGAGGATCTGTTTCTCTAAGGTTTGAAGTTCTTCGGTCAATGAAAGTAGGTTTTCGCGAGCTTTATTGACTTCAATTTCGAGCTGGGCTTTTTGTTTTTCGATTTCAAAAAGCTCAGCCTGTAAGGTATTTTCGGTCTCTAAAATTAGAGCCAGCTCCTCTTCGAGTTTCGCCAAATTTAAAGCAATTTCTTTAATTTCTATCTCCTTGAGCCTTTCTCTCAAAACTTTAAAACGTTGAGCTTTTGAGGCTTCTTCTTTAAGGGATTCGGCTTCTCTTTGGACTTCTTCCAAAAGTGGCAAAATTCTCTCTAAGTTTCTTTGGGTTTCTTCGATTTTTTTTAAGGTTTCTTTTTCCCTTTCGTGGACCCGGCTTATTCCCGCTGCTTCTTCGATTAAAAGCCTGATCTGTTGGGGAGGTGCGGTTATAAGGGCTTCTATTTCGCCTTGGGGTATTACCGCATAGGTGTTTGTACCTAGCCCCGTCCCTAAGAAAATGTCCCTTATGTCCTTTAAGCGACATGGTTTTCGGTTGAGAAGGTATTCGCTTACTCCAGAGCGATAAAGTCTTCGGGTAATCCTCAATTCTTCCTGGTACTGGGTTTCAAAAACCAAAGAGACCTCGGCCATGTTTGAAGGTTTTACGGCTTCGGTTCCGTTGAAAATGACGTCTTCCATCTGTTTGGACCGCAAAAGAGAAGGTCTCATTTCGCCAAGTGCCCAAAGGATGGCTTCCACGATGTTTGATTTGCCGCAACCATTAGGGCCGACGATTACGCTTAAACCAGAAGACGGGAAAATGAGGGTACAGCGGTCATGAAAGGATTTGAAACCGAAAAGCTCGACGGCCTTAAGATACATCCTTTTTCTTTGCCCATTCAACGGCCCTTTGGATCCGCTCGACGCATTCATCTTTTCCCAATATTTGCATTATCTCAAATAGACCAGGACTTACCGTTTTGCCCGTTAATGAGAGCCTTATGGCTTGGCCGGCTTCTCGTGTTTTAATGCCCACAGAGGTGCTCACCTTTCTGAAGATCTCTTCTAAGGTTGAGGGGGTGAAAGGTTGGAGGTTTTTTAGATCTTTAAGAAAAGCCTCAAGGAAGGCGATGCCTTGGGAGGTGAAGAACTTTTTGGCCCCTTCTTCGTCATAGGAGGATGGTTTTACGAAATAAAATGTGGCCTGTTCAGCCATTTCTTTAAGGGTACGGGACCTGGGTTGTAAGGTTTTAACGATCTCCTTTAAAGTTTGATCCAATTGCACCTTTATCCCCAATTTTTCCAAAAAGGGTAAAAGCCTTTTAGCTATCTCTTCTGAGGGAAGGGTTTTTAGGTAATGAGAATTGAGCCAAAGAAGCTTCTCCATGTCAAATACGGCGGGTGAGAGGCTCACATTATCCAAGGAGAACTTTTCGATCAACTCTTGTAGTGAAAAAATCTCTTGGTCGCCGAAGGACCATCCTAAACGCGCAAGGTAATTGACCATCGCTTCTGGCAGAAAGCCCATTTCTTTATAAGCATTAAGGGCCGTTGCCCCATGGCGTTTGCTTAATCGGGTTCTATCGCTTCCAAGTATAAGCGGCACGTGAGCGAATTTAGGGGGTTCGAATCCTAAAGCCTCGTAAAGAAGGAGTTGTTTCGGGGTATTGTTGAGGTGATCGTCTCCCCTTATCACGTGGGTTATGCCCATAGATACATCATCCACCACTACCGAAAAGTTATAGGTGGGAGTTCCGTCCGATCGGAGGATTATAAGGTCGTCAAGTTCCTCGTTTTTAAAGATAACCTTTCCTCTCAAAAGATCTTCCACTACTGTAACTCCTTCATGAGGGGCCTTAAACCGTATAGCAAAGGGCCTATTTGAAGATTCCTTCCTTTCACGACATCTCCCATCGTATTTAGGTTTTCGCCCCTCTTGTACGGCCTTTTTTCTCATCTCTTCCAATTCCTCAGGTGTACAATAACACCTGTAGGCCTTTCCCTCTTCGAGGAGTCGAAAGGCATATTGCCGGTAAATTTCCATTCTTTCGCTTTGAAAATAAGGCCCTTCGTCCCATTTAAGTCCAAGCCAAAGAAGTCCTTCCAAGATGTCCTTAAGGTATTCTTCTTTTGACCTTTCCC
>CAYZRR010000121.1:0-6848 GCA_964480925.1 uncultured Thermodesulfobacteriota bacterium
GTGGGATGATGCTGATAAGGAAGGGAAGGAGTATAGCTTAAGCTTAGGCAATAAGGCTATTTCGCTCTCTCCTGAGGAGAACAAGAGGTGGGCTGAGGCTGCAAAGCCTGTTATAGATGAATATGTGGATGCCATTTCCAAAAAAGGTTTTCCTGGGAAAGAGTGGGTTGAGACCATAAAGAAACTCATCACACAATTTAAATAAGCCTTTCGAGTTTAAGGGGGGCATTTTGCCCCCCTTTTTATTTAGGAGGGCAAAATGTATGATTTTTTACGCTTGATGAATTGGTTTTCTCGTTTTTTAAATCGAATATCCGAATGTGCTCTTGTAGTGATGATGGGCCTCACGTGTGCGGATGTGGTTTTACGGGGGTTCGGTCATCCCATATTGGGTACTTACGAACTTGTGGGGTTTTTAGGAGCTATAGTTATAGCGTTTTCTTTAAGTTATACCACGTTGAGAAGAGGCCATGTGGCAGTTGAAGCTTTAGTGAAGCATCTTCCATTAAGAGTACAAGGGATAATTTATTTTATTACGCATCTTTTGAGTATAATGCTTTTCATCCTTATAGCTTATGAGTGTTGGAGATACGGACTCGACCTTAAAGCAAGCGGTGAGGTTTCTTTGACCTTAAAGATTCCATTTTACCCAATAATGTTTGGAATTGCCTTTTCGGCCTTGGTGGTATGTCTTGTTTTATTTGGAGATGTTCTTTTGATGCTCTTCCGAGGGCCTTTAAAATGGTATTCTTGGGAGGAGGAATGATATGAGTCCTATTACCGTGGGGATAATCGGCATATTAGTACTTATAGGTCTTCTTTTTACAAGGATGCCCGTTGGTTTTGTCATGGCTTTAGTTGGTGTTTTGGGGTTTTCCTATATGGTTAATTTCAAGGCGGCTTTAAACATTTTAGGCAAGGACATATTTGGGACCTTTGGTTCATATAGTTTCACCGTAATTCCGCTTTTTGTATTAATGGGACAGATTGCCTTTCATTCAGGGGTAAGTCGTAAGCTTTTTGATACGGCTTATACCTGGTTCGGTCACTTAAGGGGTGGTATGGCTATAGCTACCGTATGGGCTTGTGCGGCCTTTGGAGCCATATGCGGGTCTACAACTGCTGCTGCAGCTACTATGGCCACCGTGGCATTAAATGAGATGAAAAGATTCGGCTACGAAAGGCGTATCGCTACAGGGACTGTAGCGGCAGGGGGAAGCTTGGGGATTTTAATCCCGCCAAGCGTTATATTTATCGTATACGGAATAGCTACGGAACAATCCATAGGGAAGCTCTTTCTAAGTGGAATACTTCCCGGGATCCTTCTTTCGGGTGTTTGGTCAATTACCATTTGGATTTGGGCGAAAATGAGGCCTGAGGGTGCTCCAACAGGTTCCAAATCGAATTGGAAAGAACGCTTTAAGTCTTTAAAGGGCGTTTGGGAAACATTGGTCCTTTTCTTTTTGGTTATGGGAGGGCTTTTTGCCGGTTTTTTCACACCTACGGAAGCCGGAGCAGTAGGAGCAGGAGGGGCTCTTTTGCTTGCCCTATTGAGACGGAGCTTAAGTTGGGAAGGCTTTAAAAAGGCCTTGACCGAAAGCACGCAGATTTCCTGTATGGTTCTAATGATTGTGGCTGGGGCCATGGTCTTCGGGCACTTTTTGGCTATAACCAGGGTTCCTTACGAAGTTGCAGAATGGGCCTCACATTTGCCCTTACCCAGATGGGGTATAATGGCCTTTATAATTTTAATTTACCTTATAGGTGGGTGTTTCCTTGATGCTTTGGCCCTTATCCTCTTGACAATTCCCATTTTTTACCCCGTGGTCACTGCCTTAGGGTTTGATCCCTTATGGTTTGGGGTCATTATAGTGCTTGTCACCCAGATGGGCGTTATAACTCCACCTGTTGGGGTTAACGTTTACGTGGTTGGGGGAATTGCTCGGGATGTTCCCCTTGAAGAGATATTTAAGGGGGCTTTGCCTTTCTTAATAGGGCTTGTAATAACCTCTTTAATCCTGATTCCTTTCCCGAAGATTGCGTTGTTGCTACCAAGTTTGGTAAAGTAAAAGGTTGATGGAAGGGGCCTTTAAAACTTTCAAGGAGATTTGTGAAGATCCTTATCGTTTAGTTCCTTCAAAAAAGGTGATCGGGCTGACACCGACTGATATTCCCGAAGAATTAATCCATGCCTCTGGCCTTTTACCCTTTTGGATTATGGGAACCACTGCTCCGATAAAGCGCGTTACTGCGTTGATTCCCGATAACGCCTGTTCATTTGCTCGCAGTAGCCTTGAACTTGTCCTCGAGTATCAGAGGGATTTTTTTGCCGGTTTTGTGATATCTCAGGTGGATGACACTACCCAACATATGTCTGATCTATGGGAGAGAAGGTTCAGGGATCGATTCTTTCACAAATTCCTTGCGCCAAGACAGCTTTCAAGGCCCTCGGCCCGATTTTGGTTCGAAAAGGAGCTTTACTTTTTAAAGAAAGCACTTGAAGGCTTTACGGGGAAAACTATCAAGGAAAATGAGCTTTGGGAAAGCATCAAATTGTTCAATGAGGACAAAAAGTGGCTCTTGAGGTTATACGATATCAAGAGACGATCACCGGATCTTGTTTTAAACAGGACCTTTTTTGAGGCGGTAAAGGCTTCTCTGTTAATGGAAAAAGAAGAACACTTAAATGTTTTGAGAAAGGTGATTGATGAACTTGAAACCTCTCAAAGGACCAAGGGGCAAGGAGAATGGATCCCGGTGGTGCTGTGTGGTCTTTTTGTTGAGCCTTTTGAGATATTTGACCTTTTAGATGAATACCGTTTAAACGTGGTCGGGGATAACCTGATTGTGGGTTCGAGGTATATTTATGGGATATGTCAAGAAGCCGACGATCCGTTCCAAGCGCTTATAGATAGGCATTTCTCAAGACCGAATCTAAGCCCTGTTCATGATGATCCTTTTAAGATTATAAACGATGTAACTGATCTTTTTTACCAAAGCGGAGCCAAGGGGGTAATTTACCTCCACATCCAGTATTGTGAATCCCAAGAATTCGATTTACCCGATTTAAGAAGGTACCTGCGAGAAAAGGGGATTCCGCTACTCATAATAACCACTGATTTTCAAACAAGACACGTAGGGCTTCTGAGGACTCGGATCGAGGCTTTTAGAGAACTTCTCGGGAAGGCGTAAACCATGAATGCAAGGGAATTGGCCAAAGTCTTCACCGAAGAATACCTGGAGGAGGCGAGAAACGCCCATCAGGTGGGGAAATTCGTGGCTTACACCACTGCGGTTTCGCCCGTCGAGATCTTAAGGGCCCATGATTTTATACCCATTTATCCTGAAAACCATTCCGTATCCCTTATAACTCGAAGGTTATGCCAAAGCTTATCCGAGGTGATTGAAAAACAGGGATACACTTCCCATCTTTGTGCCTATGCGAGGTGTGATTTGGGTTGGAGGGACGTGAGAGAAAGCCCCGCTGGTGGGATCCCGGATCCGGATTTCCTTCTTTCTTGTAACGCTCAGTGTTTTACCTTAGTCAAATGGTTTGAGATCCTTTCGAGGCGCTATAAGGTGCCTCTTTTCGTATTCGATACACCTCAATGGATAAGGGATGGAGAGAGGAGGAAGGAGATTCTTAACTACTGTGTGATGCAGTTAAAAGAGCTGATCTCTACACTTGAGGAGATTACGGGTCGCAAGTTCGATTACGATCGTTTAAGGGAAGTGGTGAGGCTCTCAGATAAAGCTTGTAGACTGTATAGGAAGTTCCTCGATATGGCCGCTTATAAACCCTCCCCCATTACCATATTCGATGCCCTGATCCATATGGCCATAATCGTTTACCTTAGGGGTACCCCTCAAGCGGTTACCTATTACGAGGTTTTGGTCCAAGAGATAGAGGAGAAGGTGAAAAGAAAAGAAGCGGCTGTTCCGGGCGAGAGGTTCCGATTATATTGGGAAAACCTTCCCGTTTGGTTTAAATTTAGGGATCATTTTAACCTTCTCGCGTCTTATGGAGCTGCTATCCTGACCTCCCTTTATGTTCACGATTGGGCTCATGAGTTTGAGCCTGATAAGGATCCTCTTCTTACCCTCGCGGAAAATTATGTCTCTGGTTTTTCCAACGTGACCCTTGAGGAACGAGCGGATATGGCCCTGGAGTTATTTGAGAGGTATAACCTTAATGGGATGATAATGTTCATTAATAGGAGTTGTAAGGCCGTCTCCTTTGCCGTTCATGAGCTAAAAGAACTTCTTACCGAAAAAACTGGGATTCCCGCCCTTGTATTTGAGGCCGATATGGGAGATCCCAGGTTCTACTCGGAGGTACAGGTTAGAAGCCGTATAGAGGCTTATTTGGAGACGCTTTCAGAGCTTGTGGGATGAAGGTTTTGATAATAAGGGATAAGCGGTATCTTCTACACGATATGGGTCCTTTTCATCCGGAAAGTCCTAGGAGGCTTGAGACCATTTATAGATACTTGGAGGACTTAAAAGGTCCTTTTGAATACGCTGAAGGGGAATTAACGAAAGAAGAAGAACTCTTAACCATTCATGATCCTCAGTATGTGAAATATATAGCCTCTACTCGTGGGAAATATGTTCAACTTGATCCCGATACCTCCACCTGTCCCCATACTTATGAGGTAGCCCTTTTGGCCGTAGGGGGTCTTCTTAAGGCCATTGATGGTGTTTTGAGTGGAGGATTTTCAAGCGCTTTTGCCCTTATAAGACCTCCTGGACATCATGCGGAAAATAACCGCGCCATGGGGTTTTGTTTCTTCAATAATGTGGCTATTGGGGCAAAGTATGCCCAAAGGAAATTTGGTTTAAAAAGGGTTCTTATAGTCGATTGGGATCTTCATCATGGAAATGGCACCCAAAAGGCCTTTTGGACGGATCCGAGTGTCCTTTACTTTTCGGTTCATCAGTATCCCTATTATCCGGGAACGGGTCATTTTCAAGAAATTGGAGCAGGTGAAGGAAAGGGCTTTACCGTAAATTGCCCCTTAAGGGTGGGTCATGACGATTTGGATTATGCCAATATTTTTCGCCATCATTTGAAGCCTATAGCCCTTTCTTTTTCCCCTCAACTTATTTTGGTCTCAGCGGGTTTTGATCCTTATTTCCGTGATCCCTTAGGAGGAATGAAAATCACCGAAAAGGGCTTTGCCCGTTTGTGCGACATACTGGTGAATATAAGCGAAAGAACCCAAGCTCCCCTCGTTTTCGCCCTTGAAGGGGGTTATCATCCGGAAGGATTAGCCAAATCGGTGATCGAAGTTTTGAAAAGGCTCGGAGGTGAATTGAGCTTTGATCGGGAACAATGCGAAGAGGAAGAAGATAAAGCCTTTTCTCGAGTAGCCCCCCTTCTTTCCACCTTTCAGGAAGTCCTTAAACCCTATTGGGATTTTGAGGGGACTGATTGAGCCTTTCTTTCATTTCCTTGGCGGTTTTAAAATGCGGCAATTTTCTCGGCGGGACAAAAAATACTTCGCCGGTGCGCGGATTTTTGCCTTTAAAGCCTTCGTGTTCCCTTACCGAAAAAACCCCAAATCCCCTTATCTGGACCTTTTCGCCTCTACTTAATGCTTCTTCTATCTCCTCAATGATCGTATCCACTATAAGTTTGGCCTCTTTTCGGTTTATATCCAATCTTTGAGCGAGTTTTTGCACCAATTCCTTTTTGGTCATTAGGGCTTTCCTTTAGAGATTTTTTCTCACGTATTGAACCGCATTATGAAACAAGGCTACTCCTTCACCTAACTCTCCAATTTTTTCTCTTCTCCATCGGGGATGATTGGTGAAATGTAAAAAGGCCTCCGGATGAGGCATAATCCCGAATATTCTGCCCGTAGGATCGCAAATGCCGGCGATGGCTCCATAAGAACCATTGGGGTTAAAGGGATATTCCATGGTGGGAGTGAAGTCCTCCTTCGCGTATTGGAGAACCACCTGGTTACGTTCGAACAGATCTCTTAAGACGCCTTCGTTTTGGGTCACAAATTTTCCTTCCCCGTGCCTTACTGGTAGATATATGCCCTCAAGCCCCTGGGTGAACACGCAATTTGAAAGGGGATTTACCCTTAGCCACACCCATCGATCTTCAAAATGTCCGGAGTCGTTGAAAGTGAAACTCGCCTGTTGGAGGCCATACCGGAGATCAAGGGCTGGAATGAGGCCCATTTTCACCAGAAGTTGAAAACCATTACAGATACCCAGTATGAGCTTCCCTTCTTGGATGAACCTTAGAAGTTCATCCCAAAGGCGTTTTCCCGTCTTTCTTATGCGAGCGTGTAAAAACCGGTGGGCACAGGCCTTTGCTGCCCCGAGATGATCTCCATCCAGAAACCCCCCGGGGAAACACAGGATCTGGTAGTTTTCAAGGTTCTTCTCCCCTTCCAACAACTCATAAAGGTAAACGATCTCAGGTCGCCCCCCTACTAATTTAAAGGCATGAGCGGTTTCATATTCGCAGTTTATGCCATTTCCCGCAAGTACGAGTACCTTTACTTCTTTCATTTTCTTGTTCTTCCATAAAAATTTAAGCTTAAACCCATTACAAAACAAAAAGCCCCTAAGAATACTAAAACCGACCCTGGATCATGAGAGACCTGGATGCCAGTCCACATAATGGACCTTTCCCCAAAAAAGGTAATGGTAAACTTCTCGACCTTTAAGGTTTCACCTTCCTTTACCCAATAAGCCTGAGGAGGCCTTCCGGGGAGAAATAACACCAGAAGGGCTTTTCCCGAAAGACGCTTCATTAGACCTATCTTCAGGTCGTCTTCCAATTTTTTAATCTCCCCCGAGGATAAGAAAAGGTTCAAGTTTTCACC
>CAYZRR010000122.1:0-2856 GCA_964480925.1 uncultured Thermodesulfobacteriota bacterium
AAGCCATATCCTTGGGCTTTGACGAAGCTTTAGAGAAAGTCATTTCGGTCAAAGAATTGAAAATACCCTTAGAGGTCCTTTATAAAGCCTTCAAACCAAGTGGGGTTTATCTGCTTTTACTCGAACTTAAAACCGATAAAAAGATCTCGGTAGGGACACTCGGCGAGATTCTCTTCGATAAGGGCTTTTACGTTTATGTGGGCTCAGCCAAAAGAAACCTTTACAAGAGGCTTGATCGGCACAAAAGACGAGAAAAAAGGTTCCGCTGGCACATCGATTACTTGAGAAATTATGCCGATTATTTGATAGTAATCCCCATCCTCACCCCTGAAAAAATAGAGTGCGAACTCGCCCAAAACCTCAAAACCTTGGCCCAATCCCTCATCCCTCACTTCGGTTCCTCAGATTGCAATTGCAAAAGCCACCTGTTTTACTTCGAAAAAAGCCCCTTGAACTCCAATGATTTTATCAACCTACTCAATTTTTATCGTTTAGAAAAACCCTTGGAATTAATTGCCCATTAATAAATCAAATCCTATACCTGATCGGAAATTTGAGCATTGACAAATTATCAAGCATAATTTATAATTATTTCTAAAAAATAAACGTTTTAAAAGGAGGGGAGAATGGAAGAAACGAAAATTAAAGCGCAGGGCAAAATTACTATAAGGGATTGGTGGCCCAATTTGTTGTATTTGAAGGTCCTTTATCAGAACCCGCCGGAATTGAATCCCTATGGACGGGATTTCGATTATGCGAAGGAGTTTGAGAGTTTGGATCTGAAGCAGGTCAAGGAGGATCTCAAGAAGTTGATGACCCAATCTCAGGATTGGTGGCCTGCCGATTTTGGGCATTATGGAGGTTTGATGATAAGGCTTGCTTGGCACAGTGCTGGCACCTATAGGGCAACGGATGGACGGGGCGGGTCTAAAGGAGGGCTTATTCGTTTTCCGCCTTTAATCGGCTGGCCCGATAACATCAATTTGGACAAAGCCATCAGGTTACTTTGGCCCATTAAGAAAAAATATGGAAGGAAAATCTCTTGGGGCGATTTGATTATCTTGGCAGGGAATGTGGCCCTTGAATCTATGGGGTTTAAGACCCTGGGATTTGCTGGGGGAAGAACCGACTGGTGGGAACCCGATGAGAGCGTGTATTGGGGGCCGGAAGAGGAGTGGCTCGGTTCAGAACGCCATGACGAAACGGGGAAGCTTGCCCATGAGGTGGCAGCTGAACATATGGGCCTGATTTATGTAAACCCTGAAGGCCCCAGGGGTAATCCCGATCCCTTGGAAGCGGCTAAAGAAATACGAATGGTCTTTGCTCGAATGGCCATGAACGATGAAGAGACGGTGGCACTTATCGCAGGAGGACATGCCTTTGGTAAAACTCATGGTGTTGCCCCTCAGAGTTATCTTGGGCCTGAACCCCCGGCTGCTCCGATTGAAGAACAGGGTCTTGGTTGGAAAAACAGTTATGGTACCGGCAAAGGACCAGATACTATAACCAGTGGTATAGAAGTCATTTGGACACCTACTCCTACCAGGTGGAATCCGCGATCATTTTTACACATCCTTTTCACCTATGAATGGGAACTTGAGAAGGGACCAGGCGGTGCTTATCAATGGGTGGCTAAAAATGCACCTGCCATAATCCCCGACCCTTACGACCCCAATAAAAAACATCCTCCTCGAATGCTCACTACAGACCTTGCCCTTAGGTTTGATCCTATATACGAAAAGATATCAAGAAAGTTTTTGGAGAACCCCGAAGAATTTGAAAAAGCCTTTGCCCGAGCGTGGTTCAAACTGACTCATAGGGACTTAGGCCCTCGTGCGTTGTATTTGGGATCTGAGATACCTGAAGAGGTCTTCCCTTGGGAGGATCCATTACCCGAGGTGGATCATCCGCTGGTTGAGGAAAAAGACATAGAGGAACTCAAAAAGAAGATCTTGGAATCGGGTTTGAGCGTTTCGGAACTCGTTTATACGGCCTGGTCTTCGGCTTCCACTTTCCGCATAAGCGACAAAAGAGGAGGAGCCAATGGTGCTCGTATAAGGCTTGAGCCTCAGAAGAATTGGGAAGTGAATATGCCTCAACAACTTTCCAAGGTTTTAGGAGTTCTCGAAAAGATAAAGGCCGAGTTCGATAAGGCCCATTCGGAAACCGATGGCAAAAGGATATCCTTAGCGGACCTTATAGTCCTTGGTGGATGCGCGGCTATAGAACTTGCTGCGAAAAGAGCCGGATATGAGCTTAAGGTCCCCTTCTTCCCCGGGCGGGTGGATGTAACTCAAGAAATGGTGGACCTTTTTACGGCCAACTTCTTGGAACCATTATACGATGGCTTTCGCAATTATTTAAAAAGTGGCATCCGATTCCTAAGGACACCAGAAGAACTATTGGTCGATAGGGCAAACCTTTTGGCGTTGACCCCACCGGAGATGACCGCTCTGGTAGGGGGAATGAGGGTTTTGGATTGCAATTTTGGGCATTCTCCTCATGGGGTTTTCACCAAAAGACCCGAGACCCTTACCAATGACTTCTTTGTCAACCTTTTGGATATGAACCTTGTTTGGAAAGAGATAGGCCCGAATCTTTATGAAGGAAGGGATCGCAAAACCGGTGAACCCAAATGGACCGCCACAAGGGTAGATCTTATCTTTGGCCATGACGCGAGGCTAAGGGCTTTGTGTGAGGCCTTTGGCAGTGACGATGGTGAGGAGGTCTTCATAAGAAACTTCGTAAAAGCCTGGGTTAAGGTGATGAACCTGGATAGGTTTGATCTCCACAAGGAGAAAAAGATCGCGTTTGACCTAAAGGATATTGAACTCAAAAGGCTATAATTATTTCCGC
>CAYZRR010000123.1:0-3907 GCA_964480925.1 uncultured Thermodesulfobacteriota bacterium
GAAGGACGATGCGATCCGCGAGCAACCGACCGCGCGCTGGTTTTCCTGGGTGTTTCCTCTGAAGCCATCCAGACTTGACGCGCTTCCACACGACTTGGAACGCCACAATCGTTTTCCCTGTGCCTGTGGCCATGGTCAAAAGCACACGGCGCTGTCCCCGCATGATTCGTTTTATGATTTCGCGTATAGCGACTTCTTGGAAATAAAAAGGCTTTTTCCCGCAGAGGCTTTCCGGACAGTAGCTATAAAGAAGCGGGTTCTGTTGGCGCTCCGCTCCCAACTTAGAAATGTAGGCGGCGCGCTCCTCTCTCACTATGTCGTGGGAGCTAAGCCCCGTATTGATTTTCCACCGATACCAGAGTTTCTCTGGTCGAGGAAAGCTTTCGAGTTCTCGGGTGGTGTGGGTGAAAAAGTCGTATTCCAAAATCCTGTGCCCATTTGTGGCATAGGCGAAAGCTAAACCAAGATCTTTGGCATACGCTTTGGCTTGCTCCAGACCAGCTTCTGCTGGACTATCCTCGGGTTCCGCTTCTATTACGGCTATCTCAAAAACATCAGTCAGGCGTAGAAGATAATCCACCCTTCGTGGCTTTCCTCGCTGGACCCTATCGCCTACTAATATTATGCGCCCCGGAGCATACTGATGATCACGCTGATAGAAAAACTCCCTGGTAACTTGTTGATTCGTCCAACCAGCAGCTTTGAGCTTGGGTTCAACGAGAATAGCCCTTGTATCAACCTCGTTCAACCCCATTAGGTATAATTATAAATTGCTTGTATTATATTATTTCTTGTACTAGAACTTAATCGTGGTTGAAAAATTGAGGGGAGTCAAAATATGAAGGAACGAAAGGTCATCAATTTGAATGTGAATGGAAAGCCCTATGAACTTCTCCTTAACAAGGACGTATTTCCCCATCACACATTGGCTTACACGTTAAGAGAAACCCTAAACCTCACGGGTACAAAGGTCGGATGCGATCATGGGGCTTGTGGTGCTTGTACCGTATTGATAGATGGAGAACCGATTTTATCTTGTTTAACCCTCACGATTGAATGCGATGGAAAAACCATAACGACCATCGAGGGGCTGGGTAATCCCGAAAAAGGTGAACTTCACCCTCTCCAGGAAAGCTTTATAAACCATACGGCTTTTCAATGCGGTTTTTGCACCCCAGGGATAATCATGAACCTTAAAGCTCTTCTTGATAGAAAGGAGGCACCAACGGAGGAAGAGATAAAGGAAGCCCTTTCCGGACATTTCTGTCGCTGTATAAGCCATTATCATGTCCTCCAGGCTGTAAGTGACGTATTAAAAAGGAGGGTAACTTAAAATGGCTAAAAAATATAGGTTTATAGGTCAACCAACCCCTAGGAAGGATGCCCTATCTATTGTCACGGGGAAGGCCATTTACATTAACGATGTGAAGTTACCGAATATGCTCATAGGAAAGGTTTTAAGGAGTCCTTATCCCCATGCGATTATAAAGGAGATAAACGTAGAAAAGGCCAAAAGCTTACCCGGTGTTAAGGCGGTCTTAACTTATAAGGATGTTCCAGATTGGAAGATGGGCTTACCGCCCCACCTTCGCGTCCTTGACCAGAAGGTACGCTTTGTGGGTGATGCGGTGAGTCTTGTAGCCGCTGAAACGGAAGAAATCGCCCAAGAGGCTTTGGACTTAATCGAAGTGGAGTATGAGGTACTTCCAGCCGTTTTTGACGCAGAAGAGGCCATAAAGGAGGGAGCTCCTCAGCTTTACGACGAGTTTCCCAATAACATCTTACCCTTAGGAAACCCCTGGTTCGGAAGCCCTGAGGCTCCAGAAGGATTAAAGGAACTCCGACTTGGCGATGTGGAAAAGGGCTTTTCAGAAGCGGATGTGGTGGTGGAAGGGACATTTTATTATGAAAACATCACTAACCCCTTACCTCCTGAACCCCCAGGCGCCATAGCCTATTGGGAAGACCCAAAGACGGTTCACGTATGGCTTTCTTCTCAAGGGTTTTACATGGACAAAATAAGCCTTTATTACATTATGCAGAGAAAATACAACGTGATAGTTCATGCCTGCCAATGCGGTGGAAGTTACGGATCAAAAGGGACTATTCTCCCTATCGCAATTTATGCCATTGTGTTGGCTAAAGCCGCTGGACAACCCGTTAAATTGTGTTACACGAAAGAAGAACACCTTACAAGCTTCACCATCCGTTTGGGAACGCGTTTCAGAGGAAAAGTGGGCATGAAAAAGGATGGAACTGTCACGGCCATATCGGGCGATTGGCTGGTGAATACCGGGTATTATTCAGCAGTAACCCAGGGACAAGTGGCTGTAGGTTTAGGAGAAGCACAGCTTGTCATCAGATGTGAGAATTGGGATTTGAGACCCAAGGTGATTTGCACTAATAGGGATAATTCCAGCTGGATAAGAGGGTTTGGAGGACAGGAACTCAAGTCGGTACTTTTGCCCCTTTTATATATGGCTATGGCAAAACTTGACATTGATCCCGTTGAGTTCTTCAAGAAAAACGTCATCAAGAATGGTCAAGGTTATTATTGGAGAGACGGACGTTGGTGGATCTCCAGAGTGGTGGATTTCACCAAGACAATCGACAAAGGAGCCGAAGTTTTTGGGTGGAAGGAGAAATGGAAGGGTTGGCTTAAACCAACCGTGGTAAATGGACCAAAAAGGAGAGGCGTAGGGGTCGGGGTTCATAGTAATGCTGATATTGGAGAAGATGATGCCGAAGCTTTTGTGCGTATAAATCCTGATCATACGGTTACCCTTTATGTAGCAGTCCCCGAACAAGGAGGAGGACAGAGGAGTAACCTTTGTAAATTGGTAGCTGAGGTCCTTCAGATACCCTTGGAAAACGTGTTCCTATCTCCACCTGATTCCGATATAAACCCTTATGAGTTCGGACTGGTTGGATCCCGAGGTACTTATGCCATAGGAAGTGCGGTTATAGAGGCCGCTGAAGAGGCAAAGAGGAAGTTATTCGAACGGGCTTCCCAAAAATTAGGTGCACCTCCTGAAAGGCTTGAGACCTCGGATGGGATAATTTACGTAAAAGACGACCCCAAAAGGCAAATAACCTGGCGGAAGGCCATGGGCCCAACTTACACCATATGGGGATACGGGCATTATGAACCCGATTATAGTCTCTGCAACTTCATGATAAGTTTCGTAGAAGTGGAGGTGGATACCGAAACGGGGAAGGTCGACCTTATAAGGGTCGTCAATGCCACCGATGCGGGACAGATAATAGACCCCTTGTGTTTGGAAAACCAACTCAACGGCTGTTTGGGGTCCGCCGGAATAGATACGGCCATATTCGAAGAGACAGTTCTTGACCCCCAGATAGGACGAATTTTAACGACCAACCTCATCGATTATAAGTGGCGCACCTTTTTGGACTTACCAGAGATTAAAAATGTCATCTTGGAAACGCCCTTCCCAAGCCATCGCTTTGGGGCCGTTGGAGTGGGCGAGATAGCCACCTCTCCTGGTCCACCAGCAGTTCTTATGGCGGTCTCAAACGCTATTGGCAAATGGATCAACATTTATCCCGCTTCTCCGTGGGTAATTCTTGAGGCTTTAGGGAAAGGGAAGGAGGTTTAGAAAGGATGAAACCATTTGAGCATTTCACCCCTGATACATTGGAAGAGGCAATCAGTTTGTTGAAAGAGTATAACGGAAAGGCGAAACTTATAGCAGGAGGTACCGCCTTAATTCCTGCCTTGAAAGAGGACATCTATCCGGAATACCCAAAGGCTTTGATAAACCTTAAGGAGATACCGGGATTATCCTTAATCGAAGAAGATGAAGAAGCGATCAAGATAGGGGCCTTAACCAAATTGGATGAAATCGTAAGATCTGAGAAGCTTGAAAAATATCCTCTGCTTAAA
>CAYZRR010000124.1:0-3626 GCA_964480925.1 uncultured Thermodesulfobacteriota bacterium
TCCTTCCCTCGGTAATTTAATACAGCAGTTATATCTATATAATCCAAAGCCGAGAGTTGATAAAAATGAAGCGGGTGATCATAGATATATTGGGCTCCCATCACCAAATTCCTTATCAAATCCCCACCCCAAGGCACTTTAGCGCCAAAAGCCATATCCAAAGCCCTGGCCGAACAAAGCTGATGTACACTATAACACACCCCACAAAAACGACTTGTCACATAGGAAGCATCCCTCGGATCTCGACCTATCAAAAGGGCCTCAAAGCCCCGGGCCATCGTCCCCGAACTCCACGCCTCTTTAACCTTACCGTTCTCTATCTCAACCTCAATCCTTAAATGCCCTTCTATCCTCGTTACGGGATCGACAACTATTTTTTTCCCCATTTTTAACCTCCCTTAAAAAACCTTTAACCTTTAACAAAACCCTTTTCCGAAACTAAAGAAGCTGTATAAAGAGGCGACATTTCACTGTAAAAACCTGGTTCACTACACGCCATACAAGGAGCCCCACAACCTATACACCAATTAACCCCATGATTCCATTTCCTCGTTGGACAATCTGAATAGGCCGAGGGCCCCTTACATCCCTTCTCAAAAAGACACCATTCCCTCTGAGAGGGATCGTTCCAATCTTGGAGGAAATTCCCCGCATCAAAGTGCTCCTTCCTGGGACACTTATCATGAACAAGTTGCCCGAAGAACATGGTTGGTCTCTTATAATCGTCAAGCTCAGGAAGCTTCCCCTTCATGAGAATGTGTAAGATTGTACCCACAAGATGCTCAGGATGAACCGGACAAAGCGGAAGGTTTATAAGGGGTTTGCCCGAAATCACCTCACCCACTCCAACACCCTTAGAAGGAGTGGCTTTAGGAATCCCTCCAAAAGAAGCACATGCGCCAACACCTATTACGCATTTGGCATTTTTGGAAGCTTCAATCACTATCTCCCTAAAAGGCCTCCCTCCAACCATACAAAACCTATCATCGGCCTTCGGAATAGACCCTTCTACTAACAATATGTATCCCCCTTCTTTCACTGTCTCATGATAGACCTTTTCCGCCAAATCCCCCGCTGAAGCCATGAGCGTCTCATGGTACCTTAAAGAGAGCTTGTCAAGAATTAAGGAAGCCACACTGGGAGAAAGCAAACCCGAAAATGAAATCGTACATCCCGCACAATCCTGCCCCTCAAGCCATATAACTGGAGGTTTCTTCTTGGCCTTCTCCAAAGCATAAGCTAAACTTTTAGTAAACTCCACTTGAGAAACCCCCAATAAAGCCGCAAAAAAAGCACAACTTCTCAAAAAATCCCTTCGAGAAATTCCATAAAACTCTAACTCCCTTTCCATTTCTTCTTTCATACTCTTCCTCCTTATTTAACTTTAAAAACAAATTACCAAAAACTTTCTGTTACTTCAATCCCCTATATTATGACCTTCACGCCTATGGCATTAGATGAACGTCTTATAAAGCCCCTTTTTTGGGCTACCACTTCAAGAGGCAGGCTTATTATGTCAATTAAATTTGGATCCCCATACTTCTGATAGGTTTCCTCTCGGAAACTTTTGCTGTAGGAATTACACTCCCCACAAAGTTCAACCCTTATCTCGTCTTCATCGACCAAAAGATCGATAATTTCAGAACTTCTTTTAAGACAATACATACACCCTATCCTAAAAGTTCTACCTTCATATCCACACAAAGGACAAACTATATATCTTTTGTTCTCAAAATCAATTCGACTCAAAGAAACGTACTCCCCACATATCGGACATCGGTTGCTCTCCGAAAAAGGTTCTCTTATGCTTTTGAGTCTCAAGGTTTTAAAAAAGGGTTTGCTTAATATGAAAAGCATCCTCTTGAGGTCTTCCTCGTGTCCTTCTTGATAGGGAAGCTCAAGGTCTAATAAACACCAAGGATCTTCAAAGGGATTCTTCCCTTTTAAAGAGATCTTTTCCTTTAGAAGATCTCCCCATTCTGAGGGTAAGGAGAATACTTCGGTAAAGGCGTCAATTATTTGAAGAGTTTCTTCGCCTTTTTTCTCACTCAAAACCGAATTTGCCCTCTCCTCAAATCGAAGAACCTTTTCGTAAAGTTCAAGGGGATCTTTTAGATGAGGCCTTTCTTCTTTTACTCGGCGTATGGTCTCAAATATATTCATTTACCTAAGTCCAAAAAATTCAAAGGGAGGGGAATATCCCCCTCCCTCTAAGACAAAATCCCTTTAGGTGAAAAGTCTTTTTATGATGGACTTGGTAATTGGAACCTTCTTTGCCGCCAGTACCCTTAGGATCTGTCCGAGCGCAATAAGATCCTTTCTTACCACCGGTTTCTCCACGAGCTCATAATACTTGGGCTCATGACTCAAAGCAAACATGACCCCAAGCCCACCGAGTTCTTTTTCTCCATGGATGACCTTATACCCCTCTTCCTTCGCCCAATTCAACAGTTCTTCCCTCTTTCCAAACCTTATAGCACCTGTAGGACAAGTCTTAGCACAAGCCGGCACAAGCCCCGCCTTAACCCTATCTATGCACATATGGCATTTGCTCACCTTCCCTTCCTTATCGTACCTGGGGATTTTAAAGGGACAGGCTTGATTGCAGGCCTGACACCCTATACAAGTATTCTTGTCGTAAAAGACAATACCCGTTGACTCGTCCTTTTGCATAGCCCCTACTGGGCAAACCTCTACACAAGCTGGTTCTCCACAATGTCTACACCTCTGGGATACAAAAAGCCATTGAACTTCACCTTTGGGTATAACTTTTTCTATAAACCTTACCCGGTTATAGGTATACCCCGTCAGATCCAGCGGGTTTTCATGAGTCCCTCGGTTCCTGGTCTTCTCCGCAGGAAGGCCATTCCAAGATTTACAAGCCACCTGACAAGCCCTACACCCTATGCAAAGATCTGGTACAATAAGAAGCCCATACCTCATCGTTAGCCTCCTATTTTGCTTTGACGATGTTCACCATAAAACACTTAGTCTCTTGGATCACCGTATTAGGATCATGAGCCGGAGGTGTCAGGAGATTAGCATTATCGCCGCCACTTCCATCTTCAGGCCATCTCCATCCGTAATGCCAAGGCAATCCCACAATATGACAAGTTTTCCCCATAATCTTTAAAGGTTTAATTCTTTCAGTAACTACTGCTATTGCCCAAATCTTTCCTCTTGGAGAAGAGACAATTACCTTATCTCCACTCTTAATACCAAGTTCCTTGGCTAACTCTTTACTCATTTCTACAAACATCTGAGGTTCAAGCTCAAGTAACCAAGGCATATTTCTTGTCATAAGTCCTGTCTGCCAATGCTCCGTTACTCTATACGTAGTTGCTACATAAGGATATTTTGGATCAGCACCAATAATAATCTTATCAAGAGGTGTATCTTTAAAAATTCTCGCAACTGGATTGAACCTGACTTTTGGATAAATAAGATTTTCAAAAGGCGATTCAATTGGCTCATAATAAGTAGGGAATGGACCATCTGCAAGACCTGCTCCAAATATAATTCCAGTACCTGTTGGTTTCATAATAAAGGGCAGTATACCTCCTTCCATGGCAAGTGGTGGCTGTGGCCCATCAGGAACATCTCCAACCCACTTCTTAGCTTCAGCA
>CAYZRR010000125.1:0-13698 GCA_964480925.1 uncultured Thermodesulfobacteriota bacterium
CAAAGCTTAATGAATCTTTTTGTGACACAAACAAAAGACAGTGATCTTCAAAGAGAGCAAGAGGAGTTTTTTAAAAAACAGCAAGAGGAAGCCAAAAGAAAAGCCATTGAAGCCTGGCAAAAACATATGAAAGAGGCAGAGAAGCAGGCAAGAAAAGAGGAAGAAGAAAGGAAAAAGGCAGGACAAAATATCCTCTCTCAAGTTAGGATTGGGAGTGGACCATTTGGGAGCTATACCGTAATTGGTCCAAAGGTATCAGAAAGGGAAACCTTATCCCAAATTGATTGGGATAATCCAAGGCCCCAATCAACCTATGTGGTAAAAACCTCGGGATCAGCGAAGGAACAACTCTTAAGAACTGCTTATTTCGCCAAGATGGCAGAGACATTTTTACAATCGGGAGACCTTGAGGCTGCAAGATTTTATGCTGGATTAGCTTTCGAAGGAGACGCCATTTCTCCAAGACCCATTAACTACACTCCACCTAAGGAACTTATTAATGCCATGGATTCCCAAAAAGCCACAGAATTAAACAATAAACTTACGCAATTAGCGAGGTTTTACAAGTTGATTATGCCCCAATTTGATAAATTACAAGTTGTTTACACGGAGCTTGAAGAAGCAAAAACAAAGAGGGAAGAATCGAAGAAAAAAATAGAAGAACTCGCAAAACAAGTTAAAGAGTTGGAAACCAAAAAGCAGAGACCAAGTGAAATTTCTGACAATAAAACCTCATCGGAAACCGATGACCTCCTTGCACAAGCTTTGGCCTTAAAACAACAAGCAGAAAACGAATACCAAGAGGCTTTAAAGAATGAAGAGAAACTTTTGCAGCAAAAGCAGGAAATTGAAAATAAGTTGAATGAATTAAAAAGCAAGTTTTTTACAACAAAAACTGACAAAAACTAAGAGGAGGTTTTTAAATGAAAACTATGGTTAAATTGGTCATTTCTGTATTGGTGATATTTTTATTTAATCACGTTAAAGCACAAAAAGCACAAAAGGCCGAAGAATATTTTTATAGTGGACAGTTTAACGAAGCAATACAAGAGTATAAAAAATTTGGCGAAAATAATGCTGTTGCACTTTTTATGATAGGGGTGTCATATTATATGCAAAGTAAATATCAAGAATCCATTTCATACATGGAAAAAGCGATAAAAATATGTGAAGAGGGTAAACCTTGTTTTCTAAGGGCTGACACTGCATTTTATTGGTTAGGTAGAGCTTATTTAGGTAAAGGAGATTACGAAAAGGCTGTAGATATATTAGAGAGAGTTGCAGAAATAGCAGAAGAAAATCCAAAACCTCCTATTGATTCTCCGTCTTGGCGAAGATTTTATTCGACATTAGTCCCCAAAAAGAGTAATGCTTTATTCTGGCTTGGTGATGCTTACTATTTAAGAGGAGAATATCAAAGAGCAGTAAAAACATTGAATGAATCAATCAAATTAGATCCAAATTTTAAGGATGCATTTTTCTTGCTCGCATTATCTTATGGGAAACTAAGTGAGTATATCAAAGCCATTGAAGTAGCAAAAAAAGCAATAGAACTTGATCCTAAGAATCCTAATTACTATTCAATTTTAGGTCAAATTTATCAAGAACAAAAGAAATATAAAGAGGCTGAAGATAATTTAAAAAAGGCAATAGAGTTAGATCCAAAACTTATTGATCGGTATTTAAAGCTCGCCTTCCTTTATGATGAAAAAGGAGAATATGATAATGTTATAAATACTCTTAAAAAAGCACTCGATATTAACCCTTCAGATATGAGAGCTAATTACTTTCTTTTAGTAACTTATATGGCTATAGGAAATTTTAATAAAGCTATTGAAGTTGCAAATAATGTAATAAAAACTAATACAGATGCACAGTTTTTAGCCCAAAGAAGTCTTTGTTACAGAGAAATAGGTGATCTCGAACAGGCTATAAAGGACGCTGAAGCGGCGTATTCGCTTAATCCAAATTTAGATAAAACAAAAATCTCCCTTGGTGCTGTTTATATTGATAAAGGTAAATATGATGAAGCTATAAAAATACTTTCTTCGGCAAATAAAGATGATAATTTTGTAAAACTATTGCTTGCGACAGGTTATGCTAAAGCTGCTAAGTTCAATGAAGCAATCAATATTTATAACGATATTCCTGAAAGCTATTTGATGACGAAATCGGTTTTAATAAATAACGTAATCAATGACTTTTATGTTTCCTTAAAGCCGTACAAAATTTTTATTTTGCAGCAGGTAAAAGCCTTGGAAACAAAAGGTCAGTATAAAGAAGCGATTAAAGAATATGCAAATCTTTTAAAGATTGCTGATGAAACAGAAGCGAAAGAAATAAGGGCTTATGTTGCAGAGCTTATGATGAAATATCCTCATCTTTTTGCTCTCTCAGAGGAGGCAAGAAAATCAGTAATAAAAGCAGAAGCATATACTCAGGAAGGAAAGTTTGAAAAAGCCATAGAGGAGTATAAAAATGCCTTAAAAACTTCGCCTTTCTTTCCTGCTCTTTATAAGGCATTAGCTCTTAACTATGGAGGACTTAAGGATTACAAAAGGGCAATTAAGAACATGAAGATTTACCTTGAACTTTTGCCCGATGCTCCGGATCTTAGAGAAGCGAAGGATCAGATTTATAGATGGGAATTTATGATGGAAAAAGGCGAATAAATATGAAGGGAAAAACTTCAAGTTTTTATTTAATACTCGTTACCTTTTTGTTTTTTTCTTCAAAAGCTCTGGCACAAAATGCTTGTAGAACCGACATAAATATAGCTGATCTGAAAGAAAAACTTTTTCATTTGCAAAAACAACGCGAGGAGGCAGAAAGAGGAATAATGGAAAGTGATAGGATTTTCATGAAAGCACAAGAGATTATATTACTTGCCAGGGCAAAAGGAGATAAAAAGGCCGGTCAAGTTGCGGAGGAAGCAGCAAAACAAGCGGAAGAAGCGAAATATCAATATAGGAAAAATAAAGAGCAAATAGAATCGGAAATGACAAAACTTAATAGTTGGATTAAAATTGCCGAAGAAAACAATTTCAAAAGTTTAAGTGAGGTATGTAATAAATTAAGAGAACAGGTGGAGCGCGATAAGATTGCTTTGAAAAGGTTTGTTAAAGAAGCCGGAGATTTAAGCAGAAGGCAGGAAGAAAGAGAAAAAGAAATCGTAAAAGCGAGAATAGATTTTGTGGTTGATTATTTAAATACTTCGTTTGGTTTAATGAACGAATTCCGAACCCTTTTTGGAGATACCGGGAATATAGGAAGAATAGGGAAAAAGATCCAGAGCTTAATCAATTCCCCTAAAATAACAGATCCTAAGACGAAAGAAATCCTTTGGAGACTGGGAAGTTCTATAAGACAGCTTAACATTTTTCTTGAGAATAGTTTTTCAAAAATTGCTGATGGTATGGATCTTGTGGCAAAAATGAAGCAAACCGGAGAATGGAGCGCGGATGTATATCCCAAAGTTGTTGATTATTTAAAAATTGCGTATGGAAACAACCAATATATTGATAAATCATTGGAAGAATTAGAAAGAGAGATGAAGGAAGCCGCTTTTTCTTCCGAAACCGCTGAATTAGGTATAGATTTAGTACTTTCGGAAATAGAAAAATTAAAATTGAAATATATACCATTAATACAAAAAACATATGCTCCTTTAAGTGCTATGGTGAACTTCTCATACCATTATTTAAAAATAAACTATTTAGACAGCGAAGTAAACGGAGACTATAAGTTTACAGAAGATCTGTTTAAACAATACGAGTTATTAAAGGCTCAGTTTGATAAAGATTGGGAAAAACTAAGAGAGTGTGAAGAATATTGTAAGAAGTAGTAAAAAATAAAAGGGCTTCAAGATGGAGATCTATGAGATCTTGCGTCAGAGATTGTTGGAGTTAGCTCAAGAAAAAGATTTAGGCACAAAGGTTGAGGTGCGGGCGCGGGTGCTTTCGGCGGAGGAAGCGATAGGTGATCCGGGAAGGGGTGATTTTCCGCTACAGAAAGGGAAGGAGAGCCTTATAGAGGCTCAGTTCCAGGGAGCACGGGGGCAGGCTTTTACTGATCATCCGGGTAATTTCATCGGGACCTTGGGTGAGGTTTTGGATCTTCCGCTTAAGAGTAATCGCAATCGGGCTTTATTTGTGGCTACACTTAACGCCTTTTTGCGTCATTTAGGGAAGATCGAAGGAACTGTTCATTGCCGTAACGAGGGGCCGAATCTTTGTGCTCAGGAGTTGGCGAAATATTTAAGGGAAAAATTTGGAAGGGTAAAACTTGGCTTTGTCGGTTTACAGCCCGCAATGGTTGAGGCTTGTTCCAAGTATTTCCCTTTGCGGGTGCTTGATCTTGATCCCGAAAATATTGGTCGGGAGAAATTCGGCATTTTAATCGAAGATGGTTATACCAAAGTGGAAGAATTGAAAAAATGGGCTCAAGTTTTATTGGTTACAGGTAGCACTTTGACTAATGGAACCATCAGTGAATGGCTCAACACTTCTTGCCCAACCATCTTTTACGGTATTACCATAGCCGCTGCATCTCACCTTTTAAATCTACCTCGCTTTTGCCCTTTTAGCATGTGAAACATAGCTTGACTTTTTAAAATGTTGCGATATTATGCAAAATATGATTATTATAATTAATCTTGGGATGGAAATTGACGGCTTTTCCCCTCCTTTTTAAATTCCTTTCAATTCTAAATCATAAAACTTTTAACAACTATAATTGGAGGTGTCGTTATGAGGAGATTTACTCATTTTCACTATCTTATTATACAAGAATTGTAAATTTTGAGGTTTTTCAAACAATAAGGTCATATCTTCTTAAGATTTATATGGGATATCAGAATACTCACTTTCAACTTGAGGAACTTTTTTCATACATCTCACCCGGGCTATTTACTATTCCAAGTGTAATAGGTTTTGATCCCTTAGATAACATTATTTCTTATGATAATGCGCTCCTTGCAGTAATAAGATACAAAGATCGAAGATATTTTGTTTCTTCAACTGCGATTACAGATCGAACAACGAAAATATATTTTCTAATCATTTCAGGAGAAAATCTCGATGAGTTATATTCAGTAGAACTTGCTAATTTAATTATCAAAGAAGCAATAAGAAACTCTGGTTATTTTAGTAAATTTTTAAGACTTCTTTATGATGATTTCGCTGATAAAATAAGCTTTAAACTTCTTCCGAAGCTTAACCTTACTCTTAATGATATTTATCTCAAGGACAAATCGGAACTGCAAAACTTTATTGAGGCTGTAAAAACGAAATCACAGGTGCTCAGATATCTTTCTGTTGGAGAGCCAGGGACGGGGAAGACCGATACCATAAGAGCAATAATTTCCGAGTGCCTGAAGACAAATGGCATTACGGTTATAGTTGTTGACTCAAGTTGTAAGGTTCCTTTATCGCTTGTATTTGAATATGCCGAGATTTTTAGTCCCGTGTTTCTCTGTATTGATGACATTGATATTTTAGTTGGTTCAAGGAACAAGGTTTTTAGTAAACATGAACTCTCAAGTGCTCTTGAGGCGCTTGACGGTTTTATAACCAAAGAAGAAAATTTCTTGATTGTTACAACAAATGATAGGGAATTTGTAGATGTTGTTTTAAGAAGGCCAGGGAGATTTGACTTCATTCTCGAATTCAAAGAGCTTGATCCCGAATTTTGTCCTGAACTGGTCTTTAGGGAATCAAAAGATGAACTTTTGAGTGAAGTTTTTAAAAACGAAATTATTACAAGGAAATTGGCTAATATCAAAGCAACCGGAGCCTTTATAGTCACGTTGGTGAAACATCTACTTAAGCCCAGATATGAAAACTTTCGGTACGATCCCCAAGTAGTGCTCAATTTGATCGAAAAACTTCAGAAGGCCTTTAAATCCGAGATGAAGATAGAAGAAAGCATTGGATTTTAAAAGGAGGTTAAGGAAATGGAGAAAAATAAACAAGCACAGTTAAATTTAGAAAAACTTAAAAACTTAGTATACGAAATAACAGAAGCCTTTCTTGCGGAGGGCAAAAGAATAATTTACCCACATGAAATTTTAGAAACTTTAAAGAAGAAAAGAGGACTTGATTTAGCTAATCCGACTTTTGAGTTAAGCGAAACTGACAAGATTAATATTGAAGAGGAAATAAGAAACATTACTTTAAACTGCGCCACTGAGGCATTGAAAACCATTCAAAATGCTGATTCGGTTTATGATGAAAATTTGGCTTTTCGAAGAGATTTTTTAGAGATGCTCATACTTTTTGCAAAATACGGAGGAATTGCTAATATAAGCAATCTTTTTATTGATTTAAGGTCCTTTTTTAATCCCGAAGATGTTAATTACATAAATACATTGTGTAACATTTATTTTACAAATTTTAATCCTGAAGAAGAAATGGTGAGAATGAAAGTAAGCGACTTGTTAGAGCAGAAGGGGGTGGATCAAAATTTCTTGGAAGAGGACTTGATTGAGGAAGAAAGCCCCCTGGATGTTCTTTTGAGAATTATCGAAGAATCTTTGGCGAAAGGTAGAAGTAGGGTAAGTTTACCGATAATAAAAAAGAGATTAAGGGAAAATGGGTTTAGTTTCGATGAGTATAGTAAAGAAGATCTAATTTGTCTTTTAAACGACTTAGCCTGTGGGGTTATTGATGGTATGATATATGAAGATGAAGAACTTGCAGATCGTTATGAGTGTTATGATCTTGAGGATATTTCAGAAAGATGTTTCAACAACTTAAACCCTAATAATCCAGATTGTAAGTTAATGTATCTTGTATACCTTCGTACGCTTTGTTTTATCGGCTGGAATAAGACATTGGACACCTATCTTTTTGCTAAACCGAGAATCAAGCTTAGTGAAGCCGAAGCAATACTTTTTGACCTTTTAGAAGATGAACTTTCAAAAAGATAAGTTTTACGCAGATTATTTTACCGAGGGCAAGATGATTGTTAGCATGATGCTTTGAAGATATTGACTTAAAGAATCAAGAATGAGGGAATTGTGTTTAAATATTAATGATAAAGAAAGAAAGGTTTGTGAGAGAAAGGATGGGTTTAAAATAATTTTGCAAGGGGAAAAAGAATATATTAAGCTTACAGAGGAAATTTCTAATCTGAAGGAGACGTGTTCCAGATTAAATATCAATATTGCTGAGGTTATTGTTCAAGAATGGAAGGAGCTCTGGGTATATGTAAAAGGAGATTCCGTAGAAATTGATGAGGTTTATTTTGGAGAAAAAAAAGCAGATCGCAAACCCAATGGGTGGTGGGCTTTTACCTTTCAAAACTTTCTTGGGAAAAGTTTTATTCGAGTAAAATTAAAAAACGGTCAAGAATTAATAACAGACCCCATAGAGGTTGTTTCAAGTAAAACCCCTATGGATAATGAGAGAGATCCTCTTTACTATCCGAGATTTTTGAAAGCGTTGATCGATAGTTTAATAGAACATATTGTATCTGCGCCGTTTGATTTAGGCTCGCCAACCGAATTTTCGACTGAAGAGTATGCTCAACCTCCATCCCTCATTTCTATCCTTCATGTATTGACTCAAAATGCTGACAATATTATCCAAGCTCTTCGAACGATTTGGCATAATCCTTACAGGAAATTAACGACTGAGGGAAAATGGATATTAGTTAATGAAGCGACAAATGTTGATGTAGATACAATTTTAATGATGTTTCATCATCCAGAGTATTTACACCAAAGTGATAGCGGTAGTCCTTTAAGGAATTTACCTAATAAACTTAGAAGATATCTTCCGGAGAAAATTTTTGAAAGACATGTTGTGGAAACTTTAGATAATCCAGAGAATCGTTTTATTAAAAGATTCATGGATCTTATTCTTTATTTCTGTGAAGAATTAAAAAGGCAAAATTATTGGGAAAAGGCTAAGTCTCATCAATTAAAATTAGAAGAATTGGAAAATTTTGTTCGTTATTTTAGAGTAAATTCTATTTTTGCAGATGTAGGTGATATGACGATTTTCCCAGCATTTTCGCAGGTTTTGTTAAAGAGAGATGGTTATCGTGAATGTTTAAGCATCTATCGTCTTTTAAACCTTTCAAAAATACCCATATTTAATGAATTACAGGATGCTATAGATAATAGAAGGGTAGATCAACTTTATGAATATTGGTGTTTTTTTGAGCTTTCTAAAAGACTCGCAGAAGTTATTGGTAAAGACAAATCAAAACTAAGATTTGAAATAAAGGAGGCTGAAGAAAGTGGACTTGGAGGGGGAACAAAGGCGTATTTAGGTGATGATTATGAACTTGTATATAACAAAACCTTTAAAGGTTATTCTGGAGACTTTCGCCCAGATTTCGCACTTATAAAAAATAATAATTTGGAAATAATTTTTGATGCAAAGTTCAGATTTGACCTAAAAAGACAAGAGGATGAAGGAGATGTTTTTCAAAATCTGGAAGAGGAAGAAAAAAATGCTTTAGAAAAGGAAAACTTTGAAGTATTAGCAAAGTTAAGCGATATTTATAAGATGCATACCTATAGAGATGCTTTAAAATGCAAGAGTAGCATTATTCTCTTTCCTGGGACAAAGGGTGTTTTTTTTACCAATAGAAATAAAATAGAGCTCGAGAATTTTTGTTGCGAATTTCTTTTACGTTTTAATTTAGAAGGTGTTGGTGCAATTCCTTTTATCCCATTGAGTAAGATCCAAAAGAAAGTTTAAATATACCCACGGAGGGTGAATATGAAAAGCAAATACAATTGGCAATGGAATGAAAAGATGATTCAAGAGGCAATAATGAGCTTTAAAGAATTTTTAAAAACAAACAAAGCTAAAAAAATTATGAACACGCTTATAGAACGGAGAGAAATCGTTAAAAAATATTTGACAAATGAAGAAGCTGTTAATCGTCTAACAAACGAAAAGATAATTGAGGTGCTAAAACAAACATTTGCTGCAAGAGGGAATAAAAGCGCTATAACAAAAATAAATGAAGGTAACGCTGAGTATGCTATTGAGGTTAAAAAATGGTTTAAAGATTTAATCAACTATGATGGAGAAAAACCTATACCTACAATAGAAAATTTAAAAGTGGCCTTCGCATCTCAATTACTTACAATGCTATTTCCTTATAAATTTTATATTGTAAACGAATCCACAATAGAGGGCATAAAAAATTTAGGGTTAGGGGAACTTCCTGAAAACAAGCCGGAAAATTACCCACAATGGAGACCATTTTTTGAATATTTAAAAGAGCGTATTAATAAAGTTATCCAAGAAGATTTAGGGCGCCCTGTTGATTTTTACGATGTAGATCAATTTTTATGGTATATCTATAAAAATTTTCCTTCACAATCAAAAACTAAAGAAAATGAAAAGAAATTATCAGAATTTAATGAAAAAGCTAAAGAATTAGAAATAACAATAGAAACTAAATTAATTGAATATTTCATATCAAAAGGTTATCGTTTTAAAGAATCACAAATTTGTGCTTTCTATTCAGCCTTAAAGACCAAAGGTTTTGTTATACTTTCTGGGCTGTCAGGAACAGGAAAGACAAAATTGGCTCAACTTTTTGCTGAATTATTATGTCCTTGTAAAAAATGTCATAATGAAGAAAAAGCCAATCTTTTATGTGAATGTAATCACCTTTTTTTTCCAGTAAGACCGGATTGGCGAGACGGAAAACCTTTACTTGGGTATTATAACCCACTTACAGAAAAATATGAAAGTACCCACTTTTTACAATTTATTTTAAAAGCTAAAAAAGATTATGAAAATTCAAAAGACAAAGCTAATCCTTTTTTTATAATTCTTGATGAAATGAACCTTTCTCATGTAGAATACTACTTTGCTGACTTTTTAAGTGTATTAGAATCTGGAAGAGATGAAAATGGTTTCACAAAAGAAGCAATAAAACTTCATTCATTTAATAAGCTAAAAGATCAAAATGATAATGAAATCCCTTCTGAAATTAAACTTCCACCTAATCTTTACATTATTGGAACAGTTAATATTGATGAAACAACTTACATGTTTAGTCCAAAAGTCTTAGACCGAGCATTTACTCTGGAATTTAGAGAGGTTGATTTTGAAAGGTATAGAAATGGTTTTAATCAAGAAGATATACATGAGAATGAATTAAACGAGCTCAGAACAAAACTTCTTGAAAGCTTGAGAAATAATGGAAAATTTTGTGGGGTTATAGCCGATAAAGAGGAAGTAAGGGGTGCCATAAACAACTTAAAAGAACAAGACAAACTTGTTGAACTGAATAATCTTTTACAACCCTACGATTTACACTTTGGTTACAGAGTTTTAAATGAAATAGCCTTATTTGTAAAATATGCTACAAATGCTCCCGGTGTTGTAGGAAAATTGGAAGAAAAGACAGCCTTAGACTATGCAGTCTTGATGAAAGTGTTACCCAAATTTTATGGGCCGAGACAAAAGTTAGAAAAGCCTCTTAGAGTAATTTTAAAATGGACTTCTTCTGACCGTGCGCCCGATTGGGTAAAAGACCCTCAAAAATCTGCTTCATTAAATAATATTTTGGAAGAAATTAATACGATAAAAACAAATGAGCATTTTAAATACTCAAATACCGCCAAAAAAGTTCTAATAATGCTTAGACAACTTTATGAATTTGGTTTTGCAAGTTTTGCTCAATAAAAATTAGAAAGTGATAGTATGGTAAAGCTTAACTTTGAATCTATACGGCATATTGTTCCCAAATCGTGGATCGTTTCTTCGTTGGATGGTCATTGCACCCTTAAAGGAATTGCTGATGCTATTTGGAAGTTTCCCGAGGGAAGCTGGTTTGTTGTTGATTATAAGTTGGCTTCCTGGACAGATAAACAAGAACGCCTTTCCCTCCTTTATCACTCTCAATTGAATGCATACGCCTATTTAGCAGAAAAGTCACAAGGGAAGTCTGTCATCGGATTGGTCCTTCTTTATTTCGAGCCAGAGTACGAAGATGCGCTTCATAATGACCAATTGTTGCATCGCACACGAGAACGATTTATGTTTGGGTTTAGATGTAATGCTGTTCCTGTGGAGATGCAACCTCTGTATCGGGTTGAAGGCTTGTGTCAAAAGATTTGCCACATCCTTTCCTCCCCAGTACCTCCTCAACGCAAAGCTAACTGTTCCAGTTGTAAAGCCCTGGCCGATTGGTTTAGAAAAAGAAGATATTAAAGTATCATCCTTCTCCAAGCACCCCTTTTCGATTGAGATTAGCAAAATAAGGTTATGGCAAAAAGAAAATGGCTTGACTGGGAAAAAACTAAGGATTTAAAATCATTCTAAATTTAAAATTTAAGGAGGGGTAAATATGTTGCAAAGGGAAATGGAATCTGCGTTAAATGAGCAATTAAAATGGGAGTTATATTCGGCATATCTTTACTTGGGGATGGCTGCATATTTTGAAAAAGAGGGGTTGAAGGGGTTTGCCCACTGGTTGAAGGCTCAAACTGCCGAAGAAATGATGCATGCCATGAAGTTTTACAAATTTATCCTGGAACGGGATGGAAAGGTGGAACTTCAGGAAATACCAGCTTCGCCTAAAGGATGGGAGAGCCCAGAGGCTGCGTTTGAACATGCTTACAAGCATGAACAGGAAGTTACGGCAAAGATTAACAGGCTAATGAGTATAGCGAGGAAACACGAAGATTACGCCACTGAGAACTTTTTGAATTGGTTCGTCAATGAACAGGTCGAGGAAGAAGCTTCTTTTAAGGAGATTTTGGCTAAACTTAAACTCATAAAAAATGACCCTCAGGCTTTATTTTACCTTGACAAGGAACTTTCATTAAGGCCCCCTTGATCTAAATTTACTTATGAGCGGACTTTAAAAATGCGCTTTTTCTAACTATTGTATTTATACAAGAACTTTTCAATTTGGGCGTTTATTTCTTTTAAAATGTTCTCCAATTTAGCACAAAGCGCTTTAAATCTTTCCCACTTCAGTTCAAATCCGTAAATATGTCTAAATAAATGGCGAAATTTTAAATATTCTTTTAAATTGTTAAACAATTCTTCAGAAATTACAGGTTCGCGAACATTGGGCAGAGATTTTGCCATTTGTGAAAGTAATTCAATATGCCAGTTTTCACCGCTGGGTAGATTTTTGTCTATCAATAATGCTATGTTTTTAAAAATTCTTTCTACACTTGAATAAAAGTCATGTAATATACTTGCTGCTGCTCTTATTTCAACAAAAGACGGTTCTTCTTTAATTTCGGCCAATAAAGCTTGCATTTCTTTATTTAACCTTTTGATATTTTCCATTTCTATTTTGATTTCTTCTTTTAATTTATTCATAAATTAGTTCTCCTTCTCTTAAAGTTTTCTCTTTTAGGCTTTCAAAGGCGTCTTCAAATGGTATTAAGTTAACTTCTACGCTCCAATTTACCATGTCACTGGCGTCTACTAGTGCTTTTATGTAAAGTTCCGGGGATAATCCTTCTACCACAAGGTCAATGTCAGACTGTTGATGGATATTACCTTTTACCAATGAGCCAATTAGGAAGATTCTTTTAACTTTATATTTTTCTTTTAACATTTGAGCAATTTTTGTGCTCATTTTTTTTAATTCTTCTCTTCTATCCATTTTTATGTTCCCCCCTATACTTAAAGTCTGCTTATTCGGTGATCGTTATTCCATTATAGTCATTATTTGTGATTTGGTTTAGGTTTTTCCATATTTGAGTTTTCCCACCAGGAGGATTAAAAAGAGTATCAAGGCAAGGGAATTCCAGAATATGACAGGGGGAAGTCGCTTTATTATGCCGTAAATGAGCCAACATCCGAGTCCTATAACCATCAAAATGGTAAATAAAAGGCTTATTTCCTTTGCGCTTTTAAGGGTATAGATTCTCAAAACCTGAGGTATAAGCCCAAATGTAGTCAAAGCTCCTCCGATAAATCCCAAAAAATCCACGTTTTCCATTTTTTACCTCTTCAACAAGACTTTCCAAATGCCCTTTTTCATCAACCACGGTAATAAGTCTACAAATAATTTTAAGGAGGAAATAGGAGATTTAACCAGGGAAAAGAAAAGATCTGGGAACAGGGTATCACGACAAAGTCGACCTAAGTATGACGATTCCTTTAAGGTGGTTATCAACTGCCGGTAGTCGTCTTCATTAAAGGTGTTTAAAAATTTTCTTAGTAAGTGATGAATCATCAATTCCCTTCTTGAAGGGAGGAGGGTTTTTAAATAATCCCTTCCACTTTCGATAGATTCCACCAGCGCCTTTGCTCCCCTTAAGCCACTTACGACTCCGCCAACGGTTGTAGATTTCACATGGCCTGCTGAGTCTCCGATAAAGAAAACATTATTGTGCTTTGGGAGAAATTTAGGTTGAAAAAGACTAACCCACCCTTCTTCGGTTCTTCCGCAAAGCTCAAAACCCTCTTCTTGGGCCAACTGAAATAAGGCCTTTTCGGCTTGTTCTTTATTTTCGCCAATTACCCCAAAAATGCCCGTTTTGGGAGAATCTTGAAAAAGCCAAAGGAAATAGGGCGTTAAATCCGGGCGGAGCCATATGGTAGAAAGGCCATCATCAAAAGAGGAGGGCCAAATGATTTGAGCTTGTTTTAAAAAGACCAAATGAGGAGTGGGATTGAGAGTCCTTCTTAAAGGGCTTTTTACCCCCATGGCGTCCACTATACAATCGGCCTCTATTTCCTTTGGGCCTTGAGG
>CAYZRR010000126.1:0-11912 GCA_964480925.1 uncultured Thermodesulfobacteriota bacterium
TTCTGTGGTTATAACATGGGGGATTATTTCCGACATTGGATTGAGATAGGCAAACGCATGAAAAACCCTCCAAAGATCTTTGCGGTAAATTGGTTTAGGAAGGACGAAAACGGTAACTGGTTATGGCCTGGATTTGGCGATAACATAAGGGTCTTGAAATGGATAATAGATAGGATAAAAGGGAGGGTTAAAGCCAAAGAGACTCCCATAGGTCTCATTCCCTATCCTGAGGATATAGATATTACGGGTCTCTCTATAGGCCGAGAAGAATTGGAGAAGTGCCTGGAAGTAAATCGGGAGGAATGGATAGAGGAAGCTAAGGAAATTAGAAAGTTCTTTTCTCAGTTCGGATCGAGAATGCCAGATGAGATGTGGAAAGAACTGGAAAAATTAGAAAAGGCTTTAGGAGGTTGATTTAAAGATAACTTCTCATTGCTCTGGTGGGACATAGTTTAAGGCATAACTCACAAGCTACGCATTTTTCGGGTTCGAAGAGTATCTCCATGTCTTCGCCGCTTACTCTCAAAGCGCCCGTCGGACATAGAGCGGTACAACTTCCACAGTGGACGCATCTTTCCTCATCACGGGTGATATCTGACTCTATGGGCTCTACGATTACGCCTTTTCTTAAAAGATACTCAACTCCTTGGTGGTAATTCTCTTCGGTTCCAGCGAGTTCTAATACCATGAGGCCTTCTTGTTTGGGGAGTATGATTGCTTTAAGGATGTTAAATTCCAAATCGAACTCTCGAGCCAAGCGATAAACGATTGGTTTATCCCATGTACTACGTGAAAATCTCAAAACGATTTTTTTCCGGTATTCCATAATAAGTCCCCCTTTAAACTTTTTTAATCTCGTATTTGCCCCATACCCCTAAGGTTTTTCCTATAATTATAACAATACCCTCAATTCCCTCAATTTCTTTCCCCTTTTTCAAAACATAAGGAACGTCTTTTGGACTTTGGACCAGATTCCCTAATGCGGTAGCAGCGGCATCAGCAAGTGCTGAAGAAGGAGAGAGGACACATACCGCATCGGCCCTGCCGAAACTCAAAGAATGACCCACCGTGCCTGAAGAAGTGCATATCCCAACCGTAGTACACGGGGGGATACGAATGGCGAATTTCAAGCTCAAGGGCGAATTTCCGGCATAAAGAACAACGTTGCGCTCTTTAAGGGTTCGGAGAAAAATATCCCCTCCATTTTCGACGATTAGTTCTTGAGAGTATTTAAGCAGATATCGCCCCAAACATTCGCTTATGGCACCCGCTACTGCAGCCATAGGACCCACTCCGGTTTTTTCCGCGGCTTTCAACATCAATCGTATTAAAGGAGGAGCCAAGGGATCAAACGGAAGGGGAGAAAGCGAAAGGAGGAACTCGGGATGCCTTTTTGCATAAGCCTCAATCTGGGCCCTAAGCCTTAATACCTCTTGGAAGGCCTCCTTCTTTAAATCCCTTTCCGCGGCTATCCATAGATCGGTCTCCTTTACCCTTATTTGAAAATCCGTTAAGCCTTGTGGATTTAAAATATCCCTATAAAACTTCTCTTTCACGTAAACGTTTTGAAATGTAATTTATAAGCCCTCCTTCTCGTATAAGTTCAATCATAAAAGGGGGAAGGGGTTTAAATCGATACACTTTATTTTGACTCAAGTTTTTAAGTTCACCCTTTTCTAAATCTACTTCTATCTGATCTCCGTTTTCCGTCTCCTCAAAAGCCTCCTCGCATTCCACCAAAGGTAAACCTATGTTAAAGGAATTGCGGTAAAAGATACGCGCAAAACTCTTGGCTACTACACAAGAAATACCTAGGGACTTAATAGCCAAGGGAGCATGCTCCCTCGAAGACCCACAACCGAAATTACGACCTCCAAAGATCATATCTCCAGGACTCACCTTCTTGGGAAACTCAGGATCAATTCCTTCCATACAATGAGAAGCCAACACCTTAGGATCGGTGGTATTTAAATACCGCGCCGGAATAATCACATCGGTATCCACATCGTCACCGAATTTAAAAGCCTTTCCTCTAAACTTCACGAAGCCCCTCCTTCAATATAAAATTTCAAGTAATTCCTTAAGATTTTTAACTGCCCCCACACGGCCATTTTGCCTGTCTACCAAGATAGTTTTTATTCCTACTGCTTTTGGATATAAGAAATCGAAAAGTTCATTATCTCCCACATGTAATATCTCTTTCGCGGGTATTCCAAGTAAAGAACATAGCTTTTTATAGGCGCTTTCATCCTTTACCCTTCCCCAATCACTTACACAGGAGATTGTTAAAGAAAAATATCCCTCGAGCTTTCCTTCCTTAAGTTCTATCTCCATAAACTCCCGAGCTGCATTGGAAAAAAGAACAAGCTTAAAAGCAGAGTTTTTCTTTAAAGACTTTAAAACTTCATGAACCTCCGGAAAAACGTTTACTCGATTTCTAAAACGTTCAAGCAGATCTCGAGGCGAGCCCGGAAGATCCAAGCGTTTGAACCAGTAGCCTAAATCGTACCAGAGAAGTGAATTTTCTCCAACTTCTTGATAAAGGGAAAGAAGCTTTTCTTTTGCTTCATTTAAATCCAAATTATACCTTCTTGCATATAACTCGGCCATTCCTTCATGCCATACGGAATCAGCAAAATTGTGGTCCACCAAAGTACCGTCAAGATCAAAACTTATCATTCGTATCGACATATTTTACCCTCGGTTGTTTCCCTTTTATCTTTAAAGATTGGGGTATATCCTGCCTTTTCAAGACCTTCCTTTATGCTCTCTGGTGATATATTGCCTTTTACTTTAACGAGTTTGTTCTCCAAATCTACCTGAAATTCCTCTATACCTTCTATTGTTTTTAAAGCTTTTTCTATATTCAATTTACAATGATTACAAGTCATATCAGGCACAAAAAAGAGGTGGTCCATTTCCTTTGACTTCCCTTTTTCTTTTATTTTGGAACGGTTAGCCCATAGGATTATTGCCAATAAAAAAATCCCACAAGAGATTTTGAAGTAAAGGGGCAAAAGCTCGCCTCCCGGAGTCAAAAGCTCGACTTTTTCCCCGAAATATCCCCATAAACCGTTCAGCAACAACCCTAACCCAATTGATCCTACTACTATACCTCCAATATACAAAGAAGCTACCTTTTTACCAAATTGAGAATAAACAAACCCCACAGTTACGGTATTTGTCGCGGGTCCTGCGATCAGAAAGACCAAAGCTGCCCCTGGAGAAATCCCTTTGCTCATTAAGGCCGCAGCTATAGGTATAGAACCAGTGGCACACACGTAAAGGGGAATAGCTACACTCAAGACGGTAAGAAATTCGAGTAGAGGATACCCCTTAAAGATCCCAAAAAGGTTTTTCGGAAGAAAGGCACTTAAAGCTCCTCCGATAAGGATTCCTAAGACTAACCATTTTCCTATGTCCCTTGGTAATTCCTCAAATCCGTATTGGACTACTTCTTTAATTTTTCCCTTAAAAGTGAAGGTATCAGTAAATGGGGTTTTGGGGAGAGGTCTTTTTGTTTTTTTTCCCTCCCCGAAGGAAGCGATAATCCCTACTAAAAGTCCTGCTACGAATGAGGCCAAAGGTCTGAAAAAAGCAAAAATAGGGCCAAGAAGCGAATAGGTGGCAAGGATGGAGTCGATCCCTGTAGTGGGAGTTGAGGTCAAAAAGGCCAAAGTGGCGCCTCGAGAAGCACCGTCTCGTCTTAAGGTAGCTGCCACAGGAATAACCCCGCAAGAGCAAAGGGGCAAAGGAATTCCAAAAAGAGTAGCTTTAAGAATGGCAGAGAATCCCTTTTTCCCTAAGTGGGTTGATACGAATTTTTCCTTAAGAAAACCATGAAGGATCCCTCCTATCAACATGCCTAATAAAAGGTAAGGAGCCATGCTAACCCAAAGGTGAAAGGAATGAACGAAAAAATCCCACAATAAATTCATCCTATTACCTCTACAGGGTCACCTTTTTTAACCCAACCACCCTTAAGGACTTTCGCAAAAACGCCTTCTTCAGGCATTATGCACTTTCCAACTTGTCTGAAAATGGCACATTTCGTATGACAATCCTTCCCAATTTGAGTGATCTCAAGAAGCGTTTCCCCTACTTTGAGCTTAGTACCTACTTGAAGTTCAAAAACGTTGAATCCCTTTACAGTTATATTCTCGGCAAAATCCCCAGGTCCAACTTGAAGGCCCAATTTCCTCATGCTTTCTATGCTTTCTTCTGAAAGAAGGCTCACCTGCCTCACACTCCCTTCTTCCCCATGAGCGTCACCTAAAAGTCCATAATTTTCCTTCAAAAACCCTTTCTCAATTGGGGTTTTTCTGGTTCCCTTTTTAGAACTGATGTTAACTGCAATAACTTCTCCTTTAAGCCCCTTCATATCTTGAAGGATAATCCACTAGGTCTATAAGGTTCAAGATCGAGGCTAAAAAACCTAAAACCAGTCCCTTTTAAGGCTTCTAAAACTTCTTTTCGTTTAAACAATATTCCTTCCATATCCTCCTGGGGTACCTCAATCCTTAAAAGATCACCATGATATCTGGCCCTTACATGTCTGAAACCCAAAGCCTTTAAAGCCCTTTCAGCTTTTTCTATCCTTTTTAAAGTTTCTGAGTCAATTCTAACCCCAAATGGAATCCTTGTGGCCAAACAAGCAGATGGCGCTTTATCCCAATTGGGAAGACCATACTTTTGGGCTAAAAGTCTAATTTCGTCCTTTCTCATTTTCACTTCTATGAAAGGACTCAAAATTCCAAGTTCCTTCAGGGCTTTAAGACCCGGTCTGAAGTCATTGAGGTCATCGTAATTGGAGCCTTCACAAACAAAAGTCCCCTTTTCGTCGGCTATAGTTTTTATTTTTGAGAACCTTATTTTTTTACACATATAACATCTCTCTTGTGAGTTTGTAACGAATTCTTCATGGGAAAGTTCGTTTATCTCGATCTGATGAAGCACTATCCCTAAAAAGGAAGCGATCTGATGAGCTTCTTTAAGTTCATCTTCCGAATGAAGGGGGGAGGATATCAAAATAAATTCAGCGTTTTCTCCTAAAGTTTCTTTAGCAAAAAAGCTCAACAAAGTACTATCTACACCTCCCGAAAAACACACTAAGACTTTCCCTTTATCTTTAAATATCTCCCTTATAGCCTCGACTTTATTCTCCACGTTCCACATTTTTATCGCCACAAACCTCGCAATCTGGTCTTTTTTCTACCTTCACAATGGTAAATTCCATAGTTTCGCCGTTTACAAGAAGGAGTTTTCCCAAAAGCAACTCTCCAAAACCAGCCAAAAGCTTGATGGATTCCATTACCTGTAAACTTGCAATAAGAGAAGGAGCCGGACCAAACACCGGAAAGGGACGGGGACCTTCCGCCTCACGTGGGAAAAGACATTTTAAACAAGGGCCTTTGTGAGGGATTATGGTCATCACTTCTCCCATAAGGCCGAAGACCCCCCCATGAATGAAGGGAATGTCCATTTTTACACAGGCTTCATTTAACAGAAACCTTGTGGCCATATTATCCATTGCATCAATCACTAAATCTGCTCCTTTTATAAGATCACAAACATTATCGCGATTTATCCTCACTTGAAGGGGAACAATGGTGACCGTAGGGTTTAACCTCGAAAGCTTCTCATAGGCGGAGATGACCTTAGGAAAACCGATATTTTCATCCCAATGCAAAAGTTGACGGTTTAAATTGGAAAGCTCAACATTGTCAGAATCTATAATGGTCAATCGTCCTATTCCAGCAGCCACAAGAAGCATAGAAGCCGGTGAACCAAGTCCCCCTACCCCTGCGACAACCACATGGGATTTTTTCAACTTTTTTTGTCCTTCTTCTCCAAAGGAAGGCCAAAGTATTTGGCGGCTATATCGTTCAAGATCATAGTGGGTTAAACTTATGTCCATAAACACCCTCCTGATTAGGATTGTTTTTAAAATACTCGAAGGTAAAACTTTATACAAGTTCGGCTACGTGTGCTTGCAAGCTTTTTTGTTTGAGGGTATCTTTGCCCTACGATGAAACTTGCGAAAAACATACTGGAACTCATAGGAGAAACCCCAATCGTTGAAATAAGGCGTCTAAACCCTAACCCTAAGGTAAGAATCCTAGCCAAACTGGAGTTCTTTAACCCTGGTGGATCTGTGAAGGATAGGATTGCTTTAAAAATGATAGAAGATGCCGAAAAAAAAGGCGAACTTCGGCCAGGCAAAATCATCCTGGAAGCCACAAGCGGAAACACCGGAATAGGGCTTGCTATGGTAGGGGCAGTAAAAGGCTACAAGGTGCTTTTGGTTATGCCTGAATCGGTAAGTGAGGAAAGAAAACGCATCCTTAAGGCCTTTGGTGCGGAGATATTGCTTACTCCTTCGGAACTTGGAACCGATGGAGCTATTGAAGAAGCATATCGCTTGGCTCGAGAAGAACCGGACAAGTATTTTCTCGTAGACCAATTTAATAACCCTTCCAATCCTTTGGCCCATTATTACGGGACTGCCGAAGAAATAATAAAGCAAACAGGTGGCCAACTAGATGCAGTGGTAATAGCTATTGGAACCACTGGAACACTTGTGGGCGTCGGGAAAAGGTTAAAGGAGTACAATCCCCGGATAAAGGTCATAGCTGTTGAACCAGTTGTTGGACACAGAATTCAAGGCTTAAAGAATTTAACTGAATCTTACATACCTGGAGTTTTCGATCCTCGCATAATGGACGAAAAGATAACTGTTTCGGACGAAGAGGCCTTTCAATTAGCACGAAGACTTGCCCGGGAAGAAGGAATATTTGCAGGTATGAGTTCAGGCGCAGCCCTTTTCGGGGCCATAAAAGTTGCCGAAAGATTGGAAGAAGGCGTTATCGTAACCATTTTTCCCGATGGCGGGGAAAGGTATTTAAGTACCAGCCTTTTTATCGAAAGGCCAATTTTAAACCTTAAGCTTTATAATACCCCCACCAGAAGGGTTGAACCATTGATACCTCAAGTTCCAGGGAAAATCACCATGTACACCTGTGGTCCAACTGTATCTGAACCTTTACATTTAGGAGTCTGGAGAAGGCTTATTGTAGCGGATGTATTAAAAAGGTACCTTAAAGCCCAAGGGTTGGAGGTTATACATGTAATAAACATTACCGACATTGACGACAGAACTGTAAATAAAGCGATTGATTTACAAAAGAATTTAAAAGAGCTTACATCATTTTATATTGAAGAGTTCTTTAAGGAATCACAACTTCTCAGAATTGATCCCGCTACTCATTATCCTAAAGCGAGTGATCATATACCCAATATGATACAGTTGGCCGAGTCTCTTACAAAAAAGGGATTTGCTTATGAGAAACACCATTCTCTTTATTTTTCCATCCAGCGTTGCAAAGAATACGGAAAGCTTTCGCATATTGATCCTAAAAACCTCAAGAGCGATCGTACGGAACTCGATTTTTACGACAAGGATAATCCTATGGATTTTGCACTTTTTAAACGTTCCACCTTAAAAGAGCTTAAAGCGGGAATTTGTTATGAAACACCGTGGGGCAAAGCGCGCCCAGGGTGGCATATAGAATGTGCTTCTTTAGCTTTGAAATATTTAGGAGAGACTATCGATATTCATACTTCTTCGACCGAGTTGATCTTTCCCCATAACGAAAATGAGATAGCTATAGCTGAAGCAATTACAGGTAAGCAATTTGTGAGGTATTGGCTTCATGTGGAGCAGATTCTTAGTGAAGGGAAGAAAATGGGATGGGATCAGGGGAATGCGGTAACTTTAAAGGATTTGATGGAGATAGGCTTTACTCCATCCCAAGTTAGGTTTTACCTAATTCGGACCCATTACCGAAAACCCCTTCGGTGGTCCTTTAAGGGGATAGTAGAGGCTAAGAAAGCCTGGTTCCGATTAGAGGATTTGATAATTCAAGTATTTTTTAGCCCCGAGGGACCTACTTATGAGCCTTTAGGAGAAATAATAGATGGTTTTAAAAATAGGTTCTTAAAAGCTTTGGAAAATGATTTAAACATTCCCATGGCTATTTCTCATCTATTTGCCTTTTTAAGGGGGATCCAACAGGTTTTAAAACGGGGTATTTCTTCTGCAAACAGGGAGATGCTCCTTAAAGCCTTAAAGGAGAGCGATCAGATACTTCAAATTATGGAATTTCCATCTGAAGAGCAACGAGAAGAAGTCCTTAATATCCTTGAGGTTCGAAAGGAAGCTCGTAAAAAGAAAGATTTTGCTACTTCTGATAAATTAAGGGAAGAGTTATCCAAATTCGGCCTTGAGGTTATGGACACTCCTGAGGGGCAAGTTTTAAGAAAGGCTCGGGTATAAAAAGGCCTTTCTGCCTATGTCCTTTCGGTAGTAAACCCCTTCCCAGCTTATTTTCTCAACGGCCTCATAAACCCTTTTTAAAGCTTCTTCGAAATCTCTCCCCATGGCAGTCACTCCAAGGACCCTTCCTCCATTGGTGTAAAATTTCCCGTCCTTTTTAACCGTTCCTGCGTGAAATACCCATACATCTTCCATCTGAAGTACCTTTTCGAGTCCTTTTATCTCCTTTCCCTTTTCATAAACTCCAGGATACCCCTTTTGAGCCATAACGACACATACGGCAGGTTTGTCAGACCATCGTAGTTTTGTTTCTTTTAACTTTCCTTCCACACAATAGAGCATGATCTCCAACAAATCTCCTTCCATTCTCACCACAAGAGGCTGAGTCTCAGGGTCGCCAAACCTACAATTGAACTCTAAAACCCAAGGGTTTTTATCCTTGTCGATCATAAGCCCCCCATAAAGAATGCCCCGATAAGGTCTGCCCTCTTCCTTTAAACCCTTTATGGTAGGCATCATAATCTCTTGGAGTATCCTTTTCTCCAGCTCAACCCTTACAAAGGGAACAGGACTATAGGCTCCCATTCCTCCAGTGTTAGGTCCCCTGTCTCCATCAAGAAGCCTTTTGTGATCCTGTGAAGGGGAAAGGGGGAGAAGGTTTTCTCCATCTGAGAATACCATGTATGAAACTTCTATTCCTTCCAGTTTCTCTTCAATCACTACCTCAGACCCCGCCTCTCCAAAGGCCTTTTTTACCATTATTTCTTCAATAGCATTTAAAGCCTCCTCTTCCGTTTCGCACACAAAAGTACCCTTCCCCGCGGCTATACCTGAGGCCTTTATCACTACAGGTACTCCATGTTCAATCACATATCTTTTTGCCTTTTGAGGATCATCAAATACCTCAAAAGGAGCAGTTCTAATGCCATACTTATTCATAAAGGCTTTTGCAAAGGCTTTACTTCCCTCAATTTCCGCGGCAACTCTATTGGGCCCGAATACCTTAAGTCCTTCCTTCTCAAAAAGGTCCACGATACCTTTCACAAGAGGAGCCTCTGGGCCTACTACGGTTAAATCTATACCTTCGCTTTTGGCAAAGCGCAAAAGACTTTCAAGATCTTCGGAAGATATTGGTACAGTCTCTGCTATCTCTTCAATACCTCCGTTTCCAGGAGCGCAATAAAGCTTTTTCAAAAGAGGACTCTGGGCGATCTTCCAACACAAGGCGTGCTCCCTTCCCCCTCCACCCACAACTAAGACCTTCAAGGTTTAACCTCCACCTTTTCAAAATATTGAGCTATAGCTTTATCATACTCATAAACATGCCAAAAGGCCTTTTTAGCAAGCTCAAAACGCATTCCGAGAGAAACCTCGCCCTTTTCTTTAATCTCTTCCATGACTCTTGGATAATCCTCCGGGTCTACAAGCACAGTAACGTAATGGAAATTTTTAGCTGCTGCTCTAACAAGAGTAGGGCCACCTATGTCGATTTGTTCTATAGCCTCTTTAAGGCTTGCACCTTTGGAGACCGTTTCCACAAAAGGATAAAGATTTACCACCACTAGGTCTATAAGCTTTATATTGTGACGCTTAATTTCTTCTAAATGATTCGGTTCGTCCCTTTTGGCAAGAATTCCTCCGTGAATAAGGGGATGAAGTGTTTTTACTCTCCCGTCCAATATTTCTGGAAACCCGGTGTATTGAGAGACTTCTGTTACTTTTATCCCTTCTGAAATTAAAAAACGCGCCGTACCCCCAGACGAAAGAATCTCCGCTCCTATTTCGGCAAGAAACCTTCCCAATTCCGAAATCCCCCTTTTATCAGAGACGCTTATAAGAGCCGTCTTTAGCTTCATATTCCCTCCTCAAAGGGTTATTCTTGGATTTTTACGATCCATTATAAATATCTCTGCTTCCCCTCCGCAAAATCTTTCGATCAGTTGGGCGACTTCTTCAGTTATCCTTTTAGCTTCATTGGAGTCTACCGGAGGCAAACAATCCACATTTATCGCTACCCAGTTCGTCTCAATTGTGAGCTTCGTATGCTCCCCTTGCCTCCAATTCCAACATCGACACAATACCTTCTCTTCATCCCGGTAAATCACTTCGTTCTTTTTGGGCGGATCAGGCTCAGTTTCACCAAAGGGAATAAATAACTCATCACCCTTCGCATAAGTCAAACGAAGATCACCGACTACCTTCGAAAGATCGTCTCCACCACTGGGAACAAGATATTTCAATGAGATATAGTTAAAAATATCGACCAAGGGGTTAATTGATTTAATGCCTTTTCCTTTTACAACTTGTCTGATTAAAGTTTCCACCGATGGCGAAAACTTATTGGGATTAATTCCGAACTTTTTATAAGCTTCCCTCCAATTCGCCACCCGTGGATGTTCTCGATATCTTTCGGGATCAATTTCTTTCGTTACTTTGTTCTGAACCTCTTTAATAAGGAAAGCAAGTTCTTCACTTTTATATTCGTTATTTACCCCTTTTCCTATCACCACCCCTCTTATAAAATCAGGAAATTTATCAAAAATCTCAATATGATAATCCACTTTTTAACCTCCTTACTAAGAGAGCAGATGCATATTTCCAATATGTAATTCTTTAATTCCTGCTTTTTTCGCAATTTCCAGACAAGAAAAAGCATAACTACGAGGTGTTGGAGGAAGATCACTCAGATAAAAATCGGGATGAAAACCCAAAAGCGTCCAAGGAATGGAAGGATCTAAAGAAGCTATAAAACGAGCGATACCCTCTACTTCCACCATATCCACGTAACCTGGAACAAGTAAAGTGCTGGCTATAAGAAAAGGCGGATCCGGACGGAGTCTATGAAAATTAACAAGATACTTGAAGTTTTCCTTCTGTCCCTTGTTGGAAACGCCCGAGAGGAAAAAGCTCATCTCTTCTGTCCAGCATTTGAGGTCGACCTTTATGCAACCACCGCTTTCAAGCGACAGTTTGGCCATTTGAGCAAGAAGTGGTTTTGAAACGGCTCCGTTTGTTTCCCAACATATCCTCACTCTGTATCTCTTTAACGCCTTTTTTGCGAAAATCAAAGCATGTACAACTTGAGGTGTTGGATCACCTCCGAAAAAGCAAATGCACTTCACTTTATCGTTCACCGCTTCAAGAAGATCTTCCACCGTGTTTAAAGAAGTTCGATCCATTTTTTTTCTGAAGATCCAATTTTGACAAAAAAGACAATCGAAATTACAAGAACAATAAAACACCGCCAAGTTATAGAAACCGTACTCCTTTTTCCCTGGACACACCCAAGTGGCACAGCAGTTTGTTGGCAATGGATCGTAATACCAATAAACGTAAGCCTTTTTCCAATCGCCACTTTTAAAAACCAGTTTTCCATTTCGGTTTTCATAAACACCACAAAAACCTCTTTCACCTTCGGGAATTGAGCATCCATTAAAGCATATCCTGCATTTTCTTCCCTTTGGATCTGAAGGTATTTCTTCAGGTAATCCGTCTTTTTGCCTTATAGTGCGATGAATTTCGAAAATCTTATCTTTAACCATATCAAAATTTTTTCTGATACAATCCCCACAGATAT
>CAYZRR010000127.1:0-5241 GCA_964480925.1 uncultured Thermodesulfobacteriota bacterium
GAAAGGGATAGGACCAAAAGGCCATTAATGGGAAGAATTGCTTCAAGTCTGGCTTCCTTGGTGGTTTTGACCTCCGATAACCCAAGGGGAGAAGATCCGTTGAGGATAATAGAGGAGATAAAAGAGGGGCTTCTCGATGGAGTACCCTATCTCGTAATCCCCGATAGAAGAGAAGCCATAAAAGAGGCCATAAGGATGGCTCAAAAGGAGGATACCATATTGATCGCTGGAAAGGGGCATGAGACTTACCAGATAATAGGAAACAAAAGGATCCCCTTTGACGATCGTATCGAGGCCAAAAGAGCTTTGGAGGAGAAAAATTGGAGCTGAGAATAAGAGAAGTGTTAGAAGCCCTGGAAGGAAGACTTTTGGAGGGTGATCCGGAAAAAAAGGTGGTGGGAATCTCAACGGATTCAAGAACCCTTGAGGCAGGTCAGTTGTTCTTCGCTTTGAAAGGCAAAAGGTATGATGGTCACGATTTTCTTGAAGAAGTGAAACAAAAGGGGGCAAGTGGAGCGGTCATTCAAAGGGAGGTCGGTAGGATAGGATTTTCACTTATAAAAGTGGAGAATACCCTTCATGCCCTTGGAAGATTAGCCTCTTTTTGGAGGGATCGTCTCAAGGGGGTTGTGATAGGCATAACTGGTTCTTGTGGCAAGACAACTACAAAAGAGATGATAACTCATCTTCTTAACCTTGGAGGATTTAAGGTTTCGCAAAGCCCTAAGAGTTATAATAATCAAATTGGACTTCCCCTTTCTCTTCTTTGGGCTTCTCCGGAGGACGAGGCGATCGTTCTTGAGATGGGGATGTCCTCTTTTGGGGAGATTTCTTATTTGAGTCGGATAGCTCGTCCCAAATTGGGCGTTATAACCAATATAGGACCGGCTCATCTTGAAGGGGTTTCGGATCTGAAGGGGGTTCAAAGGGCAAAATCAGAACTTTTACACGGAATGAATTCCGATTCAATTTTGATCTATAACGAAGACGACCCCTTAGTTAGGGAGATAGCCCAGAATTTCGAGGGGAAAAAAGTTTCCTTTGGTAAATCCTCCAAAAGCACGATAAGGGTCGAGGACATCAGGGTAACTGAAAAAGGAGTTAGCTTCACCTTGAGGGTTCCAAGCGAAAATATAAGGGTTTCAACCAGGGTTCTCGGGGAAGGAGGGGTTTATTGTACCCTTGCCGCTTCTTCGGTGGCTATAGTGATGGGTATCCCCTTAGAGAAGATAGGAGAAGGCCTTTCTTCTTTCGAACCCCTTCCCATGAGAGGGCGTATGGTAAGACTTAGGGACTTTTGGATCATGGATGATTGTTACAATTCGAATCCCATGTCATTAAGATCTGCTTTAAATGTGCTTTCCTTGGCTTCGGGAAGAAAGATTGCGGTGTTGGGAGATATGGCCGAACTCGGATCTTCGGCGGAAGTTTATCATAAGGAAGTGGGAAGGTGGTGCGCTCAATTGGGGATCGACGCGCTTTTCCTTCTCGGAAAGTGGGCAGAAAGCATCGCCTCGGGTGCCATAGAGGAAGGGTTTAAGGGGTTTTTATTCATAGGGAAAGATCATGCTGAAATAGGAAAAGCCCTCAAGGAGTACCTCAGAGAAGGAGATTTCGTCCTCTTAAAGGGATCGAGGATTATGGAGATGGAAAAGGTAAAAGGCTTTCTTGAGGAGGAGTGATGCTTTACGAACTTCTTTATCCATTGAGTAATGTTTTTATTGGGTTTAACGTCTTTAAATACATAACATTCAGAACTATAGGGGCGATCCTTACGGCCTTACTTATATCCCTTATTCTTGGTCCTTATTTAATAGAAAAGCTCAGGGAAAAACAGATAGGCCAAAGGATAAGGGAAGAAGTCCCCGTGAGACATAGACAAAAAGAGGGTACTCCCACCATGGGAGGTACCTTATTGCTCTTTTCTATAATAGGTTCAACCCTTCTTTGGGGAAAACTCTCCAACTTTTACCTCTGGATCGTCATCTTTGCTCTCATCGGGTTTGGATTCATAGGCTTTTTGGACGATTACTTAAAGTTAATTAGAAAAAGGGGAATGTCAGGAAAGGTCAAGTTTTTGCTTCAGTTGATATTTTCCGGGATCTTAACCTACATTATATTAAAAGCTCCGGGCTTTAAAAGCACCTTAACCGTTCCGTTCTTCAAGGGGCTTGAACCGGATTTAGGTTCTTGGTGGATCCCCTTCTCGATCTTTGTATTGTGCGGGACTTCAAACGCGGTGAATCTTACCGATGGTCTTGACGGTTTGGCCATAGGACCAGTTATGGTTAGTGCCGGTACCTTTGCGGTTTTTGCTTATTGCAGTGGACATTGGGAATTTTCGCGTTATCTCTTAATCCCTTACATCAGAGAGGCAGGCGAATTGGCGGTTTTGTGTGGTGCCATCTTAGGTGGGGGATTGGGGTTTTTGTGGTTTAACGCTTATCCAGCCCAGATCTTCATGGGAGATGTGGGGGCTCTGGCTTTAGGAGGCGCTTTGGGGAGTATGGCCATATTGTTAAGGCAAGAACTGCTTTTAGCCCTGGTGGGCGGGGTGTTTTTGGCCGAGACCGTTTCGGTTATCCTACAGGTTTTATCCTTCAAGTTGAGGAGAAGGAGGATATTTAAGATGGCCCCCTTACATCACCATTTTGAGCTGAAGGGATGGCCCGAGCCTAAAATAATCGTGAGGTTTTGGATTGTATCCATAGTCCTGGGGCTTTTAGGGTTAAGCACCCTCAAACTGAGGTGATTGGCAGATGGGCGAAAGGGCTGCAGTAATAGGACTTGGGAAAAGCGGGAGGGCGGCTTCTTTGCTTCTGAAGGAGGAAGGTTTCGAAGTATTGGGGTTCGATCTTAATGAGGACCTTCAAGAGGTGAAAAGGGAGCTTGAGGAGAAGGGGATAAAGGTCGAGCTTGGTCCTTACGATGAAAGAAGCTTTAAAGGAGTTTCATTGGTGATAGTTTCCCCTGGTGTTGATCCCAAGGCCGAGCTTTTTGAGCGTTTAAAGGAAAAGGGGGTAAAGGTTATAGGCGAACTCGAGTTTGCCTTTCAAAGAGTGAAGGAACCCATTGTAGCAATTACCGGAACAAACGGTAAAAGTACCACCACTTCACTTATAGGCCATATCCTTCAAAAGGGTGGCATTAAGGCCTTTGTAGGGGGGAATTTGGGAACACCCCTAAGCGAGTACGTTTTAAGGAGGGAAAAGGCGGAGGTATTGGTCCTCGAAGTTTCAAGCTTTCAGCTGGAAACCATTGAGAGTTTTAAACCTTTTATTTCGGTTTTCCTTAACATAAGTGATGACCATTATGACCGTCATAGGGACTTTAACGATTACCTCAAGGCCAAGGCCAATATATTCAAAAACCAAACGGAAGAGGATTTTGCCATTTTGAACTTTGACGATCCGGTGGTTAAGGAGTTTGAGAAAAAAATAAAATCAAAGGTTATTCCGATCTCAAAAGGACCCATTAAAGGGATCTTTTTGGAAGGTCAGAGAATCCGTTGGGATTTTGAGGGGAAAGAGGGAGCCATTGAACTTAAGGGCATTCCCTTAAAAGGTCCTCACAACCTGGAAAACGTGATGGCTTCAATTGGAGCTTCCTTATTATTGGGGCTTGATGAAGAAAGGATCAGGGAAGGGCTTTACACCTTTCAGCCCCTTCCCCACCGACTTCAATTCGTGGCAGAAGTAGAGGGTGTTCTCTTTTATGATGACTCAAAGGCCACAAATCCCCATGCGACCTTAAGGGCCCTTGAGGCCTTCGAAAATCCTGTTATTCTCATCGCCGGGGGATTGGATAAAGGGATTGATTTGGGGGTTTTGAGGAGTAAAGTTGGAAAGCTAAAGGCATTGGTAGCAATAGGAAAGGCGAGGCCTAAACTTAAAGAGATCTTTCGAGATCTGATTCCCGTATTTGAAGCGGAGGATATGGAAAAAGCAGTAAAGCTTGCCTTTTCCGCTGCCAAATCAGGAGAATGCGTTTTACTCTCTCCAAGTTGCGCGAGTTTCGATTTGTTTTTGGATTACAAGCATAGAGGCGAGGTCTTCCAGGAAGCAGTAAGGAGGTTAGCCAGTGAAAAGGGGTTATGACCCCTGGTTAATCGGATGTTTCATAGGACTTTTGTTGATGGGTTTTTTATCGATTCTAAGTGCAAGTGCCCCGAGGGCTTCCTTGCGGTTTGACGATCCTTTTTATTATTTTAAACGCCAATTAATATCCTTTGTTTTTGCTTTACCGATTTTCGTATTTTCCCTCAAGTTAAATCCCAAATTTTTAAAAAAATGGACCCTTCCTCTTTTGGGAGTGGTGATTTTGCTTTTAATACTGGTGTTGGTGCCAGGGATAGGAATTAAGGCAGGTGAGGCAAGGAGATGGATTAAAACACCAATTTTTGTCTTCCAACCTTCAGAGTTGGCGAAACTGGGGCTTGTTCTGTTTTTGGCCAAAACAAGTGTTGAGTATCCTAAAACGGAGTTACAGGATTTTCTACGACCCCTAGCGGTACTGTTTACAGTTGTGGGGCTTGTTTTACTTGAACCTGATTTCGGTACGGCAGGTTTTCTTTACATCTTGGGGACCTTATTAATGTTCCTTTACGGATGGAGATTAACGCATTTAGTTTTTGCTACTTTGGCTTTGATACCCCCTTTGATCTTGGTGGGGATTTCCAAAAGTTACATTTTTAAAAGGTTTATGGACTTTTTAGCTTACTTGGAAGACCCCACTCAAGCGCCGTATCAGTTAAAACAGGGCTTCTTGGCCCTTGCAAAAGGTGGGCTTTTAGGGGTTGGGATAGGGCTTGGTAAGCAAAAGTTTTTCTTTTTGCCCCTTCCTCATGTGGATTTCGTTTTGGCCAATATAGGTGAAGAATTCGGGTTTTTGGGTATCACTGGCATAGGTATGGCCTTTTTCATCATCTTCTGGCGAGGCCTTAAGATTGCCCTAAAACATCCCGATCCTTTTTCGGGCAATTTGGCCATAGGTTTAGGTTTAATGTTGGCTTTACAGGCCTTTTTGAACATGGGGGTTGTGCTTGGAATTTTCCCAATAACGGGTTTGCCACTTCCCTTTATAAGTTATGGAGGGTCTTCCCTTTTGGTCTCATTGGTCGCGATGGGTATTCTTTTGCGAACATCGCAAGACGTAGGAGAAAAAAAGATTTGGCGCCGAGGGTTCTGATAGCCACAGGTGGTACGGGGGGACATGTGTTCCCTGCCCTTGCTTGTTCCCAAG
>CAYZRR010000128.1:0-8986 GCA_964480925.1 uncultured Thermodesulfobacteriota bacterium
TTCCATCGTGCCTTACATAAATTGCATCATCAAAATCAAAGACCAAAGTTTTTGAACATTTCCTCAAAAGAAAGGATTCGAAAACAGTAGGCATCTTCTTTTGTAAAAAAACTAGGTCAAAGTTCCTTAAGCTTTTAAAAATCTTAAACCTTTCCCATATTTTTTGAGGATAAGGAACTACTTTAAACTCCAAGCCTTTCAGATGGGGTAAAAGGTTCAAAACCCTAACTCTGCTACTTGGCATCTGGGGGTGTTGGATGAGAAAAATTACCGATCTCATTTCCCAAGGATCATCCTTAAAGCGGCGAATAATAGAACAAAACCAAAAAGCCTTTTCAAGGTGAAAGTCGGAAGATAAATGGCGAGCTTTGCCCCAAAAAATCCTCCAAAAAAGGCGCCTATGGCTAAAAGTGCGGCCATCTTTACATTCACACATCCGTGTTTCCAATAAACGTAAGTGCTCAAAAAACCAATGGGCGGAAGTAACATGCCCAAGGTAGTGCCTTGGGCGACATGTTGAGGCATTTTTCCAAGGTATACCAAAACGGGGATAGTAACCATTCCTCCTCCTATACCAAAAAGCCCCCCAAAAACTCCTGCTCCAAAACCTACAGCGATACAAAAAAGGATCTCATACATTTGACGCCTCCTCTTTTTTACTCATAATAGATTTCCCTCGCTCAATGACCCTTTCCCCATAGGAAAGCGCGAGTAACCCCACAATTACGCTTCCCAGAATGAACCAATTCATACCTTCTTGCCAAAGGTGGGGTAAAACGGTCTTCCCCACGAAAATGGCGATAATCGAAAACTCACCCCGAATCCAGAGGCTAAAAAGCAACCTCAAACGGGCCTTTGGACGTAAGCCTTCTATTGAAGCTGAAACCCAACTGGTCAGAACTTTGCTCAAAATTCCTAAAATCAGTATCAAACCACCTAAGGCTAATCCCGAGGGAGAAACCTTTAAAGGAACTTGAAGGCCAAAGGAGAAAAAGAAAGCGGAGGTTCCAAGATCCCTTAACACATTGAGCCTTGATTCAAGTTCTTCGCGATCCCTTGTGCCACTGAAAAGAAGTCCAGCCAAAAACGCCCCTAAGGCTTCGGAAAGATTAAGGAGGTATGCGATGGCACTGAAAAGGATAATCAGGCTGAAGGTAACCAGATTATCAAGCTCCGAAGGGACGCGCTTAAATAACCATTCCAAGGGCTTCGTTAGAAACACGGAAGCCACAAACATCACCCCAATAAAAGAGATAGCCAAAAATATCCCTTTAAACTCAAAGGCTTCTCCTGTTAAACCTGAAGCTATAGCGAGAAGTAAAATTATTGCGAGATCCTCTCCTACCAGTATCCAAACTATCGTCTCTGTCTCGGGATTAGCAACTCGACGAAGTTGAAACAAAGCTCCAATGGTCAAAGCTGAACTTGTGGGGTAAATGGCCATGGCTGCAATAAAAGCCGAAGCATAGGAAAGGCCTAAAATTAAAAGGAATAAAAAGGGAATGAAAAAATTTAACAAAAGGTCAACCAAGGTAAGAAGCAACCTTTTTCGAGAACCCAGAAGGGTACGCCAATCAAATTCCATTCCCAAAAAGAAAAGAAGCAAAATAACGCCCACTTTCCCCAATAACGTTAAAGAAGGAAAGGGTGCTAAAAAGGGTTGAGCCAAAAGACCGGCTAGAAGATAGCCTAAAAATATGGGTAAGCCTAAAAAGCGGGCAATTGAGCCACTCAGGGTTAAAGTCACAAGGGCCAGGGCGAATCCCAAAAACTCCTGCGCAAAAACTTCTTCACTCATTTGGAGGAAATCCCGAATACCTCTTGAAAACGTTTTATTTGTTCACCAGTTCCTACAAGAAGAATTAAATCTCCTATCTCAAACCTTTCGTTTGGATCAGGATTAGGGATGATCTTCTCACCTCGTTTGATGGCTATAACCGAGGCACCGGTTCTTTTCCTTATCTCAAGTTCTGAGATAGTATGGCCTTTAAGCGGAGAGGTTTCATGAACGTTAAGCCATTCTAAAACTAAACCCCTTAAGACCAGCTCCGCTTGATGTAAAGGAGTTGGTTCATAAAGGGCACCACCGAGGATCAAAGCCAATTCTCGGGCCTCAGAGTCAGTCAATAGGATTTCGGAACAGGGCTCCTCAGCTCCTTTGGGGAATAGGAAAAGGGCCCTTTCACCGGTTGTGCGAATGATTATCACAAGTTCATCCCCTGACTGTAAGCTTAAGGAGAATTTTTTCCCCATTCCTGGAAGGACGGTCTCTCGAACCTTCACTTTTTAAACACCTCCTAAAAGGCTTTGCCAAATTTTACCAACAAAAAACCCTTTTTCCGAAGTGGGTATTGACAAGAACCTCTTTTTACTTCTTTATGAAGGCAAATGGAACTTTACTTTTGGCTCTCTTTGTTGGTCGTTCGCGGAATAGGGCCTCTTTTAAGGAAAAGGCTTATTGACGCGTTTCATTCCCCTCAAAAGGTATTTGAGGCTAAAGAGGATGAACTTTTATCCGTCGGAGGAATGACCCCTAAAACTGTAAAGGCCTTAAAAGAGATAGACCCCTTTAAAACGGGTAAGGAAATTTATCAAAAAGTAAAGGCCACTGGAGGTGACCTCCTCACCCTTTTTGACCCCCTTTATCCACAAAATCTAAGGGAAATCCCAGATCCTCCTCTGGTGGTCTTTTACAGGGGGACTATCCAAGAGGAGGATTCAAGGGCCATTGCGATTGTTGGCTCAAGAAAGGCGACCCCTTACGGGAGGGAGTTTGCAAAAAAATTGGCCTTCCAATTGGCTCAATCGGGACTCACCATTATAAGTGGTCTTGCCCGGGGGATTGACACCGAGGCTCACAGGGGAGCTCTTGAAGCAGAAGGAAGAACCATCGGGGTTTTGGGGTCAGGGCTTGATCGAATCTATCCCCCTGAAAATAGCGAGCTTGCTGAAAGGATCACCAAAAGGGGAGCAATCCTTTCGGAGTTTCTTCCTGGAACGCCTCCCGAAAAATGGAATTTTCCTCAAAGAAATAGGATAATAAGCGGACTGGCCTTGGGCGTTGTGGTGGTTGAGGCTTCGGAAAAAAGCGGGGCTCTTATCACCGCCTCTTTGGCGTTGGAACAGGGGCGAAGCGTTTTCGCTGTCCCAGGAATGCCCGGAAGCTGGGCGGCTCGAGGGACTAATAAGTTGATAAAAGAAGGGGCAAAACTTGTGGAGGGTCCAGAGGATATCCTGGAAGAAATACTTCCTCAGGTTCCCCTTTTAAAAAGAGAAAAAGAAAAACCCAAAGACCCTTTGGAAAACCTCCTTCTTGAGTTTTTAAGAGAAGGCCCAAAACACGTGGATGAGATCTCCCGGTTCCTCAAAAAATCCCCTCAGGAAACCTTGGGACTTCTTCTCAAAATGGAATTAGAAGGTCTAGTAAAGGAACTTCCCGGAAAGGTCTTTTTAATCGCCGGATGAAGGATAGGGAACTTATAATAGTGGAAAGCCCAACCAAGGCAAAAACTTTAAAGAAACTCCTTGGGAAAAACTACCTCGTTGAGGCTTCGTTCGGACACATAAAGGACCTTCCGGAAAAAAGGCTCGGAGTGAGGATCGAAGAGGGATTTCTGCCTGAATATGAGCTTATAAAGGGAAAGGAAAGGATTCTAAGAAATTTAAAAAACACAGCGAAGCTTTGCTCCCGGGTAATCCTGGCCACTGATCCTGACAGGGAAGGAGAGGCCATTGCTTGGCATATAGCTGAAGAACTGGAAAATAAGGTTCAACTTCAAAGGGCCTTAATTTTTGAGTTTACCCCTCAAGGGATAAAAGAAGCCCTTACAAACCTCACTTCCCTAAGGGAAAACCTCTACAGAGCTCAACAGGCACGAAGGGTCTTGGATCGGTTAGTGGGTTATAAGGTAAGCCCCCTTCTGTGGAAAGCCCTCCAAGGAGGACTTTCTGCTGGAAGAGTTCAATCGGCGGCCTTAAGGCTTGTTTACGAAAGGGAGAGGGAGATTAAAAATTTCGTGCCCAGGGAATATTGGACCATAAAGGCCCTTTTGGAAAAGGATGGCTTTCAATTTTGGGTGAAACTAATCGAAAAGGAGGGGAAAAAGCTCACGCTTTCAAAAGAAGAAGCCAAAAAGATCCTCGAAGAACTTGAGAGGAAAAGCTTTTACGTTCTCTCCTTTACGAAGAAAGAAAAGACGAAAAAACCCCCGCCTCCCTTTATCACCAGTACGTTGCAACAAGAGGCTTCGAAAGTCCTGGGCTTTTCTGTTAAAGAGACAATGGCAATAGCCCAAAGACTATATGAAGGACTTCCCCTTGGACCTCTGGGGCAAAGAGGATTGATCACCTACATGAGGACCGATTCGGTTAGAATAAGCCCTCCTTTTCAAAAAGCGGCAAGGGATTTTATCCTTAAGTTTTACGGAAAGGAGTTTCTTCCTTCTAAACCTCATACCTTTAAAAGCCCCAAGGAGGCACAAGAGGCTCACGAGGCTATAAGGCCCACCTCTTTGGACTTAACTCCGGAAAGGATAAGACCTTATTTAAAAAGAAAAGACTTTGAACTTTACGACCTCATATGGAAAAGGTTTCTCGCCTCCCAGATGGCGGAGATGCGTTTGGAGGTGGGTAAATTAAAGGTTAAATGCGGGGATTTTGTGTTTCAAGGGCTTATGGAGGTAGAAAAATTCCCTGGTTTTATGATAGTTTGGGAAGGGAAAAAGAAAGAGGGCAACTTACCAAGCTTCAAAGAGGGAGAAGAACTTTTGGCCCTAAAAGTAGAAGCTGAAAGGCATTTAACCCAACCGCCTCCTCGTTACACTGAAGCTTCACTGGTGAAGGAACTTGAAAAAAGGGGTATAGGAAGACCCTCGACTTATGCCACAATCATAACGACCCTTCTTGAAAGAGGGTATGTAAAACTCCAAAATAAAGTTTTTTATCTTACTGAACTGGGGGAAAAAGTCGCTCAATTGTTGCTTAAACACTTTCCCACCATAATGGATCTTTCTTTTACTAACAAAATGGAGGAAGAACTCGATCGAATAGCCAATGGTTTTGTTTCCTTTCAGGAAGTTTTAGCGGGGTTTTACGGACCTTTTTCATCAGATCTACAAAGGGCCTACAAGGAGCTTAAGGATGATGGAAGTTCCCTTCATAGACCTTAGACCTCCCCACATCCTCTTATTGGAGGAATTGGAAAGGGAGATTCGCTCTATTTTCCAAACGTCTCAATTTGTCATGGGACCGAGGGTCCGGAGGCTTGAGGAAGCTTTGGCCCAATATCTAGGGGTAAAACATGCAATAGGGGTTGCCTCAGGAAGCGATGCCCTCCTTTTGGCCCTTATGGCCTTAGGGATAAAGGAAGGAGACGAAGTTATAACCACGCCCTTTACCTTTTTTTCCACAGTAAGTGCTATTGTGAGGCTTGGAGGGAAGCCCGTTTTTGTGGATATTGATCCGGAGACCTTTAACCTCAATGTGGAATTAATACCCAAGGCCATAACTGAAAAAACCCGAGCGATAATGCCGGTGCATTTATTCGGGCTTCCTTGCGATATGGAGAGGATAATGGGGATCTCGAAGGAGGCAAATCTGAAAGTGGTAGAAGATTCGGCCCAAGCCTTAGGGGCTGATTGTTCGATCGGAAACCAGAAGAAAAAGGCGGGAACGATCGGCGATTTGGGGTGTTTTTCATTTTATCCCACCAAAAACCTTGGAGGGGCAGGGGATGGGGGGCTTGTGGTGACCGATTCGGATGAACTTGCCGAAAAGATAAGCCTTTTAAGGTCTCACGGATCAAGGGATAAGTACATCCATGAACTTTTGGGGATAAATAGCCGACTTGATGAAATCCAGGCGGCAGTCCTTTTGGTAAAACTACCCTATCTTGAACAATGGAACGAAGAGAGGAGGAGGAAAGCCGAATATTATGAATCCCTTTTCAAAGAGTATGAAGGGGAAAAATGGGGCATAAAATTACCACCTTTAAAAAGGGGACACATATTCCATCAGTACGTCATAAGGACCCCCAAAAGGGATGAGTTGAGAAAATACCTTCAACGAAAGGGAATCGGAACCGAGGTTTATTACCCACTTCCCCTTCACCTTCAGCCTTCCCTTAAATTCTTGGGATACAAAAAGGGAGACTTTCCCGAAGCCGAAAGAGCTTCCCAAGAGGTTTTGGCCCTTCCGATTTATCCCGAATTAACTCCTCAGGCCCAAAGGTATGTGGTCGAAGAGATCGTCTCGTTCCTTAGGAAAAGCGCTTCTTCTTAGCGCGTTAAGCGGCGTTTTTTACGGGCTTTCTCAACCGGGAATAGGACTCTGGCCTTTAGGATGGTTTTCACTTCTGCCCCTTCTTTATGCGGTAAATAACCGCAGACCAAAAGAGGCCTTCTCCATAGGGAGCTTTGGGGGAACAGTGGCCTTTTTGGTGACCTGTTTTTGGATCGTGGTAGCGGTTAACCGTTACGGAGGGATCAATTACCTTGGAGCTTTGGCCATTTTATTGCTCTTATGCCTTTATTTAGGCCTTTATTTCGGGGTTTTCTCCTTGGGGGTTACGGTGCTTCCCAAAAATACGGCTTTTGCCTTCGGAGGAGCTTCGCTTTGGACACTTCTGGAATACCTAAGAGGACACCTCTTAACCGGATTTCCGTGGGCCATGTTATCTCACAGTCAATGGAGAATCCCGATCCTTTTACAGATAAGTGATCTTGGAGGAGCCCATTTATTGTCCTTTCTTATGGCTTTTTTCAATTTGGCTCTCTTTTTGTCCTTGAAAGGGAAAAGAAAGGCCCTCTTTTACGCCCTAATAGGAATAGGACTTAGTTTGGGGTATGGGCTTTTTAGAATCAATGAAAAAGACCCCTCTCCCCGATACAAAGTGGCCATAATACAGCCCAACATCGAACAACTTATTAAATGGGACAAAGCCTTCCAAAGGCAAATTTTAAAAATCCATAAACTCTTAACCCTCAAAACTCTCTCGCAGAAGCCAGATCTTATCATCTGGCCTGAAACGGCCTTTCCCCAATACTTCCCCCAAGGGGAACTTGTAGAGGAACTTTTACAATTTCTTCACACCTTGGGAACTCCCCTTGTTTTTGGAGCCTTAAGGGTCGAAAAAGAAAAAACCTTTAATAGCGCTTTTCTTTTTTCACAAGATAAACTTTCCTTTTACGACAAGGTCCACCTTGTTCCGTTTGGGGAATATCTTCCTTTTAGGAACACAATAGAGAGGCTTTTTGGCTCCGTAAAAGAGGCTGTTCCCGGAGACATAAGTCCAGGTGAGGAGATAAAGGTTTTAATTCTTCCTTGGGGAAAAGCAGGGATATTGATATGTTTTGAGATCATCTTTCCGGAGCTTTCAAACGAAGCGGTAAAACGAGGGGCAGAACTCCTTATCACTATCACCAATGACGCCTGGTTTGGAAAAACAAGTGCTCCTTACCAACATCTGGCCCAGGCGGTATTTAGAAGCGTAGAGCAGAGGAGATGGATCTTAAGATCGGCAAATACGGGAATAAGCGCCGTTATAAATCCAAAGGGAAGAATTATAAAAGAAACGCCCCTATTCAAAAGGGGCTATTTTGTGGCTCCTTTTGACCTCTCTAAAAAAAGGACCCTTTACGGAGAAACGGAGAAGATGTGGCCTTTTTTATTCCTGGGCATCTTTATTTTAAGTAACCTTCAAAGATCCAATCGGAACCGATCCTTTTAAGAGAAGCGTTTTTCAAAAGAAAAGCCTCTTCTATCTTTTTAATCCCAAGGTCTCCCAAAGGGGATAGACCTTCTCCTATGAGTTTTGGCGAAATGACGACCGTTAAGCGGTCACAAAGCCCTTCTCTTAAAAAAGAAGTAAGGACCTCCCTTCCCCCTTCGACCAAAACCGATTGTATTTTTCTTTCATAAAAGACATTGAGTAACTCCCTCAAATCGACCCTTTCTTTCCCCAATTTGAGGACCTCAATTCCCTTTTGTTGAAGAAGTGCCATTTTATTCGGATCGGCCTTTTGGGTTGTGGCTATAAGAAGGGGAGCCTCTCTTACGTTTAAGACCTTTGAATCAAGCGGAATCCTTAAATGGGAATCCAAAATCACCCTTAAGGGGTTTCTCCCCCGAACAAGCCTTACGGTCAATTGAGGATCGTCCTTTAAAACGGTGCCTATCCCCACTACAACTGACTGATGGATGGCCCTTAGTTTATGAGCAAACTTCAAAGCCTTTTCGGAACTTATCCATTTCGAATCGCCCTCCGAAGTGGCGATCTTCCCATCAAGGCTTTGAGCCCATTTTAAGGTAATAAAGGGGGACTTCTTCTCGTAATACTTAAAATAGGCCCTATTTAAGGCCTTTCCCTCTTCCTCAAGGATCCCCGTCTCGACCTCGATTCCATGTCGCTTAAGGATCTCAATCCCTTTTCCATTGACCAAAGGATTTGGATCTCGATTGGCAATAACCACCCTCTTTATGCCTGCTTTTATTATGGCATCGCAACAGGGAGGAGTTTTCCCCCAATGACAGCAGGGTTCCAAGTTCACATAAAGGGTTGCTCCCTCAAGAGGCTCCTTGGCCCTTTTTATAGCGTCAACCTCCGCGTGATCCCCTCCATAACGGCGATGAAAGCCCTTGGAAAGGATCCGCGAATCCTTGACAAGAACAGCCCCCACCATGGGGTTTGGACTCACCCACCCTTCCCCTTTTTTGGCCATACTTATGGCCATTTTCATGAAAAACCGGTCTTTTTCCGAGCCCATTCTAAAAGTTCCTCATAGGAGAGCGTATTCAAGATGTCCTCAGGCTCGCACCAACCCCTCCTTGCCACCCCTACCCCAAGTTCGAGCATCCAAAGTTGACCCAAGTTATGGGCATCGGTGCCTATTGCGAGTTTAACTCCTTTGGATTTGGCCTTCCGAACATTGACATCATTAAGGTCCAGCCGGTCATAATAGGCGTTTATCTCAAGAGCTACCCCCGTCTC
>CAYZRR010000129.1:0-16350 GCA_964480925.1 uncultured Thermodesulfobacteriota bacterium
GAACTAACAAGGGAGGAGCGGTATCCGCCGAAGGAGCCGCATTACACAGATTCCCCCCTATGGTTGCCACATTACGAATTTGGACCGAACCCAGGTTTTTAACGGCATCCATGAGAGCTCCAATTTTCTTTTCGATAAGGGATGACCTCTCTATCTCCCTGTGAGTGGTAAGCGCCCCTATTTTCACGGTTCCGTTTTCCTCTTTTATATAAGAAAGACCCGGAATATCATTCAGTGAAATCAAAACTTCAGGGGTCCATTTTTTGTTTTTTAACCCCACTATCACGTCTGTTCCACCAGCGATGAACATAGCCTTTTCACCATACTGAAGTTTAAGGTTTATGGCTTCTTCTATTGACTTAACCTTGAAATATTCCTTCACTTTTAATTTCATCATCTTCTCACTCCCTATAATCAAAAACTCTTTTTGACTTACGATCAGTACGAGGTAAACTTCCGTAATCGACTATCTCCACATCACAGCTCACCAAAACCTGCTTCTTTATCTTCTCCGAAATCTCCTTAGCAATTTGGGAATCCATAGAAGGATCGCCGTCTTTTTCCCTTTCCACTTTGAGGATCATGTAATCCTTACCGTCTTGACGCCTTTCCAGGATTATTTGATATTCACTCCCAATGCCCGAAATGGAAGAAAGTATCTCATCTATATGACTCGGATAAACGTTCACCCCCCTTATGATGAACATGTCGTCGGACCTTCCCATTATCCGATCATGTAATGGAAATACCATCCCGCAAGGACATTTTTCAGGTATCAAACGAGTCAAATCCCTTGTCCTGTAGCGAATTAAAGGAGCAGCTTCTTTCCTTAAAGTAGTAACCACCATCTCCCCGATCTCCCCTGGTGGTACGGGTTGCAAGGTTTCGGGGTTCAGGATTTCTAAAATGTAATAATCGCTCCAATAGTGGATACCTTTGTGGAACTCGCAATCTATGCCTGCTCCAGGCCCATATAACTCGGTTAACCCAGTTATATCAAACACATGTTCCACTCCCAACAATTCCTTTATTCTCTTCCTCATCGCATCACTTGACCTTTCCGAACCCATTATCACCCTTTTCAAATTGATGCTCCCCCTTAATCCTCTCCGATCAACCTCCTCCGCCAGAAGCAAAGCCATAGAGGCCGTACAACATATAACCGTGGTTTGAAAATCGACCAAAAACTGGCATTGCATATCCAAGTTGCCCGGTCCGATCGGTATCGCCATAGCTCCAAGGCGTTCACATCCGAGTTGAAATCCCACTCCCGCAGTCCATACCCCATAACCGACCGCTATCTGAACCCGATCAAGGGGGGTAAGTCCAGCTACTTCGTAGCATCTGGCCATCATATCGGCCCAATCGTCGATGTCCTTTTGTGTGTAGCACAGGACTTTTCTTTTACCGGTGGTACCAGAAGAGGCATGTATTCTGACTATTTTCTCGAAGGGAACGGCTCTTAAGGGAAAAGGATAACCGTCTCTCAGGTCTTGAGCCGTAGTAAAGGGCAATTTACTTATGTCATCCAGGCTCTTTATGTCATCGGGCTTAACCCCCGCTTCCTGCATCTTTTTCCGGTAAAATTCGGATCCCTCATAGGCATGTTTTACTGTCCACCTTAAACCCTCTAGCTGTAATTCCTTTAGTTCCTTTTCGGTCAATTTCGGTATGAAGGACCTTTTTTCCATAAAAACCCTCCCTTAAAGAGTCATCTTCATTTTTAACTTTTCCCTTAGTTTTTTGGTCCTCTCCCAATCGACCTCATAGGTATGTGGATCGATTACCACGCCGTATTCTTCCTGCGCCTTCTCCAAACTCACATACCCATAAAGCACATCTTGCTTCACCATCTCGGGATCCCTCTCCAAAGGATCGCCGAACCCTCCTCCTCCCGGAGCGTGAAATTCGATGATGTCACCGGGTTTACAAAAAGTTAAGGTACTGGGGTCACCTGGCTCCCCATTGACGAGGAATTTGGACTTCGCCCCTGGTTTCCCCCCGAAAAGTCCTTCGGCTGGATACTTGAACCTTCCCCCTTGAATGGCTATTACCACCGGGGGTTTGGGAGCAAACTCATCATCTGGGACCTTCACCACAAAGGTCCTTCCGAGGCCACCTCTCATCTTCCCAGCTCCTCCGGAATCGGGAATCAAGTTTCTCTCTAAAACCAAAAGAGGAGTATCGCTTTCGAAGATCTCCACTGGCGTATTGGCCCCGTTGGCGGGGAATATGGCACAATGATGCCCATCGCTTTTGCTACTAGCTCCCATTCCTCCACCACCTATTACGTTAGTGAGCCAAGGACTTCCGTCATGGCGTTGACCATAAAATATGTAAGTGTGAGCAGGCGTACCTCCACAGGGAGCAATTACCCTGTCGGGAATAGCGGGTGCTAAAGCGCGGAAAACCAATTCGGCCATAAAATGCCCAATCTGCATCCTGGCCGCAACTGCCGCGGGAAACTTGCAGTTAACCACGCTTCCTTCCGGAGCTGTGACTTTAATAGGCCTAGTTGAACCCTCATTTACGGGAATCTCAGGATCTACTGCGCTTTTAATGGCCATAAAGCAGTAAGCATAGGTGAAGTTATAAACCACATTGCCCCCCCAATCCACTTGGGGAGAGGTACCCGTGAAATCCACCTCCACTTCTCCGTTTTTAACCTTAACACTGAGCTTGACCAACACGTCTTCCTTACCCGGAGGCCCTTCTATTACCGTCTCAAACGGATAAACGCCCTCAGGGATATTGGAGATTCCCAATCTCATACTGCGTTCGGATCTTTCTATGATCTCCTCTGCCAACTCATCCAGATCCTTTAACCCCTCTTCTTCTAACATCTCTATTAATTTACGGGCACAAACGTGATTGGCAGCCACTTGACTCCTTATATCCCCGATAACGGAATCCGGAGTCCTCACATTCCAACGGATTATCTCAAGAAGTGCCTCGTTTAATTTACCCTCTTCGTAAAGTTTCACCGGAGGTAAGAACAAACCCTCTTCAAAAACCTCGCGGTTATCGGAAGAGACCCTTCCCCCTATGTCAGAATGGTGAAATACGCAAGCGGTAAAGGCCACAAGTTCACCTTTGTAAAAAACAGGGCTTAACACACATATGTCATTCAAGTGCCCAGCCAGAAGCCAGGGATCATTCACTATTATCACATCACCCGGTCGATAACTCTCAAAGGGAAACATATTTACAATTTTCTTAATCCCTAAGGCCATGGCCCCAGCTTGTCCCGGGGTACAAAAAGTCCCTTGGGCCAATTCTCGACCATATCTATCGGTAAACATACAAGTATAATCGTGAGCGTCCCGCAAAAGGCTGGAAAAAGCAGTACGAGCAACCGTAGCGTCCGCTTCGTCTACAATAGCAATTAAACGCCTCCACAAAATCTCTAACCTTATGGGATCAAACTTCCCCGCCATTTTTTTCGGCCTCCTTTACCCTTTGATCTTGATCCAAACGAACCCATACTCGTCCACTGAGGCCTCCGCATCCTCACCTATTATTATGGTGGACTCCCTCTCTTCGATAATGGCAGGCCCACTAATTAAGGCACCCGGGAAGAGCTTATATCGATCATAAACATCGAATAAGATGAACTCCTTTTTCAAAAGGGAGAAGGCCTCCCTCTTCCCCTTTCGGGCCTTCTCGAGATCCTCCGATTCCACTTTCAATCGAGGAAATTTAAAAGGCCTCTCTGGGAGTTTTGCCCTTACCCTAAAGGTCACAAATTCTATTGGACTTCCTGGATAAGTACGTCCATAAAGACGCTGATAATGTTCGTGAAAGAGCGCCTTTATTTCTTCTTTTGACCACAGGTTAAAGGGCTTCCTCTCAATGGGGATCGTGGTCTCCGAACCTTGACCCACATACCTCATATCCAATGCCCTTTCAAAGATAATCTCATCGCCCTCACGAACCCCCTTTAAAATGGAAGCCCCTTCTTCTTCCATCTGCTTAAAAATCTCTTCCACCATATTAAAATCCATCTCTTCCACTTTACCTTTGTAACTTCTCGCCAGATCAAAACTTATAGGAGCCGTGAAGAACCCTAAGGCCGACCCTACACCCGCTAAAGGTGGAACCAAAATCCTACTGGCCCCTATCTTTTTGGCAAGACCATAAGCATGTACCGGACCCGCACCTCCAAAAGCCACTATGGTCACTATATTGGGGTTACCGCCCTTTTCGGCAATATGGGTCTTCGCTGCGGCTGCCATAGTCTCGTTAATGAGCTCATGAATGCCATAAGCGGCCTCGATCAAAGAAACATTCAAAGGAAGAGCTACCCGATCCTTTATAGCGGCTATCGCCGCCTCTTTGTTAAGCTTCATAGCTCCACCGAGGAAATAATTGGGATCAAGATAACCGAGGACCAAATCGGCATCGGTCACCGTAGGTTCTTCACCGCCTAAACCATAACAAACAGGACCGGGATCAGCCCCAGCGCTTTCCGGACCTACCTGGAGAAGACCCCTTCGATTTATCCTGGCTATACTCCCCCCACCAGCCCCTATCTCCAAAAGGTCCACCACCGGAACCTGAATCGGTAAACCCGAACCCTTCTTAAACCTTTGCACCCGCCCTACTTCAAAGGTGGAAACCAAATCCACTTTTCCTTTTTGAATCAAACAACTTTTAGCCGTAGTACCTCCCATATCAAAACAGAAAAGATCAGAAATCCCAAATAATTTTCCATAATATTGGGCAGCAATTACAGCAGCGGTAGGACCTGATTCGATAATCCTAACAGGATATTCCCGCGCCACATCGGTAGTAGTAATCCCTCCCGATGAGAGCATTATAAATAACCGCCCTTCAAATCCTAAAGAACTTAAACGTTCTTCTAAACGTTTTAAATACCTTGCCGTAATAGGTTTGACATATGCATTTGTTACTGTAGTTGATGTTCTTTCATACTCTCTTATTTGAGGCAAAACTTCATAAGATATGGATAAAAATAAATTTGGAGCTTCTCTTGTTACTATTTCCTTAACCTTAAATTCATGAACTGGATTTATGAAAGAATTCAAAAAACATACGGCTAAAGATTGAATACCTTCTGTTAAAAGTTCATCAAGTTTTTCCCTCAATTCCATTTCATCTAAAGGTATAATTACTCTCCCGTCACTCGAGATTCTTTCCGCGACCTCCTTTCTTAAATAGCGAGGGACTAAGGGTTCGGGATATTCAGCAAAAATATCGTAGGGATCGTAACGGAGTTCTCTACCAAGTTCGAGGACGTCTTTAAAACCTTTAGTGGTTATTAAACCCGTTTTAGCCCCTTTCCTTTCGATAATGGCGTTTATGACCAAAGTGGTTCCATGGATTATCTCTTTTAAATAGGGTATGAAATTGACCCCGCGTTGAAGAAGACCTCTAATACCCTGCTCTACCGCCTCCGAAGGATCCTGAGGGGTGGTGAGGCATTTATTGACCATAATTTCCCCGCTTTCATCCTCCACAAGGACAAAATCCGTAAAGGTACCACCGATGTCACATCCTAATCGGTAGGAAGGCATGATCTTCCTCCTCTGATCTTTTTAAAAAATAGAAGGCTCCTTAAACTCCCCGTAAACTTCCTTGAACACACTTGTCATTTCTCCCAATGTGGCGTAAGCCTTAACCGCCTCCAGTAGATATGGCATTACGTTTTTCCCTTGCTTTGCCGCGACTTTTAGATCATTTAAACATCTCGCCACTTCCCTATTGTTCCTGTGTAGTTTGATCTCTCTTAATGACTTTATCTGGGCTTCAGCTACTTCGGGGTTATACTCATGTAGCTTCACGTCCTCCGTTCCCAGCGGACCGGGATCGGTGTATTTATTAACACCGATCTTGATGTATTCTCCCCTCTCCAATCCTTTTTGCCATTCATATGCCTGTCGGGCCACTTTCCTCTGGATATAACCCGTCTCCACCGCCAGTTTTATACCGCCTATACGTTCTATCTCCTCCATCTCTTCGATTATCTTCTCTTCCATCTTCTTGGTTAGCGTCTCTATAAAATAGGAACCCGCCAAGGGATCCACCGTATCCCTCAACCCCACCTCGTCCATTAACAACTGAAGGGTCCTCAAGGATATGAGTGCTGAATAAGGAGTTGGGATGGTATAAGCCTCATCATAAGAACAAATAGCAGTAGTTTGTGCTCCCCCTAGGGCAGCGGCCAAGGCATAATAAGCCCCTCTCACCACGTTTATTATGGGCTGTTCTTTGGTTAAACCCGAACCACCTCCTCCAAAAAGCCCCCTTAAGAACATGGTCTGTTTATCCTTAGCTCCCCATTTCTCTTTCATGTTCTTCGCCCACAGCTTTCTGGCGGCTCGGAACTTAGCCACGTTTTCCCATAGATTTCCAAAGACGTTGAAATTGAAAGTTATCCCTCGTCCAAATTCGTCCACATGATATCCCCTTTTTACTACTTCCTCGATGTAAGCATTGGCTATAAGAATCGCATAGGCGATCTCTTGAGCCGGAGTGGCCCCTGACTCCCTTATATGATATCCACATACGCTCACCGGATTAGTCTTAGGCATAACTTTCATAGAATATTCGATGGTATCCCCAATTAACTTTATGGAAGGCTCAACGGGAAATATCCAGGTACCTCTGCCTATCATCTCCTTTAAGATGTCGTTCTGAGGAGTAGCGCTTATGGACTCAGGAGAATAGCCGTATTTCTCAGCTACCGCCTGATACATGGCCAATATGATGGAAGCCACCGCGTTTATCGTCAAACCCGTCCCAATCCTATCAAGGGGAATTCCCTCAAAAGCAATTTCAAAATCCCTTAATGTATCAACGGCCATTCCTACCCTTCCCACTTCCCCTTCGGCCAAAGGGTCATCCGAATCAAGACCCATCTGGGTAGGTAAATCAAAAGCCACGTTTAATCCGGTCTGCCCTTGAGAAATCATGAACTTGAACCTCTCGTTAGTCTCCCGAGGGGTACCAAAACCCGTATATTGGCGCATCGTCCAAGCCCTGGACCTATAACCCTCAGGATGTATGGAACGCGTGAAGGGATACTCCCCTGGATCACCCAAGTCCTCTTCGTAAACAAACCCCACTTCCTCCAAGTCGGAAGGCGTGTAAAATGGTTTTATCTTTATTCCGGATTCGTAAATTACCTCCTTTATCCTGTCCTTTTCGTCCCTTATGTATTTGGCACCTCCAACCCCCATCTTTACTCCTCCCCTTTCATCGATTGAATAGCAACCTGGCGAACCCCTTCCACCACTTGACTCAAAGGAGTGCCTCCAGGGAAAACAGCTTTAACCCCCATCTCTTTCAATTTGGGAATATCCTGTTGTGGTATAACTCCACCAACAACCACAGGCTTATTTTCTAAGCCCACTTCCTTTAACTTTTTCATAAGTTTTTCGCATATGGTAAGATGAGCACCTGAAAGTATACTCAAGCCTATAACATCCACATCTTCTTGCAGGGCAGTTGCGACAATTGAATCGATAGTCTGATGCAAACCAGTATATATCACTTCCATACCTGCTTCTTTTAAAGCATATGCTACAATCTTGGCACCTCTATCGTGACCATCAAGGCCGGGTTTTGCTATTAAGACTTTAATTTTCCTCTCCATGATCAGACCCTCTTTGTTGGTTAATAAAAACTTGTATTGTCTTCATTATATGACTACGAACAAAGCTCTCGATCTTTTCTACATTATTTTCTCTTAAGAGTTTAACAATTTCTAAATGATCTCTCCACGAAGTTTCCATCATTCCAGGTATCTCTAAAAGCAGAATACGTATTTGATAAAATTGATCCCTTAAAGAAGTGATTATCTCGTATAACTTATTATTCCCACAATTGCGATAAATGGTTTCATGAAATTCGGTAGAAATCTTCACGCATAATGGTATATTTTTTTGATCCATGGCTTCCTTAAATTGTTTGAGAAGGTCTTCTAACTTTTCGATAAGGGTCTCATCTTTTTTTTCTGCCACAAGCCGAGTGGCATAAGCCTCGAGAATGCTTCTTATTTCTATTAATTCCCTCATCTCATTTAAGCTCAACCATCTCACATAGGCTCCTTTACCCGGAAGGATGACCACATACCCCTCTCTCTCTAACCTCCTAAGGGCATCCCTTATCGGCGTACGGCTTACCCCCATCTCCTCAGCTAATTTAGCTTCCTTAAGACGTGTCTTCGGTGGGTATAAACCCGTCTTTATGCGTTCGCGCAGTACCTCATAAATCTGATCGGAAAGCAAGTTTTTCTTAACTTCAAGATTTCGGCCAAATTTAACCATACCTGTATTGCACTCCAAAACCACCTGACGGATATTCCCATTTTATGGCTTTATATGGACAAGAAATCCAGCACGTGCCACATTCCAAACACCCAGTATATTCCACTGAAATCTTACCATCTTCATTCAATTCATATAACCCTGCAGGACATATTCGAACACAAACTTTACATTCAGACTTTTTACACAATTCTTGATCAATTGTTATGTGACTATCTTGCTTAACCCTAAAGAAGTTTTTAACAAGTTTCTCATCAACTTTCATTAAAGCCCTCGTAATTTCCATAAGTCTTTATATGTTTGAAAATCACAAAATAGCTTTTTTGAATAACGACAAAACGTTTTCCATAACTTTTCTTTATTTTCTGCAGGAACAAAAAATATATCTTTAAAAAATTCCAAAACCAATCGGGGATAGTAGTTGTATAACCGGCTTACCGACCACAATATTTCCGAAGAGTTTTTGAAATTATACATGTCTTTAAGCACGAAACTGTTTCTTAAAAACGATTCGTACAAAGAAAGGGTATTAATCGAGAAATCGTTGCGTTTTTTAGCCTCTTTAACAACTTCGGAGGCAAAAAACCCTGAAGCTATGGCGAAATCCATTCCCCGAACCGTGATGCCGTGATTAAGGGCAAAGCCAGCGGCATCTCCTAGAAGCAGCACTCCGTTTCCGAAAAGCTTTTTGGTGAGCCCAAAGGCGCCTTCTGGAATAAGGTGAGCCGAATATTCTGCAACTTCACCACCTTCGATCAAGGGGTAAACTTCGTTTCTACTTTTAAAGTTCTCCAGAAGTCTTGGAACTTCTGAAACTTCTTTGGAATCGGTAAAAGCCTCAAGGCCGATCACAATGCCCAGAGAGACCGTATCCAGATTGGTATAAAGGAATCCTCCGCCGAAAACACCTTCGGTCACTTCACCTACAAAAAGGTGGGCAACTCCCTCATTATCTCTCAAATTGAAGCGCTTATTGATCTCCTCTTGAGGAAGTTGAATTACCTCCTTTACCCCCACTGCCACTCGGTGGGGACTTATCTCCTCCTTTAAACCGGCTTGTTGAGCTAAAGGCGAAAGAACCCCATCGGCGATGATCACGATATTACTTCGCAGTTCCTCCTCTCCTTCCACCACCACCCCTTTTACCCATCCGTTTTCTTTTAAAAGACCGGTGACCTTTTTCTGAGGGATTATCAAACCTCCCTGGGCCTCCACTTTTTCAGAAAGCCATTTGTCAAATTTGGACCTTAAAAGGGTATAACTTTGGCCTTTTATCTCTTCTGAATCAAATTCAAGCGTTAATGAGCTTATTTTAGCAAGTAATGAAAGCCTCTCTTTTTTCACGCATCTCTCAAAGGGAGCTTCTTCCCATAGTTCTGGGAAAATTGACCTTATTGGTTCCAGATAAAGCCTCCCTCCCGTTACGTTTTTACTGCCCGGATAGTCGCCCCTTTCCAGAAGTAAAACTTCTATTCCCGCTTTCGCTAAACCATAGGCCGCGGAAAGACCCGCTAACCCTCCTCCAACCACAATTACATCAATTACTCCGTTCATCCCCTTTCCTTTTTGAGTTCTTCAATCAAAATAGGAACTACCTCGAACAAATCCGCTACAAGCCCATAATCGGCGTATTCGAATATAGGAGCGGTGGGGTCTTTGTTAATGGCCACTACCACTTTCGAGCTATCCATTCCCATCACATGATGAATAGCCCCGGAAAGGCCTATGGCGAAATAAAGATTGGGAGAAACGGTTTTTCCGCTTTTACCCACCTGTTCCGATTGAGGCCTCCATCCCGCATCAACTACCGCTCGGGTGGCTCCTACCACTCCTCCTAATATTTCCGCAAGCTCCATTAAGAGGTTGAAGTTCTCCGGAGCCTTCAGGCCTCGCCCCCCGCAGACCACCACATCGGCTTCGGTTATGTCGGTGACCTTTTCTTTTACTTTAAAAACATCTAACGTCTTTATCCTCGCTTTCGACATATCAATTTGTACTTCCTCTTTCCTTATAAGACCTTGCCCAGCAGGCTTCTCTTTCGCTTGAAAGACCCTCGGTCTCACAAGGACTATATGAGGATAACATTTAGGAATGACTTCACCCAAGATTTTTCCCCCGTAAAAGGGCTTAACGTAAGAAAGCTTTCCGTCCCCTATCTTTATCTCAACACATTCCACAATAACGCTACATTCCAAAATCCCACCCAATAGGGGGAAAAGTTCTCGAGCCTGAAAAGTAGCTCCAGCCATAATTAAGGAAGGCTCCTCCCTTTTTATAAGCTTCTCCAGTATTTGAAGGTAAATCTCCGAATTGTAATTCTCCAAAATGGGATCCTCAAAAAGGTACACTTCGTCCACATAGGATGAAGCTTCCTGAGCCACTTCTTCTAATTGATTTCCAAGAATTACCGCTTTTGCCTTTTCTCCCAGTTGTTGAGCTATCTCCCTTCCTTTGGAAAGAAGTTCATAAGAAACCCTTTTTAACCTTCCTTCCCTATGTTCTCCATAAATTAAAATCCCGCTCATAGCCCCTCCTTATAAAACCCGAGCTTCACTCTTCAATAGTTCTATCAATTCCTTGACCATCTCCTCAGGAGTTCCCTTGATCCACCTTATTCGCCTTTTCTTTTTCTCCTCCCAGAGCTTGGAAATCTCCACTTTCGTCTCTTCAACGATTGAGTCCGGCTTTATTCCTAAATCCTCCACCTTTATCCTTTTTATTGGGGCCTTCATGGCCTTCAGTAATCCCATAACCGTAGGAACCCTCGGCTCATTCAACCCTTTTTGGGTGGTTAATAAAACAGGCACATTCACCCTCAAAAGCTCTTTCCCCTCCTCTATCTCCCTTTCTACCTCCAGTTGTCTTTCTTCGGGTTTTACTTCCACCTTGGTGACCATTGTGATCACCGGGATTCCCAGCATTTTTCCTAAAAACGGACCGACCAAACCGGAAGAAGTGTCAAAAGCCTCCCTTCCGCATAAGATCAGATCAAAAGGAATATCCTTTATGGCTTTGGATAATATTCTGGCAGTCACGAACTCATCCTTATAAGGTACGTTTTCATCCTCGATAAGGATCGCCTCATCTGCACCCATCGCCAGAGCGCTCCTTAGCACCTCGATCGAAGAGGAAGAACCAAAGGTAAAAACGGTAACCTTACCTCCCACTTTCTCCTTTATACGAATAGCTTCCTCAACCGCTAAATTGTCAAAGAAATTTATCGTATATCTCTCTTCTATCTTCAAAACATTCCCTTCTTTTACCTCAATTTGTGCTTCGGAATCTGGCACCCTTTTTATACACACCAAAATATCCACCCCACACCTCCTTTTTAAAGCTTTCCTAAAATCAAACGTCCGAGATAGTCCCTTAACACTTCGTGAGTACCTCCACCGTAAAGGAGAAATCTCGCATCCCGGAAATGCCTTTGAGGGGCATATTCCATGGCCATTCCGTTGGCACCATATATTCTGGTACATTCATCGACTACTTTTATACACGTCTCAGTAGCGAACATCTTCGCCATTATGGCTTCTTTAGTACAAGTCAACCCTTTATCAAGCATCCAAGCCGCTCTCCATACTAAAAGCCTGGCTGCATCAAGTTCTGTGGCCATATCGGCAAATTTGGCTCGGATGAGCTGATAATATCCAATGGGATGACCGAAGGCCACTCTCTTTCTCGCATATTCCAGGGCTTCATCGTAAGCCGCCCTGGCTATCCCTAAGGCCATAGCCCCGGTCATAATCCGAATCTCATCCAAAATCTCCTGTAAATATTGAATGCCCTTACCTTCTTCACCCAAGAGGTTCTCCTCTGGGATGCGCACGTTATCGAAAATCAACTCTCCGGTAACGGTTCCTCTACAACCTATCTTCTGGATCTTTTGTCCCGGATAAAAACCGGGAGTCCCCTTCTCTACCAAAAAGAAATTTAACCCCTTCAACCCTTTGGAAGGGTCAGTGGTGGCGAGCACCGTAGCAAAATCACAAATGGGCCCATTGGTTATCCACTGCTTTTTCCCATTTATAATCCAATACTTCCCGTCCTTAACCGCAGTAGTCCTTATAGAAGCCAAATCGGAACCGCTTTGATCCTCAGTAAAGCAAATAGTAGCGATCTTTTCACCTCGAAGAGCTGGTATCAAACATCGCTGTTTCATTTCCTCTGTGCCAAAACGGTAAATGAAATGCGTTCCCATTAACATGTTCATTATCACACTCTGGGCAAATCCCACCGATCCCCTGGTTATTTCTTCATAAAAGATCATACAACTGACCTTATCAAGACCCATCCCTCCATACTCCGGTGGATATCGCAGCCCCAAATACCCGAGCTTCGTGAATTCCTTCCAAAGCTCCCAAGGAAACTCATCGGTCTGATCGATTTCCTCGGCTTTTGGAATTATCATCTTTTCTACAACCTCCTTTACGGTGCGCCTAAAGAATTCCTGCTCCTCCGTGAGATTAAAATCCATCTCCTTCCCTCCTCAAATAATCTCTTTTTCTTTCAACTGATTAAACTCATCCTCCTTAATCCCCAAAACTCCTCGGTAAATCTCCTCATTATGTTCACCCAACCGAGGTGGGAAAGATAGCGTATAGTTATTCTTCTCCAGAAAAGGAGTAAAATAAGGTGGTGGAGCAAGCATTAATTCCATGCCTGTTATATGATCTTTGGTACGCAACATCCATCCTTTAATCAAAGGATCTTCAATTACTTCTTTGATAGTGTTAATACGTGAACATGGTATTGTTTTCTCCGTTAATAACCTTATTAACTCATCAGTATAGTATTGTTTTGTAACCTCCTCTATCTGTCGATTTAAGTTATCTTTATCTGCGATTCTTCCAGCATTATATTGATATTCTGGCTTATTAAGGTGCTCAAATCCAGGGATCTCTACAAAATCTTGCCATTGCCTATCGTTACCAATTGCAATATAAATGTAACTATCTTTTGTTTTATAAACGGAAACAGGAGCAAAAAATTGGTGCGTATTACCATGCCTAGTTACTATTATGTTAAAGTTAGTCATGGTGATTGGAACAGTAAGCCAACTTACGGTACTTTGTAACATGATCATATCAATCCTTGAACCTTCTCCGGTTAATTGGCGCTTCAACAAGGCCTTCATGATCTGCCCATAGGTATGCTCGCTTGTACCCATATCGGGCAAGGGTATGCCCATAACCATAGGTGGTCCGTTAGGATCGCCGTTCAAATCCATAAGCCCTCCTCGGGCTTGAAGGATTGGGTCATAAGCCGCTTCATTACTCTCTGGTCCGAAACCCGTCACTCCTACCCATATGATATCGGGTTTTATTTGAGAAAGAGTTTCGTAATCTATACCCAACTTCTTGTAATTTTTCGGAAGCACATTGGTACAAAACACATCTACTGGCAATTCCCTTATAAGCCGATAAAGAAGCTCTTTACCTTCGGAAGTAGCTAAGTTAAGGGTTATACATTTTTTACCGGCATTTATAGCCAAGAAGTAACTTCTCATCATCTCATCGTTCAAAACATTATCCCCTACCCTTCGATTAGGATCAGGATACTGCGGGTTTTCTAACCTTATTACCCGCATTCCATCCATTGCCAAGCGATAAGTCAAATAAGGAAGAACCGTAGCCTGCTCCATACTCAAAACGGTAAACCTTCCAAACAGCTCCTCCATCTTCCCTCCCCTTTGGGTGTATTTGTATACTGTATACAACTAATTAAGTTAACTGTCAAGCATCTTTTTGATTTCCAAACAAATGTCTTTTGTTAATTCTTTAAACGCTTTTTTGAAATCAAATCCGTTCTTTATTTTTTCCTTAATCTCTTGGGACTTTCTCTCAAAAGTGTTTATTATTATTCGGTGAATGACTTCTTCCGTAAACATTTGAAGTGCTTTTTTACGTCTTTCGAAAACGCATTGTTGAAAAATACCTTGTCTTTTTAAAAATTCTCCACGTTCCACAATGCTTTTATAAACTTCTTCGACTCCTTTACCTTTAAAAGCTTCGGTTCTTATCACTTTAGGTTCCCATTTTTCTCGATCTTGTTCAATTTTAAACGACAGAACTCCATGAAGGTTTGCTTCCATAATATCGGCTCCGGGAAGGTCAGACTTATTTATGACAAAAAGATGGCCTATTTCGCACAAACCAGCCTTTAAGAGCTGTAGGTCATTCCCACACGCAGGTGTAAGTACTACGATAACCGTATGGACCAATTGAAATATATCCACCTCATCCTGCCCCGCACCTAAGGTTTCGACGATAACGTAATCGTATCCCCTTGCATCCATTATCTCTAAAGCAGCCCACACATTTCGATTTAACCCGCCTTTTGCCCCACGGGAGGCAAAGCTTCTAATAAAAACACCTGGATCCAAGGCATGCTCCTTCATTAACGCCCTATCGCCCAAAAAAGCCCCACCACTTAAAGCACTTGAAGGATCAATTAACAGGACCCCCACCGTTTTACCCGATTGCCGAATATGCTTAATAAGGGCGGAAACCAAAGTGGATTTCCCCACCCCTGCGCTTCCCGTTATGCCTATTGTGTGGGCTTTTCCCCCAAGGCCTAAGGAATCGCTTACTGTTTGAAAGGCCTCCTCCTCCCCTCTTTCTATCGCCGTAATCAGTCTTGAAAGTTCATAGATATTGTTCATATTCTTCTTTTTAAATTTTCATATATTTAGTCAACCAAAGCCCTATTTCCGGCCATATTATCAAAAGAATGACGGTAAATATGTAAGCAGGCAAAAAACCCATTACCCCTTTAAAGACTACCCGTAATCCCCCCAATCCCAAACTATTACTGAATCCGGCTACTATATAAGCATTTATACCAACAGGCGGTGTAATTGCTCCCATCGTGGTGACTATTGTTATTACAACACCATACCATATAGGATCATATCCTAAAGACGTAACCAAAGGATAAAATACCGGAAGGGTTATAAGTAAAAAAGCAAGTGCATCCATTAAAGCTCCACCAATAATATAAACTATTAGAATCATTCCCAAAATTGCCCATGAAGGCAAAGCTAATTCAGAAACATAATCAGCAACAAAATAAGGAATTCTTGTCATTGTTAAAAATCTTCCAAAAACTGTTGCTCCAATAACTAGCATTAGTACCATGCAAGATCCTTTTAAAGTATCTAATGTTGCTAATTTTAATTCATTCCATTTAAAAGTTCGCCTGATTAGTCCCAAAACTATAGCTCCAAAAGCTCCAGCAGCTCCTCCTTCGGTTGGTGTAAACCATCCCATATACAATCCAATCATAACAAACAAAAATAAAATAAGCGCCTCAACTACTCCTTGTGATTTTTTTAATTTATCAAAGAACGAAACCTCCTCCCCTGTTATTTCCCATCCTCTTGATATGGGAGATTTTGAAATTAAACTCGCAAAATAAAGGGCAAGTATCAAGAACCCCGTCAATATCAAACCAGGAATAATAGAAGCTATGAATAGCTTGGCAACTGATTGTCCAACATATAACCCATAGACAACCAATACCACACTTGGAGGGATTACCACACCCAAGGTACTTCCACAGGCTACTGAACCGGTGGCAAAAACAGGATTGTAGTCATGCTTTTTCATCTCGGGCAATATCATTCTGCTCATGGCTGCTGCAGTAGCCGCATTTGATCCACAGATAGCCGCAAAACCCGCACAGGCCAAAATTGTGGCGATACAAAGCCCCCCTTTTCTTTTACCAAACCAAATATTAGCCGATTCGAACAATCTCTCGCTTATCCCACTGTAAAAAGCCACATTTCCCATAAGTAAGAATAAAGGAATCACCGTGAGCCCATAGGAAGAAAACCCCTCCCATATTTCCCTGAAGACCACCGTTAAGGCCGAATCAATGGGGATCACAAAGCACAACCCGATAAACCCCGAAAGAAACATGGCATAGGCTACGGGAAAGTCCAAAAATAACATCAACAAAAGGAGTAATCCTATTCCCATTAACCCAATCATGCTTTTTTCTCCTTAATTCACCTTCTTTTTGCAAACAGGTTTTTAAACCTCTCATTTACAAAAAA
>CAYZRR010000130.1:0-3737 GCA_964480925.1 uncultured Thermodesulfobacteriota bacterium
CTGTTCAAGAGACCTTTTAGAAGCTATGGGATCTATCACGTACTCCGCTGCTTTATCCCCCACAAGGAAAGTTACCCGGTAAGAAGCCCTTTCGGGACCAAATATTCCCGCAGCCAAAAAACACCCCCTTAAAAAAGCCTCCCTTTTTTCAGTCTCCCTTTCGGAAAAGGGAAGAATAAGGCTAACTCTAAGCCTTCGACCGGATTCTTTTAAAAACTCTTCCCATAAACTCTCCCAAACCTCACCAAACCCATTTTTTTGAGCCTCAGCCCTGATCCCTTTGAGAAGGGTCTTTACTTCCTCCCATCTTTTTTGGGCCATAAGTTTTTTAGAGAGCATCAAGGTCGCATAAACTCCAAAAGAATGCCCCTTAAAACGTTCGCTCACCTTCTTTAGCTCCTCAACCTTCAAAGAGGCTATCAAGGAAAGGGCTTCTTTCTTTGCTCCGGGGTCCTTCTCCAAGGATTTGTAATAAAGAAGGGCTTCCTCAACCCTCCCCTCCTCATAAGCCTTTCTCGCCTTCTGAAGCACCATTTGACCTTCTTCCTTTACTTCTCGTGAAGGAGAAGGGGCTTTTAAAGGAGTAGGAGGTGGGGGAAGTACCACTTTTTTCGAAGGAAGGCAAGCGAAAAGAAACCCTACGGAAAGGATGAGGATTTTAAGACTTACCTTCAACAACATATATCTCGGGAAGTTCCCGGTACTTTTCCGCATAATCTATCCCATACCCAACCACAAACCCCTCTTCTATCTCAAACCCCACATAATCCACCTGCACAGGGGTTTTCCTGCGGAACTTTTTATCAAGAAGACAGCACACTTTGAGGCTTTTCGGATTACGTTCCTTCAGAGCTTCAAGTAAAACCTTAAGGCTTAACCCCGTATCAACTATATCCTCCACCACTATTACGTCTCTGCCTTCTATCTCCATCTCGAATTCTTTAGTGAATTTAACTTGACCGGAACTCTCACTTCCTAAGCCATAACTTGAAAGCCTCACAAAATCCACCTCCACTGATATCTTAAGCTTCCTTATAAGATCAGCAAGGAAAACAAAAGCTCCTTTCAAAACCCCTATCAAAAGGGGCCTTCTCCCCTCATAATCTCTTGAAATCTCTGAAGCAAGCCTACTTACTGCTTCCTCAATCTGGGCCTTCGAAAAAAGAAGCTTTAGTTTCTCTTCCATCTCATAAAGCGGGTTGGAGGACCACTATCTCCGTCTCCCCTTCTTTAAAATCCTCTCGAGCGAAGTTAACACTACTTGCCCCCACTTGCCTCACGTTGTTTTTGTCCTTCAAAAAGGCCTCAACTTCCGCAATGGGGAAACCGCATTTCGGTGTCTTAAAATGCATAGGGATCACCTTCTTGGGCTTAAGTTGCTCCATTACCTGAGTGGCCTCTTTGGGATCAATCGTATAAAAACCTCCAACCGGAAGAAGCAAAAGGTCAACCTCCCCTATCTCTTTAATTTGATTCTCCTCCAAAACATGCCCAAGATCCCCTAAATGACAAACCTTTATTCCCTCAAGCTCAAAACAAAACACCGTGTTTGGCCCTCTCTGGGCCCCCCGATTTGGATCGTGAAAAGTGGCTATTCCCTTGAAGGTCTTACCCTTAACCTCGTGAAGGCCAGGGCCCTTAACTATTATTGGGTTACCCTTAAGATCCCCAGTCCAATTATGGTCCTCATGATCATGACTAATGGTAACCACATCCACCTCTTCCCTTATCGGTCCATAAGAGATCCCTCCATAGGCCCCTGACCTATAAGGGTCGGTCAATATTCTTAAGCCTTCTCCCTTTATAAGAAAGGCCGCATGTCCTAACCATCTTACTTCCATTTGGGCCCTCCTAATAGTTTATTTTCAAATTTTACCTTCTTCTATGGGAAGGGAAAAGGGATTAAAATGAGTTTTCCAAGAGGTGAGGATGAAAAAAGCGCTCCTTTTTTTCATAATTTTCCCCTTATACTTATGGGCCCAACCTTTAAAAATAAGCGTGGAATACAACGTTCACTCCCTTCCCGCTTTTGTGGCTTTTAAAAAAGGACTTTACGAGAAAAACGGCCTTAAAGCGGAAAAATTCGAGTCTTACATTACCGGAATAGCCCTTGTTTCAGCAATGACAAGAGGCGATGTGGATGTGGCTTATTTGTGCCTGCCACCAGCTGTTGTAGCTTTTTCAAACGCTGGTTTAAGAATTAAGATAATAGCTCAGACGCATCTTTATGGTTTTTCGGTTCTGGTAAACCCTGAAAGGGTTAAGAAGGCCGAAGATTTAAAAAGGGAAGATCTTAAAATCGCCGCTTTAAGGGAGGGGACTGCGAGTGACCTTCTTCTTCATTACGCTTTCAGAAAGACGCTTCTTCACCCTCAGGTTTTAAAGAACGTAAGGCGTATGAATCCTCCTTTGGCTCTTATCGCTTTAAAGAAGGGAGAGGTAGATGTGGCCTTTCTGCCCGAACATTGGGGGAGCTTAGGAGAAGGATGGGGTTTTAAGGTCATTTTAAGTGCCCGTGAAATTTGGCCTCATATGCCTGGAAGTGTGATCGCAGTAAAAGAGGAACTACTTAAAAAGGAGCCCTCCTTTTATGAAAAGCTTAAAAGTATTAATAGGGAGGCTATTGCCTTTATAAAAAACAACCCTTTAGACAGCGAAAACATAATGTTTGAAGCATTGACGGGGACAATGCCCGTTGAGGTTTTCGATCGAAGTCTTTTTCTTCCTTCTCCCGAGGTCATAAGTAGAGCTATTTCGCGGTGTGAGTACCAAGAAGAGTTAGATTTAAAAAAGGTAGGAGAAGCCATTCGTCTGATGAACGAAGTGGGGTATTTACAAAAACTTCCTAGTCCTGAGGAACTTCTTTTCAAAGGTTTATGAAAAAGGGCTTTTGGGGTCTTATACCCATTGGGATCGCTCTTCTCGTTTGGGAATTGCTAATAAGGCTTAAGGCCTTCCCTCAAGCCTTACTACCAGGACCATGGGATGTTTTCTTCACATTTGTTGAGCTCCTTAAGTCCGGTGAATTAGGAACAGCCCTTTTAAGAAGTTCCGTCAGGGTTTTCCTTGGGCTTTTTTTGGGAGCCTGTTTTGGTTTTTTCTTAGGGCTTTTAATGGGGACAAAAAGGAGCTTGGAGACGTGGTTTTCCCCCTTACTTTCGATTCTTTATCCCATACCAGCTTTGGGCTGGCTTCCTCTTTTGATATTGTGGCTTGGAATAGGCGAAAAGCTCCCTATTATCCTGATCTTCATCTGCTCCTTCTTCCCGGTCCTTTACAACACCCTACGGGGCATTAAAGAGGTGCCGCAGGAGTTGATATGGGCTTCAAAGGTCCTTGGGGCGTCAAACCTGAGGACGTTGCGAGAAGTGATCCTTCCGCTGGCTCTGCCGAACATTTTAACAGGACTTCGGCTTGAGGCAGGGATGGCCTGGAGGACCGTTTTGGCGAGTGAGATGATCGCCATTCCCAGCGGTATAGGAGCAATGATGTGGAAAGCCGAAAGTCTGATGAGAGTCGATGTAATTATTGTAGCCTTGGCTATATTAGGAATAGCTTGTTTTTTGACGGAAAGGTTTTTTATATGGCTTGAAAACAGGTGTTTAAAATGGAAGTCCAGTTAGAAAATGTAGAGAACTCCATTTGTAAGGGCATAAACCTTAAAGTCAAAAGCGGAGAGATGTTGGTTATTGCCGGTCGAACCGGAGCGGGGAAGACCACGCTTTTAAACATAATAG
>CAYZRR010000131.1:0-33815 GCA_964480925.1 uncultured Thermodesulfobacteriota bacterium
ACCTCTTTAAGGCCTCTTCCAGTAGGTTCAAGCTGTTTTCAATCTCCTTGATCCTCACCAGGTACCTCTCATAACAGAACCCTCCCTCAAGAAGGGCGATTTTGGGTCGAAGGAACTTATAACCCGCATAAGGCTCAGAGACCCTTACATCGTATGCCACACCCGAAGCCCTCAGGTTCGGGCCAGTAAGTCCAAAACGGCGAGCAACTTCCTTATCGATTAGACCTATCCCTTTTGTTCTGGCGACGAAAATGGCGTTTCCGGTGACAAGGTCATCGTATATCTTCAAGTTCTTTTTCATTCGATGAATAAATTCCTCCACTTTTTTGAGAAAGGAATCATTCAAATCCTCACAAAGTCCTCCAATGCGATAATAGCAGTAAGTAAGCCTTGAACCAGTTAATCCCTCTAAGATGTCCAAAATAGCTTCACGGTCCTGAAAAGCGAAAAAATAAGGAGTAGCTGCCCCAAGGTCCAATAAGTAGGTCCCTAACCATAAAAGGTGACTCGCAATACGGTTAAGCTCCAAGGTGATGAGCCTGATCATTTCAGCCCTTTCCGGAACCTCGATCTCACATAAGCGTTCCATGGCCCCGCAGTAACACATGCTGAAAGCCAAAGGCCCCACATAGTCCAAACGGGCGGTATTGGGATAATATTGCATGTAGGACTTCATTTCTGCCATTTTTTCCTGCATCCGATGCATATAACCCAAAACCGGCTCAATCTCCTCTACGAATTCGCCCCTCATCTTGATGAAAAGTCTCAAAACCCCATGGGTCGAAGGGTGTTGAGGCCCCATGTTGATCCAAAAGGCCTCTTCTTCTAGATCGGGCATTTTCCCTTGGAGGATCTTCTTTTTTTCCTCGGGAATCCTCACTGGGATCTTTCTTAAAGGATAATACTCGATCTCGGGATGAAGGAATAAAAAGCTCAAATTGGGATGTCCCTTAAAGGATACGCCGAAAAACTCGTGGATCTCCCTCTCATGCCATCCGCCACCCGGGTATATGGGGGATATGGAAGGAACCTCTGGATCTTCAGGATTAACCCTTAACCTCAAGGAAAACCTTTTGGGGTCCTCCCAATGGTTGAAATGGTATATGAGTTCCAGGTTCTCCACATAATCCACGCATACTATGTCCTCGATGAAATAGCCATAATGGTCAAAGGCCTCAACGGCCTGAAGAAGCTTATCCTTCTCCAATTGCCCGTCAAAACAATATCCCTTTTTTTCGTAAGGAACTTCCTGAAGCTCAACCCCCATTTCTTGAAGGTCTTTTAAAAGCTTTGCGCTTACCATCTCCTCTCCGGAATGGGAAAACGCCTCACTCCCGTGAGTTTCTCCTGAAGTTTCAACAATCCCTCTATTAAGGCTTCGGGTCTTGGTGGACATCCGGGAACGTAAACATCTACAGGTATTACCTTATCAACGCCCTCTATGACGTTATATTGACCTTCAAATACAAAAGGCCCCCCGGAAATAGCGCAGTTACCATAAGCTAAAACCCATTTAGGGGATGCCATCTGATCATAAAGGGTCTTTAACACCGGGGCTATTTTTTTCGTTATGGTGCCTGAGACGATCATAAAATCGCATTGCCTCGGAGAGGGTCTAAATACCTCAGCTCCAAAACGGGCCAAGTCAAAACGAGCAGCCGTTGTGGCCATCATCTCTATGGCGCAACATGCAAGTCCGAAGGTCATAGGCCAAAGGGAATTAGCCCTTGCCAGATTCAAAAACTCCTCGAGTAACCCAATTTTTATTCTCGGACCGTAAACCTCCACTTAAAAACCCCTTTTCTATGAGCATAAAGAAGAGGTAAGACCAAAAAGCTTAAAAAGACCAAAAGAACCAAGAACTCCCTCAGGGTGCCTTCTTTAAGATAACTCACCCCTACCGGAAAGAGATACAGCACATCCACATCGAATGCCACAAACATGAGAGCATAAAGGTAAAACAAAACTGAATACCTAATCCACGCACTTCCATAGGGATCTATACCACATTCATAAAGGCTCTCGCTTTTACTTCCATATACTCGAGGGGCGATAAAATAAGGTATGAGAAAAACCAAAAGCGCCAGTAAAATCGCAAGAACAGCGAACACTAAAATGAAGGAAAAATCCCTTAGAAGCTCCCCCACCCCTCAACCCTTTTGCGTTTGAAATCCTAACCTTCTTTTTCGTATTTTGTCAAGCTTTTTAAAACGATAAATGGGGTTTTACCTGGCAAAGTGTTTCGTAAACCCTTTTGGCCTCCTCTTCTTCAAGGGTCCCGGTACCGCAAGCAGGGGTGAGGAGGGCTCTTTTTAGAAGTCCTTCGGAAAGACCTTCTTTTTGGAGCTTAAAAAGGATGTTCTCGAACTTGCGAGTTATTCCGTCGGGATCCTCCTTTTTTAGGATCTCTCGATCGGTAGGAACTATACCCCAGGCTATTATGCCTCCCCTTTGAAGAAACTCCTTTATCTCCTCAACCCAAGTGAGAAAAGACTCCCCATAAAGATAGGCATCTAAACTAACCACATCAAAATTGGCCCGAAGGATCAAAGGCCACTCGGTATTCCCGCAGATGTGAATGCCGCAAAAAGCCTCAAGCCCTTCTTTTACTTCTTTAAGGACCGCAGTTATCTCCGCCGAACTAGCCGAGATCTGAGGGGTTCCCAAACCCACAAGACCTGGTTCGTCGAAAAATAGTATAACCCCAAGGTCTGGTCGCATTTCCTTTAATTTCCTTATCTGCCATTTGGCCTTCATATTTAAAGCTTTGACTATCATCTCCCTTATCTCTTCGTCATAAAAGGCAAACCTCCCCCTTTTATCCTTCAACGAAAAACTGAGGGTAACAGGACCGATGATTTGCCCCTTAACGAAACCTAACCTCTTCTCCCTTAAGCCCTCCAGAAAGGCGTAAAACCCCATCGCCCTTTCGGGGCTCATCCCAAAAGGGGAAAGGTCCTCCTTTTGAAGGTATTGGTAAAATCTCTCCCATTCCTCTGGAGCATCACTGGGAGGATCGATCCAAACCCTTTCGTCTTCCTCCCTTATCCCTGGCATTCCCTCAAGGAACTGCCTTGTCATCTCCTCCTTTTTGTCCCTTTTTGGCAACTGAGGCCAATGGGGAATTCTCTCAAGATAGCGAAAGACAAACCTAACCGCCTCCTCGGGATTTCGATGGGGAAGGCTTCCTATACCCGTTATCTCAAAGGGTTCTAAGGAAAGAAAGGGCCTCATGGCAAGTCCATATGGCATCTTCCGTTGAAAGGTAATCGGTAATGGAAGGATCAAAAAGTACAAAGCCCTCATTCCGGAAGCCTTCTTTCCCTTCCCACATTCCAAAAACCAGTTCCACTCGAGGAAAAGCTTGGAGAATCAAGGCAAAATCGCCCATCTTCGCCCTCTTTAGTCCTACCTTTTCGGCCTTCTCCCTTAAAAGGTCGATCTTTTCACCGAAGGCCTTAAGGAAGGGTTCTATGATCCTGTTCTTAAACACGGGGTAATAAACCATTCCGCCCGGAAGCTTTCTGAAATCGATCCAAAGGCCTCGAGGAGGGCTTCCCTTTGCCTGAATGAGGTAATGAAGAACCAAAACCTCCCTTAAACGTGAGCTTCTCTTCTCCTCCTCATAAACCTCACCCTGAGGATAAAAAACCTTTAGGATCCTTCCAAAGAAAGGGACCTCGAAAATCCCCTGCTGAGGGTACCAATTAACCAAAGCCTTTTGGGCTACTTCCTGTGGAGAAAGGCCTTCCAGTTTCCTCCGGGCCAAATCATAAGCCAGATCGAGGGCCTCTTCCCAGGTGCTTTTTTTATTTTCCCCAAAGGGCACCAACTGGACAAACCTCCGCGCACTTCAAACATCCGTTACAATCCGTTTCCCTTAAGGGTTTTCCCATAAAGGTGGAGACGCGCATTTCATATCCTCGGAAGGCAAAATCAAAAACCCCGCACTTGGTCACGTTTTTCACCACCCACACGCACCGCCCGCATAATACGCATTTATTCGGATCAAAGTTCAAAACCGGATGACTCAGGTCAACTGGCAAATTTTTACTCGGATAAGGCCTTAGATCCTTCGGGATTTTGACGTGAAGAAGCCGCATCAACTGAAGCAGTTTGCACTCCGAACGCTTCGGACAGTTCTTACAATCCATCGGATGATCTTTGAGGATTAACTCCAAGGCCCTTCTCCTTAACCTTTGGACCTGAGGCGTGTTCGTCCAAATGACCATCCCTTCCCTTACAGGTTGAGTACATGAAGTGACCGGTCCTCTTCCCTCCACTTCAACCCAGCAAAGCCTACAACCGCCCCAAGGAGGGTTCTGTTCCTTTATGGCACAGAGATGGGGAATCTCAATTCCGTGCTCCAAGGCAACCCATAGGATCTTTTCCCCTTGAGGGGCCTTTATCTCACGACCGTCAATCTGAATGTTAACCTCACTGAGCTTTTCCACTTTCAAGCTCCAGTATCTTCTCCTTGGGTGAAACCTTCACAACGGCACTATACTGAGGGGGGCAGACCTCAAGACAAGTCCCACATTTTACGCATTTTTCCTGAATAATTGTTTTCTTTCTCGTCCTTTCGTCCGTCTTAATGGCCTCGGTCGGACACGTCAAAACACAATGGTCGCACCCCTTTTCACACTTCTCCGGATCTATCCAATAAGCTATTAACTCTTTACACACCAGAGCCGGACACCTCTTCTCCCTTATATGGGCCAAGTATTCATCTCGGAAATACCTCAAGGTAGTAAGAATGGGATTTGGGGCGGTTTTCCCAAGGTTACATAGGCAACCTTCCATAAGGTCTTTCGAAAGCTCTTCCAATAAGGCCAGGTCCTCCTCTTTTCCGTTCCCCTTGGTTATATCCTCCAGGATCAAGAGAAGTTGTTTTATTCCAAGTCGACCAAAGGTACACTTCCCACAATCTTCCTTGGACAAAAAGTCGAGGAAAAACCTGGCTGTCTCGACCATACAATTGCTCTCATCCAATATGATCATCCCTCCCGAACCCATTATGGCCCCTGCCTCTTTGAAGCGGTCAAAGTCAACGGGTAGATCAAGCGCCTCCTCTCCCACACAACCTCCTGCAGGTCCGCCTATCTGAACCGCTTTAAACTCCTTCCTTCCTCTTATGCCACCACCGACCTCAAACACAATTTCCCTCAAGGTAGTCCCCATCGGGACCTCACAGAGTCCTATCTGTTCGATCTTTCCCGCCAAGGCGAAAACAGCCGTTCCAGAAGTTGTGGGAGTCCCAATTTTCAAAAACTCCTCAACCCCCATCTCCATTATCCTGGTAACTAAAGCCAAGGTCTTGACGTTATTTACTACTGTCGGTTTACCCCAAAGCCCTTTCTCCGCAGACCTGGGGGGTCTAACCCTCGGCATCCCCCTTTTCCCCTCAATGGAGTAGATCATGGCCGTGGATTCCCCACACACGAAAGCCCCTGCCCCCCTCACTATCTCTATGTCAAAGGAGAAACCGGAATTGAAGATGTTCTCACCCAAAAGACCATAACTTCTCGCTTGATCAAGGGCCTTCTCTACCCGTTTAAGTACCAGCGGGTATTCCATCCGGGTGTATATAAACCCCTTATGAGCTCCTATGGCATAACCAGCTATTATCATCCCTTCGATAACCGAGTGGGGATCGCTTTCCAAAACCACTCGATCCATAAAGGCGCCCGGATCACCCTCATCGGCGTTACAGATGAGGTATTTCGGTCCCTCTTTTTGCCTTCTCGCTTGAGCCCATTTCCTTGAGGCCAAAAAACCGGCCCCTCCCCTTCCCCTTAAGTTGGCTTGTCCGATCTGAGCTATCACCTCTACCGGATCCTTCTCCAAAAGGACCTTCCTCAAGCTCTCATAACCCCCACGGGCTATGTAATGGTCTATGTCCTCGGGGTCGATCCAGCCGCAGTTTTTGAGAACAAGCCTTACTTCCTTCTGAAACCGCTCAAGTTCACTTACGATCGGCGCCCCCGTAAAGGAAAAGTCGATCGTCCCTAAGGCAATCTCAAAACAGGGATCTTCTCCCAAAAGGAAACGATCCATTAACGCATGAGCTTCTTCAAATCCCACGTTCTTATAACATATGGGAGGAAAACCGCTTTCTGGCTTATTTATCACCACCAGAGGCTCCGCAAAGCATAACCCCATACATCCTACTTCAATCAGTTCAACCTCCAAGCCCTCCTTTTTTAAGCGCTCTTTGAATATCTCTAAGGTCTCCAAAGCTCCTGCAGCTCTACCGCAGGTTGGGGTTCCAATCCTAATGGAAACGGAACTCTCCAGCTTCTCCCATTTTTCTTTGGCCTTATTTTTAATCTCTTCCCAGTTCATCGATTTCCTTAATCTTCGCCAAGACTTCCTCAACCTTGGAGGGCTTCATTCGTGGAAATATTTTTCCATTTACCACCACAACGGGAGCTTGCATACAACACCCTACGCACCCCACCCTTTCAAGGCTAAACTTTCGATCTGGGGTAACCTCCCCTACCTTTATCCCAAGCTCCCTCTCAAAACCCTCAAGAACCAATTGCCCTCCCATGGAATGACAGGCAGTTCCCATACATACCAAAAAGCGAAACTTCCCTACCGGCACAAACCGGAATTGATTATAAAAAGTAGCAACCCCATAAACCTCAGAAGGGGGTATATGTAAAAACTGGGCTACCTCCCTCATCGCCTCTTCGGGAAGGTAACCCAGTTTTTCCTGAATCTCTTGAAGAATCTTTATGAGAAAGCGCCTTTCGGGCTGAAAACCTTTTAAAATTTCTTTTACTGACTCAAGTTCCTCCCGCAAGACCTCATTTTCTCCCCATAAGTTCTGGCAAGAAGCTCGAAAGCCCACTGGCCTCTCTCGGACCAACTATCACCTGCCAACCGGGAAGCTCGTCCTCAAGTTCGCCTTTTATCCGGGCCAAAAGCCCCGGAATCACAATTTTTTTGGACTTAACCTTCTCTTCAATCCCCATCTTCTTTATAGCCATCCCTATCGTCTCGCCGTTAAATTTACCCGTTGACCAAGCAGCGAGCACACAAAGCCCTTCTGTATCTTGAACCAGTAGCCACACCGGCAACTTGGTAGCCTCAGCCTCCGAAGCCACCGCAAAATAGGTCAAAGCGAAGTTAGTGGTAACGAGAAGTGGTGACTCGGGTTGAGGAGCATTGATCTCATAAAGCTTGGATTCTACCGTCATAGGAACCCTTGGATCGGAGTATATGTTCATCCTTAAGGTCAAAAGCCCATACAAGTATTCAGGCACGAGTTCGCTCAAAACGATGATCCCCGCATACCTTATCACAAAGGAACCCGCGTAAAGATATTGTTCCTCTAAGTCTTGAGTCATAAAACACGGAAAAACAATCGTCGGATACCCCAAGGGTCGGAATTCCTGTTTTATCGCTGCTCGACGCAAAAGGATCTGCTCCTTAAGGGCCTCACGAATGTTCCTTGTCCCTGTGTCCAAAACCACTTCTTTTATGCCTTCACCTTTAAGCTTCTGGGTCATCTCGATAAGCTCCTCAAAGGACCCCTTAACTGCTACAGGAATACCTGCTTCCTTTACCTTCGCCAGATTCCCATCAAGTTCAGCCTTCGTTAGGGCATAAAGAAGGGGCTTCCGCTCCTTCCCACATACTTCAAGCGCCTTAAAGGCCCATTCCAAAGGAGCCATAAGGATCAAGGGCAAATCGGGATCCGCCTGAGAGGCCTTTTTTACTAACTCGAGAAACCTCCTCTCATCACCCGATTCGGCCCAAAGGGCAGCCACATTTGGCCTTAAAGTCCGTCCGATCCTCTCAAAACTCATCTCAAGAACCGACTTAAGTTTCCTATCCCAATCGCTCTCCGATTCCTTGTCGCTTATAAGAACCCCTATACCAGGTTGATGGTAAAAGGTCTTCTCATGCCGGTATATAACTTCCTCTTCACCGATAACAAGGGCCCTATCCCCCTTGCCGAGCGTAACCGGGAGAATAGGCGGGGCTAACATCTCCCGTATCTGTTCCCTTAAGGCCGGATCAAGATGAGGACACTTGCCAATATCCTCACCGCCTGAGGCTACCTTCATAGCAAAGGCAAAACAAGTAGGATAACCACAATCCTTACACCCCTTAACCTTGGGTAAAAGCTTCGCCAGATCTCCGCCTTTTATCGCCATAACTTGCCTCCTAAAAGGGGATTATTCCTCTGTATCCTCCTCCCTTAATTTCTCAAGCTCTTCTTGAGCCTCTCCTGTAATCCACGGATGTCCTTGTGCTTGAAGCCATTCCGCAAGCTGATTGGGATCAGTGGTGATCTCCTCGGTGGCGATTTTGTCATACAGGTCTTCGGGTATGGCCGCCTTATACCTTTCTTTTATCTCCTTGGGCATCCAAACGATCCTCTTTATGCCACCATCATATTGGAAGAACTTCCTGGAATAAAGGTACTCCAAGGACATGCCGCACATACCTTCAACCTGCCTTCCTCCCGAGGCCTCGCCCGCCATAGTGGAGAAAGGTATTCCAAGGGGCGTCATTCCCTTATAATCCCTATGAACGATCCCAAAGGCGTCCACTTCGGGTATATAGAAGCAAAGGGCCTGGAAGCAACCACAAGAGGTATGGGGATATTCCAAGGCCGAGTGAAGCCATACCCTACTTGTTCCTCCCATGGACCTTTCGTATATGACTTGGTTTGCCCCCTCATACTCTCCCCTTATCTTGCCCAAACACCTTCCCTTAGGCACCGGGAAGATGGGACCTTCGGGATCCATTTTGGACGCCGCCCTTCCGTCAAACCAGTTTATGGCACCGCAGTTAGCGATCCTTTCAGGGGTAATAATGCACATATGGGTGGGGGCAAAGCTCTGACAGAGCACACACCCATAAAACTCCTCCACGTCCTCCTCCTTAAGCCCTCTGGCCCTTGCCCGACGGGCTTCGTAAATCTCACGAGCCATAAGGACCTTTTCCTTCACCTTCTCAGGATCAGTGTAAAAGTTAATCTGTATCTGCTCGATCAAGGGGATATCGTTTTTGTACTCGAACATCAAAATCTGCCCGAATTCCTCAAAACTTTGAAAACCCTTCTTGAAGGCCTCTTTGGAGATTCGGATCCAAATCTCATCCTGTTGGTTCATATGGTAAACGCCCTCTATATAATTACAAAAGTCGTGAAGCCTTCTCTCTATAACAGGCTCCATATCCGGCTCAAGCTGGCTTCCGGCGACAAATATCTCGATGAAAAGAGGATAACTCCCTTCCTCAGGAAGATCCTTAATATCAGGCCCGATGATGGTGACCCTTTCATCCTCTATCTCCGCGGGATCCTTCATCCTCACCAGCTCCGCCTTGTACTCCACCTTCGGCCCGCCGAACTCAACGTGCATATCCTCCTTTCTAATCCTTTCACCCTCATATTGAGGACCTATATCCACATGGAATTGCATCATCTTTCATCCCTCCTTCTTGGAGTTTTTTTCAAGAAGCCTTTAATTCCTCAATAAGCCCCTCCAATAGGGCCTTCCATTCCTCATCCTTTCTAAAATTGGGAAGGGAAAAGGTAGCATGAGGGTAATAGAACTTACAGAGCGTCATGGTCTTTAAATGAGGCGCAAAATGCTTCAAGGTGGATAAGCCCTGGTTCCCCAGATCGGTCCTAAAACCACCGAAGATCACCAGATCATGATTGCCCTCACCCTTTACCCCCTTCCATTCGGGATCCTTCAAATGGTTAAGAATCTCCATTATGTCATAGGTGCTATCGGGCACAAGGCCAAGCTCCTCTATCTTGCCCTTGGTATGGGCTGTGGCACAGATGGGGATATTACCTGCTTTAGCTATCTCAACTAAGTATTCCAGGAACAATTTATCCCCAATCTTGATGTTCAAGGCTCTCGGCCCTATGACCAAAAGGGGCCTTTCGGCCCTTTTTATAATCTTGGCCAGAGCCTTGGGATCCTTCATCTCCGCAGCACTTTTAAAGCCCGTAAGTACATTAACCTTATGATATGGCATCGTCATGGCTTACCTCCTTTACTTTTTAGCCCCGCCTACAACGTCTTCAATCTTCGCCTTGCTCTTATAAGTGCCAATAAGCGTAGGAAGGCTCAACACGGGCTTCTTCTCCCAACCCTTCTCCTTCAAAAATTCCATAACCTCCCGTTTGAAGAACATGGGTATATCCCTTTCAGTCCTTATGAAGTGATGTAGGTCAGGCGGTAACCCTCCTATCAGCTTCTTATGAAGGTCAATGTAGTGGGTCAGCTTGATCTGGCGACCTTGAGGGGTGTCGTTTTTGCGCATACAGAGCTTGGCAATTGTTACCATAGCCCTCTCTTTGGATTCTACCACTATACAAAGGTGTTCGGGCGTGGGTTCTTGAGTGTTCACCAGTTGCTGGGTTCGACCGTCCATTACGGTCCAATCGTCTTCTTCTTTCCTCGAGAGGTATTGTCTCCTGTACTTAGAGGAATGAGGCCCAAGGACTACCGGAATCCCCAACCGATTGCACCCCGTAGCAATGGAGGCCGCCTTTTGGCTCATAGCACCCCAAGCCACTCCCACCGCTCCAACCCGGTTCAACACGTAATCGGCGATCACCTCGTAATTGGCCCTCAAGGGCAAGTTGGCGAAGATATTGGCGATCTTTATGGCCGCTCCAGTTATGTGAGAATTGGCCACACACGAACCAACATTCACAACCCCACCTGCATCAAAGTCAGGCGGATATTTTTCATAAATGGTAAGCCCATCCTTATCCTTCTTCATCCCGGCCACCATAGCCGAACAACCGGAAAGCACCACTATGTATTTCCTCTTGGCGAACTCCTCAGCCATTTCGGCTATCTCTTCTATCTCCTCCGGGAAGTTAGAACAACCCACAAAGGCCACAACACCCGGGATAGTACCTAAAACGATAGGAGCCCCAACCTTACGGATCTCAGTGTCCATAATGGGGCCACGCCCTGCTCGACATTTCCAAGTCTCCCAACTGGCAACCGACTGGAACATCTTCTGGAAGGGCACCCCATGATTACAGGCCTCCTCACATTTTCCACAACCTATACACCTTTCGAAGCACCATTTGAGCTCCTCAAAATCCCCTTGAGCCGCCTTCTGGACCGCTGAGGCAAGGGGCAAAAGGTTAGGACAGGCTTGTTCACAATTACGGCACACCTTACAGGCCTTTGCCGCTTCTTGAGCTTGTTCCTTGGTCATTAGGGTCTTCCGATCCTTTCTCCTTGGAGAAAGCTCAAGGGCTACCTTAACCGCCACCTCTGCGGCCTTCCGGTGATCAAGGATCAAAAAGTGCTTCCTCTGTTCCACCATCTCCTTAACAATCTCATCACTGGGCCTATCGCTCACCTCCTCAAGACCCCGGCAGGCCTTATCCGAAGAGGCTATGACAACCGAGCCGACCTTTTCGGCCTCGATCGTCAGATCGGTCCTTATGCACTGCTCATCGGCCACAATCACATCGGCGATCCCCGTGCGGATAAAAAATAGTTGCCTTGAAAGTGGCCCGACTATCTTGGCCTTCGACGAATACCTGGTGGTCTCAAGGGCCGTACAACATATCCCACACACCTCAACTTTATCCTCAAGACCTTGCTCTCTCAAATAATCGATTATCTCGGTGGAAGCCGCCGGATTATGCCCCACTACTAAAATCACCGGCTTCTCCTTATCGACCGCCCCCCATCCAAGATCCACAATCGGGGTATCAGCCTTCGAAGTGGGGAACTTGAACCCCACAATCTGAGCTACATCAGCCGCTTCCATTCCCACATGATCAAGCATCCCTATGTGAAGGGCCTTGGATTCGTAATCAACCGGGTCTCCTTCTTGCCCCGTATGGATGGAAGAAAGGACATGAACCAGTTCCGAAGCCGCATACTCAACAGCCTTCTTTAAATCGCCCAAGGTCCTGGGCTTCATACCCAAAACAAGCCTTATGTGAGGACACTCCACATTTACGCCCGGACCAAGATCTATCGGATAGTCCTCACCAAGCTTCTCGATAAGATACTCAATTATGTGAGCCGCATGACCCGTATGACAGGCCATTCCTATACAACAGGCAAGGGCAACAATCCTACCCTGCTGACCTGCGATGTCTATCCCACAGGCCCCACGATTGGTCCCAGTAAGATCACACTTACCATAGGTACAAAGACAGCACAGATCACAAAAAGGAGCATAAAAGGGTTTATAGGTCTTTAAAAGCCTCCTGTCCCAATTCCTCAAATCGGGAACATGAGGCATAGGCGTGGAACCTACAGGCTCCCAATCCTCCTCCGCCCTTATTATTTTCTTTATCTCCTCTAACCTTCTGGTCCCTTCCATCTAAGTCCTCCTTGGACTTTTTTCAACTTTAAATTTATTTTCACATATTAAATTTTTCAATAAACCCTTTCAGTTTTTTGAATGCCTCAGGGTGTCTAACTACCAAAATATTGGCCCCTGCAAGTAGATAAGTTATTCCTGTCAATTCTTCCCACATTATCCCCATCTTTTCGTTTTCCTTTGCCTCTTTAGTCTTCCAGACGTCGAAGCTGAAGTTAGCGATCATGGGCATCTGCATCATCTCGTCGCCGAAGGAGATAGCCGCATGCTTTTGCCTTTCAAAGATGGAGAAACCGTACTCAAGCCCTACTCCTACGCAGGGGGCCAGCGGATCCATTACGATTCTGTCCCTTGAAATAACCCTGGAGATCTTTACGTTTAACTCCTTCTGAAGGTTTATATCCATTGGAGCCTGAGCACTCAAGCAATGACCGTTATCCTTTGCAGCCTGAGCCAATGGTTCGTAATCCTCCTTAAGAGCCGGTCCCAAAAGCAGGTTCTCACCCTTCAAAGCTTCGGCAACTTTGGACAAAACCTGAGGATCCTTAGCGTCATTTCCCGTCCCGTAAACTATAAAGGGAACTCCTCCTCCAGCTTCATAGGCTTCCTTTACTACCTTTGCCGCTTCCTCCGGGGATCTGTTTTCCTCGAGCGGGTCCGTGCTCAAAAGGTAAAAGAAGATCAAATCGGGATTAAGCTCCTCTATCGCCTTCTTCACCCACTTGGCTGGATCCTTCACGCTATCCCCATAGACCTTCAGTATCCCTTCGCTCCACCCCACCGGTTCCTTATCCCATATCTCAAGGGCCAATTTCGGCGGATTGGGCCAAGTGCCTTCGTCAAAGGTCTGATTAAAGGCGAAAACGTTCTCTCCTCCTACCTTTACCTCCCGAGCCCCCTTGCCAAGACTCACCTCAACTATTTTTCCCTTATAACTCTCAACGGGTAGCTTCCACTCGGCCATCTCTCACCTCCTTAAAGCTCAAGCCAAGTATGGGAATAAAGGACATCCCCCCATAGGACCTTTGCGGTCTTGACGTAATCCCTCTCCTTAGGAGGAAGAGAAGATAGGTCTATGTCCTCTCCCTCCATGACTTGCCTTATAAGTTCTTTAATCTGAGGCATCTGACCTCGAGCTAAGGCCATAAGTTCCTCATCAAAGGCATCCGCTATTGCCGAATAACAACCACAGAGTTCAAGCATGACCATATAGGTCCTGTTGAGGATGCCCCGGAGTTCCTTAGGGGTACCATTGGAGACATTGGAAAGCCCAACGGTTGACTTAACCCCTGGAAGAAGGTCCTGAAGCATCTTCATAAACTCAAGGGCTTCCCTCACCGCCTTCTGATCAACGCTTACGGGCATGATGATGGGATCAACCCAAATTCTTTCGTTTTCGATCCCCAATTCATTGGCATAGGAAACCGCATCCAAAATACTCTCTGCCCTGGCCTCAGCATCCGCAGGAATGCCCTTATCGTTTAGTACCGATATGATGATCTCCGCATCGTACTTCACCGCAAGGGGCATCATCTGCTCCTTGCTCTCGCTTTTTCCCGAAGCCGAGTTTATAAGAGCCCTTTTCTTAACCACCTTAAGCCCTTCCTCAACCGCCTTGGGATTGGTACTATCAAGGCTCAAAGGCAAATCCACCACCTCTTGCACCACTTCCACAAGCCAGGCCATGATCTCCGGGTTCTTCCTAGCAGGCCCGATATTAAGATCGATGTAATCGACCCCCGCTTGAGCTTGCTTTAAAGCCAGATCCTGAATAAAAGCCTTATCCTTATTCTGAAGGGCTTCCGAAACGGCCTTAGAAAGTATGTGAATGTTTTCACCTATTATGACCATCCCCCCACCTCCCGTTTAAGATCTTTTTCAACATCTCGTGAACCGCTTGAAAAGCGGAACTTCCTTCCGGAAGATCTAACACGCTTCTGCCCTCCATGTCAAATTCCTGCACTTTAGGATCTTCGGGTATAACTCCAATCAGTTCTACTCCCATTCCCTCCATCTCCTTAAGAAGCCTCGGATCAGGCTCCCCTTGAACTCTATTTATGACCAGGGCAAGCCTTCCCAGTTTTAGCTCCAGTTCCCGCGCAAGCTCGGCTATCCTCAAAGCACTAATTATCCCTTTTCGAGAGTGATCGGAGACTATAAGGAGAACATCCGCATCGCGGGTGGTGCGTCTGCTCAAGTGTTCCATTCCGGCAGAATTGTCCATCAAAAGGTAAGGGTATTCCTTTTCCAAATGATCCATTATATTCCTTAAAACGCTATTCACGTAACAGTAACAGCCTGGTCCTTCCCCCCGGCCCATGCTTAAGAAATCGTATCCTTTTCCCTCCACCAGAATTTCGTTGAGTTTACTTTGGAGCCACCTGTCCTTGGATAGGTCAGGTGGGAATTGAGAGAGTTGTCTCTGGAGCTCCTCTACCACTTCCCCTACTGTCTTGAGTTCCTTTATCCCCAAAACCTGGGCCAAGTTGCCATCGTGATCGGCATCTATCACCAAGACTGGTTTACGTCCCTCCTTCAAAAGTCCCTTAAGCAACAGCCCCACAATTGTGGTCTTTCCGGTTCCCCCCTTTCCTGAAACAGCTACACTAAAGGCCATTATTCTTTAACTCCCAAGGCCATCTTGGCCGCCTTTACCGTATTAAACATCAACATGGCTATTATCATGGGCCCAACCCCTCCGGGAACCGGGGTAATCTTAGAAGCCTTCTCCTTCACCTCCTCAAAATCCACGTCCCCACATATTATGGGCTTCCCGTCTGGGGAACTTCCAAGCCAATGGTTGCCACAATCAATGACCACAACTCCTTCCTTGACCATATCCGCTTTAACGAACTTGGGCTTTCCTATATCGACGATCAATATGTCAGCCCTTTTTGTGTGAGAGGCGAAATCGGGGCTGTTTTCATCGCAAATGGTGACTATTGCTTTAGCATTTGGCCTATCCTGCATGAGGATCGCGGTCATGGGCTTTCCTACTAGGTCACTTCTTCCCAAGATCACTACCTCCGAGCCCTCGATCTTCACGCCCGAGCGGATCAACATCTGCCATATGCCGTGAGGCGCACAGGGCAAAAGATCCCATTCCCCCATGAGGAGTTTGCCCAAATTTTCGGGATGAAAGACATCTACGTCCTTTTTGGGATCTATGGCGTAAAGGACCTTCTTTTCGTCTATGTGCTTGGGCAAAGGTAACTGCACCAAAACCCCATGTATTTTGGGGTCTTCGTTGTATTTTTTAACCACTTCGATGAGCTTTTCCTCGCTCACATCCTCGGGCAGTTCCTCCTTAACTGAATAAAACCCAAGCTCATTGGCCGCCCGCTGTTTTCCCCCTACATAGGTAGCCGAAGCTGGATCGTGCCCTACCAAAATGGTAACTAGGCCCGGAACAACTCCATAATTATTCTTAAGCCTCTCCACCTCCTCTTTTAGCTCAGCCCTTATTTTCTTTCCTATCTCCGTACCACTTATAAGTTCATAAGCCATTTTTAAAACCTCCCCAAAGAGGGGAAGGGGCGCGCTGTCCCTTCCCCTTTCAAGGCTTTAAAACAATCCCTTCACCAAGCCCGTCTCCGTATCTATATCGATTCGCCTGAAGGCAGGATCAGAACTCGTACCAGGCATGAGGCTTATGGTTCCCGTCATGGGGCATAAGAACCTAGCTCCGGAGAACAACAGGATGTCCCTCACCGGAAGGACCCATCCCTTTGGAACACCCTTCCACTCAGGGTTATGGGAAAGGCTCAGGTGGGTTTTCACCATCATTACATAATAATCCTTGTACTTGGGATCGCTTTCAAACATTTTGGCCTTTTCCTCGGCCTCGGGCGTCCAACTTACGCCATCAGCCCCGTAGACCTCTTTAGCTATAATCTCCACCTTTTGCCTCAATGGCATATCCATGGGATAGAGGAACTTGAAATCGACCTCTTCCTCGCAGGCATCAATAACCGCATCAGCAAGTTCCAAAGCGCCCTCACCGCCCTTAAGCCAATGTTCGCTCACCGCGCACCTTACCCCTTCCTGTTCCACCAATCTCTTGAGAAGAGCTATCTCCGCCTCTGTATCAGTATGGAACTTGTTTATACAGACAACGGGCTTAATGCCCGATTTCTTCACTATGTTTATATGATGCCTCAAGTTCTCAAACCCCTTCTCAAGAAGCGGCAGGTTCTCTTTCGTGTATTCCTCGGGTATGGGCCTTCCGGGAACAACCTTCGGACCACCACCGTGCATCTTTAAAGCCCTTATGGTGGCCACAATCACGCTTACGTGAGGCTTTAGACCGCTAATCCGGCATTTCACGTTCCAAAACTTCTCAAAGCCGATATCCGCGGCAAAACCGCTTTCGGTGACATGATAATCAAACATCTTCAATCCCAAATAATCGGCCACAATGCTCGATTGTCCAACGGCTATATTGGCGAAGGGACCTGCATGGACCAAAACCGGCTGATACTCAATAGTACAACAGAGGGTCGGGTTAATGGTGTTACGCATAATGGCAGCCATGGCCCCAGCCACTTCCAGATCTTCAGCTGTCACGGGATTGCCCTTTTTGTCGTAAGCCACGGTTATCTGTCCTATCCTCTCTCTAAGGTCCTTAAGACTTGTGGCTATTGCCAAAATGGCCATAAGCTCTGAGGAAACCGAAATCTGGAAGCCCGATTCCATCATGAATCCATCCATCCTTCCGCCCAACCCTATGATTATCCGCCTCAAGGCCTGGGCACAAAAATCTATAGCCCATCTCATCTCGACTCGCCTTGGATCGATATCAAGCCTCCTCAAGTTCCTTTTAGCAAGCTCCTCATCGGAATAGTTGAATTCATGCTGGAGCCTGGAGGTCAAAGCTACCATACAGAGATTATGCGCATTGGTTATAGCGTCTATGTCACCCGTAAGACCCAGGGAGAATTCAGTCATCGGAATCAGAAGGGCATTACCACCACCAGCCGCAGTACCCTTTATGTTAAAAGTGGGACCACCTGAAGGTTGACGAATGGCACCTCCCACGTTCTTCCCTCTTTTCCCAAGTCCCTCGATCAAGCCCATGGTGACCGTGGTCTTCCCTTCGCCCAAGGGGGTAGGGGTTATGGCGGTGACTTCGATGTATTTACCATCCGGCCTGTCTTTCAAACGGCTGTAAATCTTCTGGAAATCTAATTTGCAAATCCTCCCATAGGGTATGACCTCATCCTTCTGAAGACCCAATCTCTCCCGCCACTCCTCAGGAGTTGGCATGGTTTTTTCGGCTTCGGCGGCTATCTGCCAATCAGCCATCTTGGTTGGATCGTATGGCATCTTTCACCCTCCTTTTAGTGATCTTATTCACAATCTCTCCTTATTAAACTTTAGATTAAAGGAATCGTCAAGTCCTTTTTTAAAAATGGGGGGAAATTGCAGAATCCGCCTTTTGGGATATAATATATTGCTGGATGGTCCAGAGGAGAGGGGAGGGTTTAGAAAAGGTAAGGGAGTTTTTCCTCTGGAGTGTGAGACGTAGTTTTTGGGACCTCAATTTAAAGGAACCCCAGATAAGTGAGTACGTGGCTGAGGTTTTGACCAATTTTGTGAGGATTGAAAACCTCTATCCTTTAACAAATCAACGGGGCGAACCCTTGGAAACCATAGCGGAGATGTTGCTTGAGGCGAATATGATAACCTTAAGTGGGGGGAGCCTTTATAAGGAAAGGGAGATAAGGAAGCACATCGGAGATTATGCGCTTTTCATGAGCGGACTATTCCCTGAATATGTAAAAAGGCGCTCCCTTTGGACTTATTACCTCCAGCAAGGGGCCCTTGCATATTTTCAGGTGAGTGAACTTAACCGGGCCCTTCTGCGACCCGGGGTAGGACTCTTTGAGGAATTAGCGAAAAGGTTTGAGTTTTACGTTGGGGCTTTAAATTACATGCGTAAGGCCTTCTTTAGGGATACTCTGGGGGATCCCTTGTATTTTGTGCCCTGGATTAAAAGAATTATCTTCTGAAGGAGGTGAGAAGGATGCCCACCTATGAATTTCACTGTCCCAAATGTAATGAAAACGTAACCCTTACCCTTAGGCTTAAGGAGTATGAAGAAAAGTCTTATAGTTGTCCCAAATGCGGGGAAAAGAACTTAAAACAGGTGGTCACCCATTTTCTGACTAAGACCTCAAAGAAGAGCTGAAGTTCTTTAACTCTTCTTCCACCCGAAGGAAAACTTCCTCAAAGGAGGAGGAAAAGGTACCTTGGGCGAAACCTTCTTTGCCTCCTCCTTTCCCTCCTATACTTTTTAAAACTCTCCCCAGGAGTTCGTTTGCTGGCACAACTTCTTGGAGGTCTCGAGTCACCATTATCAATAGGATCCTTCTTCCGTCCTTTTCACTGGCCAAAACCACTATGCCTGAGCCTATCTTTGATTTAATCTGATCGCCTATCTCCCTTAAGGCTTGAGGTTCAAGACCTTCCAGTTTGGCAAAGGCGAGTTTGAGTTTTCCTATCTCCTTAACCTCCACGTCTTCCCTTTTTCCCTCCTCGGCAAACCTTCTGGTTAAAGTCTTTATCTGGTCTTCTAAGTCCTTTTTGAGGCTTAAGAGGTCCTCAACCCTTTTCCTCAAAAGCTCCCTGGTAGTCTTAGAGCTTGGTCTTCCTTCAACGTTCAAAAGCCCGAAAAGGTCCTTCAAATCGGCCTCTAAATCCTTTACGTAATTTAAGGCCTCCTCTCCAGTTAAAGCCTCTATCCTCCTTATCCCAGATCCTATACCTGTTTCATTTACTATCTTAAAGAGTCCAATCTCTCCGGTCATCCTCACGTGGGTCCCTCCGCAAAGCTCCTTACTTATTGAGGGAATCTCCACCAGTCGAACTTTTTCACCGTATTTTTCCTCAAAAAGGGCAATAGCTCCTCTACTTAACGCCTCCTCAAAACCGAGGATCTCCGTTAAGACCGGATGATTCTCCATTATCCATCGATTTACCGTGGACTCTATTTCCCCCAGAGTCCTTTCGTCCAATGGGGCAAAATGGGTGAAATCGAAACGGAGCCTTTTTGGCTCAACCAGGGAACCCGCTTGTCTTACATGTTCTCCCAAAATCTTCCTTAAGGCAGCATGAAGAAGATGTGTTGCCGTGTGATTTCGACAGCTATTTTGCCTTTTCGAAGGGTCCACCTTGGCCCAAACCTCTTGCCCTTTCCTTAGGACGCCCTCTTTGAGTTTGACTTGATGAAAGATAAGGTCCCCTTTCCTTAAGGCCCCCTTTACCTCTGCAACAAGACCATCCCCTTCCAATAGCCCTTGGTCACCCACTTGCCCTCCACCTTCGGGATAAAAGGAGGTCCTATCGAGTATAACTTCCACCTCCTCGTTTTGATGGGCCTCTTCTTTAAGTTCATCGCCCTTTATTATGGCCAAAACCCTCGCCTTTGCAGTAAGGCTTTCGTAGCCCACAAACTCGGTCTTTAAGTCCCCTAGGTCCAAAAAAATCCCTTGGGGTTCACCCTTCCAAGAAGCCCTTCCCCGCTCTCGCTGTTCCTGCATTAGGAGGTTAAACCCCTCAAGATCGATCTCAAACCCTTCCTCCCTGGCTATTTCTTCGGTTAAGTCAAGGGGGAAGCCATAGGTATCATAAAGCCTGAAGGCCACATCTCCCGGAAGAACCCTCTTCCCCTTCGCTTTGAGCTCCTCTATCTCTCCCGAGAGGAGCAAAAGACCCCTCTCAAGGGTCTCAAAAAACCTCTCCTCCTCCCTTCTCACCACCTCTTCTATAAGAAAAGCCCCTTCTTCCAATTCCGGGTAAACGGGGGACATCTTTTCCTTTACCTTCTCTATAACACTTGTCAAAAAGGGCTTCTTTATCCCCAACAAATACCCATGCCTTATAGCCCTTCTAAGAATCCTCCTTAAGACATAACCCCTTCCCTCATTGGAAGGCAGTACCCCGTCCACGATCAGAAAGGCCCCGGCCCTAGCATGATCGGCTATGACCCTGATGGAGACATCTTTACGAGGGTCCTCTCCGTATTTGGAAAGGGCCAATTCCTCGATCCTTTCGATTATCCCTCGAAAGAGATCCGTATCGAAATTCCCTTTAACCCCTTGTAGAACCGCACTTATCCTCTCAAGGCCCATACCCGTATCTATGGAAGGACGGGGTAAGGGTTTAAGTTCACCTTCGGAAGTGCGTTCATATTGCATGAAGACCAGGTTCCAAAGCTCAAGGAACCTATCACAATCACAAGAGGGCCCACAATCGGGCCTTCCACAACCCATCTCCTCCCCTTGATCGTAGATGATCTCCGAACAAGGCCCACAAGGCCCTATATCCCCCATGGACCAGAAGTTATGTTCGTCTCCTAAGGGGATGATCCTATCCTCACTCAACGAAGCTATCTCCTTCCAGAGTAAAGCCGCTTCGTAATCGCTATGGTGAACCGAAACGTAAAGCTTGTCCTTAGGAAGTCCAAATACCTCCGTTAGCAGTTCCCACGCCATTTGGATGGCTTCTCGCTTAAAGTAATCACCAAAGGAGAAGTTCCCGAGCATCTCAAAAAAAGTATGGTGTCTTAAGGTTTTACCCACGTTCTCAAGGTCATTGTGCTTCCCCCCTGCCCTTAAGCACTTTTGGCACGACACTGCCCGCGTATAGGGCCTTTTTTCCTGACCCAAGAAGACCTTCTTGAACTGAACCATACCCGCATTGGTGAAAAGGAGGGTAGGATCGTCGTGGGGCACAAGCGAGGAGCTTTTGACCACCTGATGCCCCCTCTGGGAAAAGAAGCTCAAAAAGGTGCTTCTTATCTCTTCACTACTAAAGCTCCTCATCCTCCTCTCCTGAAGTCCTCAAACCTTCTTGGGTCTCAAAAACCTCCCAACCCATGGAGCTGGTACCCAAAATTCCCTTAACCCTTAGAACGAATTCATCGGGGTTTGAACAATGTCTCAGGGCCTCCTCAAGCGTTATGAGTCCCCTTTTATAAAGCCACATAAGGGACTGATCGAAGGTCTGGGAGCCATAAACCACATACCCTTCGGCTATGGCCCGAGGTATCTCGGCGGTCCTTTCTCGATCGATGATGCATTCTCTAACCCTTGGCGTGTTTATCAAGATCTCCACCGCGGGTACCCTCCCATTTCCATCTGCCCTTGGGAGAAGCCTCTGGGAAATGATGCCTCGAAGGACATTTGCCAGCTGTAACCTAACCTGTCTCTGATGGTGAGGAGGATAGACGGAGATGATCCTGTTTATGGTTTCAGTGGCATCTATTGTGTGAAGGGTGGAAAGCACCAGATGACCTGTCTCAGCTGCCAGTAAAGCCGTATTAATGGTCTCAAAATCCCTCATCTCACCTACCATTATGACATCGGGATCCTCTCGCAAGGCCATCTTTAAGGCGTCAAGAAAGGACTTGGTGTCCACCCCCACTTCCCTTTGGCTTATTATGCTCAATTTGTCTCGAAACAAGTATTCGATGGGATCCTCAATGGTTATGATGTGGCAACGCCTATGAGTATTAATGTATTCTATCATGGCGGCAAGGGTCGTGGACTTCCCTACCCCTGCAGGGCCGGTAACCAAGATCAACCCCCTCAGTTCCTGAGAGAGCTTTTCCAGGGGCTTGACCGGGAGGTTTAATTCCTCAAAACCCCTGATCTCATAGGGTATAACCCTCAAGGCGATGGCCACGCTTCCCCGTTGTTGAAACACATTGACCCTGAATCGCCCGATCCCCGGTAGCCCCAGGGCCATGTCGATCTCGTGATGTTCCATAAAGTAATCCCTCTGTCTCTCGTTCATCATCTGATAGGCCAATCTCGCCACATCGGAGGGACCAAGGGGATCATAATCCGTTTGAGGAATAAGCTCACCGTTTATCCTAAAAAACGGCGGATGCCCCGCTTTAAGGTGAATATCGGAAGCCCCAATATTTACTGCTTTCATTAAAAGTTCATTTAGTTCCATTTTCCTCTCTCTTAAAAAGGTACGATTTTATCTTCCTTTCTATTTCGGCCATAAGTTGAGGGTCTTTCCTCAAAAAAGCCTTGGCGTTTTCTTTGCCTTGACCAAGCCTTATATCACCATAAGAGTACCACGTTCCCGCCTTTTCGATGATCCCTAAGTTCGTCCCCCAATCTATTATCTCGGACTCTTTGGAGATACCCTGACCGTACATGATGTCAAATTCCGCCTCCTTAAAGGGAGGAGCCACTTTGTTTTTCACCACCTTTACCTTTACCCTATGCCCTAACGTTTCATCGCCCTCCTTTATGGGAGCGATTTTACGAATGTCAATCCTTACCGAAGCGTAAAACTTCAAGGCGTTTCCTCCGGGGGTGGTCTCTGGGTTACCGAAGGTGACCCCTATCTTATGCCTTATTTGATTTATGAAGATCACTATGGCCTGGGATTTACTGATAGTGCCTGTCAATTTCCTCAAGGCCTGGGACATCAATCTCGCCTGAAGCCCTATGAACTGTTCTCCCATCTCCCCTTCGATCTCGGCCTTTGGCACAAGCGCAGCGACCGAGTCTATGACCACCACATCCACCGCACCACTCCTCACCAATAGATCGGCTATCTCGAGTGCTTGTTCCCCATAATCGGGTTGGGACAAAAGAAGCTCCTCCACCTTAACACCCAGAGCCTGAGCGTAGTTCACATCCAGCGCGTGTTCCGCATCGATATAGGCGGCAACCCCTCCCTCCTTCTGAGCCTCTGCCACCACGTGCAAAGCCAGCGTGGTCTTACCAGAAGCTTCGGGACCAAAGATCTCCACAATCCTTCCCCGAGGCAATCCCCCAACCCCCAAAGCCAGGTCAAGACCAATGGAGCCACTTGAGATGACGGGGACTTCGGGCTTGACCGCTTCACCGAGACGCATTATGGTGCCACGGCCAAACTGTTTCTCTATTTGTGAAACCGCCAATTCCAAAGCCTTTTGTCTCTCAGCGTTCATCCTCATTACCTCCTAAGGAGACCTTTATCAAAGGATGATACTCGGCTCCCTCCGGTTTCAATTCACTTTTAAATAATATCACCTCCTTGACCTCCAAGACACCCACCTCTTGATCCTCCAGTCCCTCCGGAAACTCGATCGATTTTAAGTTCTTTATGCGTCCAACCGTTATATGGGGCTTAAAGGGCCTATCCTCCATGGGGAAACCGAGTTTTTGTAAGTGTTTTTCAAGGCTTTTAAACATCTCCTTAAGTTGAGACCTTTTATCTTCAATCCCAACCCATAGGACCCTGGCCTTCTTTAAAGAAGGGAAGGCTCCGGTTCCCTTTATTAGGACGCTGAAAGGCCTAAAGGGCGCAAGCGCTTTCCTCATGGCTTCCTCTATTTTGGGGACCTTTTCCTGAGGGGTATTTCCCAGAAACTTGAGGGTTAGGTGAAGCCCTTCGGGGTTTACCCATCTAACCCCTTCGTTTCTCCTTTTGAGAAGGCTCTGGATTTTGGAAATGACTTCCTTTAAATCGGGTTCTAAGGGGATGGCTATAAATAGCCTCAAGTTCTTCATTTTCTTTCGGGCTGAAGTTTAAACTTCAAGGATTTTCTCATGACCTTCACCGGGCCAACAGTTATGTAAAGGGCACTTAAAAAGAAGAGGGTAAAAATGGGCTCGATGAAAAAGATCACCAGGAACAACAAAAACAACACCAGCCCTCGGTATCCCGTGTATTTTTTCAGCTCCAACTTTTTAAAGGAAGGATAGGGAATGGTGCTCACCATTAGAAAGCTCAAAAACAAAAGCATTATCACCAAGGGGATCTCCGTGGGAGGGAGATTCACCTTTCGGGAAAACAGGTAAAAGGAGGCCAAAAATAAGGCCGCCCCGGGAATAGGTAACCCCTGGAAATGGGAAAGGTCCCTGGTAACGTTAAACCTGGCTAACCTCAAAGCCCCACAGGCTATGAATAAAAACACTACCCCCCATCCTATCTTTAGGTTCCAAAGAGCCCATCCGTATACCAGAACCCCCGGCGCAACCCCGAAGGCCACAATGTCCGAAAGAGAATCGAACTCCTTGCCAAAAGACGAAACCGAACCGGTGAGTTTGGCTATCTTTCCGTCAAGACCATCTAAGACGAAGGAGAAAAGTATCAATAGAGCCGCTTTTCCGAAGTTCCCGTTATAACTTTGAAGAATCGAATAACAACCACACATGAGGCTTAGGGCCGTTAAGGCGTTTGGCAAGAACAAAACTTTATTTATTTTCCTCATCCCCTCCTCCCTCCAAAACCCCTATGACCGACTCCCCAGCCTTAACCCTTTCTCCAAGGCCGACCAGTAACCTGACCTCTTTTGGCATATACAGATCGACTCGAGAGCCAAAAAGGATTGCCCCTAAAATCTCGCCCCTTTTCAGGCTTTGCCCCGGCTTAACGCGGCACAGGATCCTGCGGGCCAGAATCCCTGCCACCTGGATCAAGACAAAGGGCATCCCCTCTTGGGACTCAAGAAAAAGCAAATTCCTTTCGTTCTGTAAAGGCGCCTCTTCTTTATAAGCGGGCAAAAACCTTCCTCCCTTATGCTCGGTCCTTTTGACAAGGCAATCCACAGGGCTTCTATTCACATGAACGTCAAAAATCGACATGAAAATACTTATGAGTTTCCCTTCTCCAAAAAGGGGGAAATTTCCCTCCTCTATCCTTATCACCTTCCCATCGGCCGGCGAAAGAATAAGACCGCTACCTTCTGGAGGAATCCTTTTGGGATTGCGGAAAAAGAAAAGTAAAAAGGCGAAAAGCCCAAAGAGGAGAATCCCCAACCTCCAAAATCCTACCCAGAAGCTTATCGCCCCTCCCCCTCCAAAGAGAAGGAGGAGAGGTAATCCCTCTTTTAAAGGAACCAAGCCTCTCAAAAACCTCAACGTCTTTCCTTAATCCAACTCATCATGGACCTGAGCCTTTTTCCGACCTCCTCGATCAAGTGCTGGGACTGTTCTCGCTTTAAGGCGTTATAAACAGGCCTTCCCGCCATGTTCTCCAGGATCCATTCGCGGGCAAACCTCCCATCCTGGATCTCCCTCAAGATCTCCTTCATTGTCTCTCGGACGTGCTTATCTATTACGCGAGGCCCCCTGGTCATATCCCCATATTCAGCCGTATCGCTTATGGAATAACGCATGTAACTGATACCGCCTTCGTATATGAGGTCCACAATGAGCTTAAGTTCGTGTAAACACTCGAAATAGGCTATCTCCGGTTGATACCCGGCCTCAACTAGGGTATCGAAGGCCGCTCTTATTAACTCGGTTAACCCCCCACATAAAACCACCTGTTCTCCAAAAAGGTCTGTCTCCGTCTCCTCCTTAAAGGTGGTCTCAATGACGCCGGCCCTGGTGGCACCTATCCCTTTAGCATAAGCTAAGGCAAGCTCCAAGGCCTTCCCCGAAGCATCTTGATTTACCGCTACAAGGGCGGGAACGCCCTTACCCTCTTCAAACTGCCTTCTCACCAAATGTCCAGGACCCTTTGGGGCCACCATCACCACATCCACAAAGGGAGGTGGAACGATCTGCCCATAGTGAATGTTAAAACCGTGAGAAAACCCGATGATCTTTCCCTCTCGGAGATGGGGCTCTATGGAAGACTTATACACCTGAGGCTGAAGCTGATCGGGGACAAGGATCTGGATCCAATCGGCTCTATTCGAAGCCTCTTCGGCCGTTAAAGGTTCGAAACCATGGGATTTCGCAAGCTCATAATTGGGGGTCCCGGGAAGTTCGGCCACTATAACCTTTAAACCGCTATCTCGCAAGTTCTGAGCCTGGGCATGTCCTTGGCTCCCGTACCCTATTATGGCTATGGTTTTGTCCTTTAAGGGATCAAGTTGAGTATCTTGGTCATAAAAAATGCGTGCCATCTTTCACCCCCTTGTCAAAGCTATTAGCCCTGATCGGGCTATTTCTTTTATGCCCATGGGCCTAAGGAGCTCCAAAAACGCGCTTATTTTCTCTTCGTCACCTGTCATCTCGATGGTGTAAGTTTTGGGGCTCACATCCACGATCTTCCCTCGGAATATCTCCACTATTCTCAGGATCTCGGCCCTATTTTCGGGTTTGGCATCAACCTTAACCAAAATGATCTCCCTCTCCACATGTGGTCTTGTGCCAACTTCGATAACCTTAACGACCGGGATGAGCTTATTCAATTGCTTGGTGATCTGCTCAAGAATCCTCTCATCCCCTTCGGTGACAATGGTCATTATCGACAAAGTAGGATCTAATGTTTCGGCCACCGACAAACTCTTTATGTTGAACCCCCTTCCGCTAAAAAGACCAGCCACTCGGGCCAAAACCCCGAATTGGTTCTCCACAAGCACATTAAGCACTTGACGCATCTCCAAACCCCTTTACAGGAGGATCATCTTCTTCAAGGGTTCACCCGCAGGAACCATGGGATAAACATTTGCATCTTCCTCAATCCAAAAATCCATAAGTACAGGTTTCCTTATTCGGAGGGCCTCCCTTATAACGGGCTCCACCTCCTCAGGCCTTGTGGCCCTTAAACCCACGGCCCCATAGGCTTCAGCTAACTTCACAAAATCCGGATTCCATTCCCCAAGCCTTGTGGCGTAGTAAATCCTCCCATGAAAAAGTTCTTGCCACTGCCTTACCATTCCCAAGTACCCGTTATTCAAAATGGCCACCTTGACGGGAAGATCGTGTTGTACGGCCGTGGCCAACTCCTGAATGTTCATCTGGATACTGCCATCGCCGGCTATATCGATGACCAATTTGTCGGGAAAGGCCACCTGAGCCCCAATGGCCGCCGGAAAACCATACCCCATCGTTCCAAGACCGCCAGAAGTGAGGAAGGTTCGTGGTTTATTCACCTTGAAGTACTGAGCTGCCCACATCTGGTTCTGTCCGACCTCGGTGGTTATTATGGCATCTCCCCCAGTGAGTTCATAAAGCTTCTGAACCACAAACTGGGGCTTTATCCTTTTCGAGGAGGAGTTTGAAAGGTTATTGTAAAGCGTCTCCTGATGTGCTCTCCATTCCTCTATTTGGTAAAGCCAATAGGACATCCTCTTTCGGTATTCCTCAAGGTCCACTCCGCTTGTCTCTATCACCTCAAGGAGCTTCCTCAAAACCCTCTTACAGTCCCCAACTATGGGAATATCCACGTGAACATTCTTCTTTATGGAAGTAGGATCGATGTCTATATGGATCTTTTTGGATTTGGGCGAAAACTCCTCCACTTTACCCGTGACCCTATCGTCAAATCTCGCCCCTATGGCGATCAAAAGGTCACATTCGGTAACTGCCATATTAGCCGGATAAGTTCCATGCATCCCCAACATGCCCAGAAACAGAGGGTGAGTCCCGGGAAATCCCCCAAGTCCCATAAGGGTGGTGGTGACCGGTATATGTAAAAGCTCTGCAAGCCTTATCAACTCCTCGGAAGCCCCCGATATTATCACCCCACCCCCTGCGTATATGACCGGTTGAGAAGACCGCAGGATAAGTTGAGCCGCTCGCTTTATCTGCTGCATATGCCCTTCCAAGGTCACCTTATAACCCCTTAACTTCACCTCCTCCGGGTAATGGAACTCCGTTTGGGCGGTTAGGATGTTTTTGGGAAGATCCACAAGAACCGGACCAGGCCTTCCGGTTGAAGCGATATAAAAAGCCTCTCTCACTATACGGGCCAAATCCTTAACGTCAGTAACCAGGTAATTGTGTTTGGTACAGGGCCTGGTTATACCGACGATATCTGCCTCCTGAAAGGCGTCATTTCCTATTAAGTGGATGGGCACTTGGCCGGTGAAAACTACCACTGGAACCGAATCCATATAAGCGGTGGCTATACCCGTTACGGTATTGGTGGCCCCGGGGCCGGAGGTAACAAGACATACCCCTACCTTACCGCTTGCCCGAGCATAGCCATCGGCGGCATGAACCGCTGCCTGTTCGTGACGGACCAAAATGAATCGGAAATCCCACTTGGACATCTCTTCAAGCAACGGCAAAATGGCTCCCCCCGGATAACCGAAGATAACCTCAACTCCTTCTCTCTTCAAACACTCAAGTAAAATTTGGGCTCCTGTTTTACGCTTCATTTTGTTCTTAATCAAAATATTTTGCATTTAATATTGACATTCACCCCTCTTCTTGTCAACGAAAATCAACAAGGAGAAAATTAAGGAATTATCCGAAGGAGGAAAAAAGATGGCGAAGAGGCCTTTTGATCATTATTTTTTCGACTATTTAAGCCTTAAGGAAGCTTGGAGGCTTTTCAAGATCATTGCTGAATTCGTCGAGGGTTTTGAAACCCTGATCAAAGTGGAACCTGCGGTGAGCATATTCGGATCCTCTCGTATAAAGGAAGACTCCCCTCTTTATCAAAAGGCCTATGAGTTGGCAAAAAGACTGGTAAAGGAAGGTTATAGCGTTATCACCGGAGGTGGCCCCGGAATTATGGAAGCCGCAAACCGCGGTGCTCTGGAGGCAGGGGGTAAATCCGTGGGTCTTAATATAGACCTTCCGACCGAAGAACCGCCAAACCCCTATTGCAATATAAGGATAAACTTCAAGCACTTCTTTGTCAGAAAGGTCATGTTCACTAAACATTCGATAGCCTTTGTGTTCTTTCCCGGGGGTTATGGCACGCTTGACGAGCTTTTCGAGATCCTCACCTTGGTTCAGACCAAAAAGACAAGGCCGTTACCTTTAATATTAGTAGAAAGGGCTTATTGGAATGGCCTTTTTGAGTGGCTAAAGGATAAGGTGCTAGCAAAAGGGTGCATCCTACCTTCGGACCTTCATCTTCTTAACGTTTTTGATGATCCCGAGGAGGTCACGCAGTACATAAAATCTTGGAGGAGGACAAAAGTTCAACGAGCTCGCTGAGGATTTTGGCGGTAGCTCCCCATACTAAGCCTTCTCCGATTTTATAAGAAAGAAAGGTCCTGCCTTGAAAATTGACAGGTGTGGCCTTCTCTTTTTTGAATTCCTTCAAGGGCAGGATCAAAAGACCCTTGGTTTCTTTGCCATCGATCTTAAAGGGATAAGGATAGGGGATGACCCCTACAAAGGGGGTTATTATGAAATTAGTCGTCGTCAATACTTCGTCCAATTTCCCCAAAAGTTCAACCCGCTTAGGGTCAAGCCCCACTTCCTCAAAGGCTTCTCTTAAAGCCGCTTCTTGGGGAGTTTGGTCCGAAGGCTCTATTATACCCCCAGGGAAAGCGATCTCCCCTGGATGATGAAGAAGGTCTTCGGCCCTCTTTATCAAAAGCACGTGAAGACACCCCTCCTTCAAAAAAAGGGGAACGAGCACAGCTGCCCGAACGCATCCTTCTAGGTCCTTAATCCTTTGTGGGACGTACTTTGAAAAGACCTCCACAAGTCTTTTTTTAAGCTCCTTGAGTTCCATTATCCCCCCTGACTTGCATTTTGCAGTTACCGATAAAAACCGCCCCTTCTTCCACTATCAAAATGGGCGTTATTATGTCACCATTAACCCGAGCTGAAGATCTAAGCTCAAGCTTCTTTAAGGCCTTAAGGTTCCCCACCACGATTCCCTGGATTATAGCGGTTCCTGCCTCTATCTCTCCCTCCACCTTCCCTCCTTCTCCTATTATAAGAAGATCTGGAGTCCGAATCTCTCCCTTAAAGTTTCCCTCAATCCTCACTGCCCCTTTAAAATCAAGCCTTCCTTCAAAGCTCGTCTCCCTTCCAAGATACCCATTTATCTCAGAAGGGTCCTTAATCTTCCCCATCTTTTCCCCCTTTAAGGATTATTTGAACGATCCTTTCCAAGTCATCGAGGGAAAAGAACTCTATCTCTATACGACCGCGCCCTTTTCGATAGTGAATTTTAACCGGAGCTTCCAGGGTTCTTCGGAGATCTTCCAGAAAAAGCTCAAGCTCAGGATCAAAGGAGGGCGAGGCCTTTTTAAAGCGCCTCGAAAGGCTCTCGCTCTCCCTTACCGAAAGCTCTCCTTTGAGGATCTCTCTTAAAAGTTGAAGTTGCTCCTTTTCGGAAGGAAGGGAAAGGATCGCCATAGCATGGCCTCGCGTTATCTTGCCTTCCCTCAGGGCTTCCTTGACCTCTTCGGGAAGCTTTAAGAGCCTAAGCGAATTGGCTACCGAAGACCGGTCTTTCCCAACCCTTTGGGCTATCTCTTCCTGGGTGTAGCCGTACTGCTCAATCAAGGTCTTATAAGCCTCTGCCTCTTCGAGAGGGTTTAAGTCCTGACGTTGTAAGTTCTCTATGAGGGCAAGCTCCAAAAGCTCTCGATCGGATACCTCCTTAACTATCACCGGTACTTTCTTAAGACCAGCCCTTTGTGCCGCTCGCCATCTCCTTTCGCCTGCTATGATCTCGAATCCTCCGTCCTTCGGCCTGACCAGTATGGGCTGTAAAATCCCCTTTTCCTTTATCGAGAGGGCCAGCTCCTCGATAGCCTTTTCATCCATGAACTTTCTCGGCTGAAAGGGATTGGGCTTTAAGGACTCAAGATCGCATAAAATGACCTCTCCCTCATTGAAACTTTCGCCCAAAAGGGCCTCTAAACCTTTCCCCAGACCACTCTTTTTAGGCGCCATTTCTCCTCATGATCTCCTTAGCAAGTTCCAAATAGCTCTTTGAGCCTACACAACTCCGGTCATAAAGAAGAACCGGTTTGCCGAAACTTGGAGCTTCTGAAAGCCTCACGTTCCGAGGGATGATGGTCTGAAACACAGTCGAACCAAAATGCTCCATCACTTCCTTATAAATGTGTCTTGAGAGATTATTTCTCCCATCGTACATGGTGAGAAGAATCCCTTCTATCTGAAGGTTAAAATTATAACGCTTCTTTACGAGTTTTATAGTCCTTAAAAGTTGAGTCAGACCTTCCATAGCGTAGAATTCGCATTGAAGAGGCACAAGCACCGAATCCGAGGCCACAAGCGCATTGAGGGTCAAAAGGCCTAAGGAAGGAGGACAATCTATTAAAACGAAATCGTAAATGTTGACTTTCCCATAAAGGGCTTCCTTAAGCCTTTTTTCCCTTTGCGGGTGATCCATGAATTCTACTTCAGCCCCTATCAGGTGAATGTTAGATGGAATAAGCTCAAGCTTATCGATCTCCGTACTTAGGATGACCTCCCCTAAGTCTGAAAGGCCGAGCATTAAATGATAGACGGTCCTTTCAAGCTTCTCCTTATCAAAGCCAAAGGCCGTGGTGGCATTACCCTGGGGATCAAGGTCAATGAGAAGAACCCTTTTCCCTTCCAAAGCCAAGGAGGTCGATAAATTAACGGCCGTTGTGGTCTTTCCAACCCCTCCCTTCTGATTGGCTATGGCGATCACTTTGCCCATCGGTCTACTTCTTTTCAAAAACAAGTATAAGCCTTTTCCCCATTTGAAAGGGAAGCTCAAACTCCAACTCTTCTTTAAGATTAAAAAGGTTTAGCTCAAGCCCTTCAAGTTCTAATTTACCTTTAGGACCTTTCATGGCGATCGCCCTTCCTCCTTTCCGAAGGTAGGGAAAAGCTAAAAGCAAAAACTCCTTCAGACTTCCCAGGGCCCTTGAAACCACCACAGAAAAACTTTCCTTTTCCTTCTCTAAAATTCCAGGGTCCTCGGCCCGTCCATAAATGATCTCGAGGTCTTCGAGCTTTAGGATTCTCTTTATATGTTTTAAAAAGGCGACCCTTTTAAAGGAAGCCTCAAGTAAAGTGACTTTTAAGTCATTTTCTACGACTTTAAGCACAAGGCCCGGGAATCCTGCCCCTGTTCCTATGTCAAGAATTCTATCCTTCTTTTTAAGAAGAGGGAGGAGGGTTAAGGAATCCACAAAATGTTTTATAGCTACCTCCTTAGGATCATCGATAGAGGTCAGGTTCTTCTTGTTGTTCCACTTTAAGAGTTCGAAGAAGTATATACCTAAAGCCTCCCTCTCCTCTCTCCCTAAGGCAATCCCAAGGCATTTTTCTCCTTCCTTCAGAGCTTCTAAGAACGCTCGGATTAAATGCTCATCAGATCTTAAAGGCGGTTTCCGTACCAATGTATTTCTGCCTTAGCTTGGGCTTCTCAATTTTGCCCGTGGGGTTTCGGGGCACATTGCCGAAAAAGACCTTCCTCGGTCTCTTATATCGGGGTAAAACCTCACAGAACTTAAAGACCTCCTCTTCGGTCATAGTCTCTCCGGGCTTAAGCTCTATCACCACCGCCACCACTTCCCCAAGCCTTGGATCAGGATACCCAATTGCTGCCACATCTTTTATCTTCGGATGAGTGTGGAGAAACTCCTCCACCTCAACGGGGAATACGTTCTCACCACCAACAATTATTATGTCCTTCTTGCGATCCACAAGCCAAAAGAACCCATCCTCATCCTGTCGACCCATATCACCCGTATGAAGCCAACCATTTCTTATGGTCTGAGAGGTGGCCTCGGGGTTCTTATAGTAGCACTTCATCACCCCGTCACCCCTTACCACCAGCTCCCCAATTTCACCTCGCTTAACGGGCTGACCCGTCTCGTCCACGATTCTGGCTTCCCAATTGAAACCGGGAAGCCCTATGGAACCTATCTTGTGTTCGTACTCCTCTCCAAGGTAAAGGCATCCAGGACCAGTGGCTTCGCTTAAGCCATAGACGGTGTTATAAGCCATTTTGGGAAAATACTCCTTCCACCTTTTCACCAGCGAAGGAGGAACGGGCTGAGCCCCAATATACATCAAGCGCCACCTGGAAAGATCATAGTGTTCAAGCTTTAGATCCCCTGAATCAAGGGCAAGTAATATGTCGTTAGCCCAGGGGACGAGCAGAAAAACCACCGTAACCCCTTCCTGACTTACGGCTTCAAATATTCCCTGAGGCGAAATCCCCCTCAATAAAACCCCCTTCCCTCCCACTATGAAATGGCCAAACCAATGCATCTTCGCCCCCGTGTGGTAAAGGGGAGGTATGAGGAGGAAACAATCGTTGTGTTTCGCCTTTTGTCTCACATTCTCATAAATGGCAGAGGCCGCAAGGTTTTTATGGGTCAAAAGGATGGGCTTGGGCCTTCCGGTTGTCCCCGAGGTGAAATAAAGGGCAGCTTCGTCCTCGTAACTTATCTCAACCGAAGGCTCGCTATCAGAGATCCCTTCCACAAACCCCTCAAAGGATTCTGCCCAGGACGGTCTATCCCCTTCTCCTACAAAGACATAATGTTTTACCGTAGGGCATTCCCTCCTGATGGCCTCGATCCTCTCGGTAAATTCCGGTCCAAAGATCACCACCTTCGGTTCCGACACATCTATACAATACTTTATCTCCTCGCTTGAGAACCTAAAATTGAGAGGCACAACCCAAGCCCCCGTCTTTATAACCCCAAAATAGGTGATGAGCCAATCGATGGAGTTCATCATTATATGAAGGACCTTGTCACCCTTAACTACCCCTCGTTTTAAAAGGGCATTTGCGAACTTATTGGCCATCCGATCGAACTCTTTCCAAGTTATCTCCCTCCTTTTGCCCGTATCCACCCA
>CAYZRR010000132.1:0-5378 GCA_964480925.1 uncultured Thermodesulfobacteriota bacterium
TTGGAAATGGCATCCACATATTCATCTATAACAGGCTTTGCAGCCTCAGCCCACCTCTTGTTCTCCTCAGGAGAGAGCGAAATAGCCTTATTGCCTAAGCTTAAGCTATACTCCTTCCCTTCCTTATCAGCATCATCCCACGCTTGAGCGTGTTTCGATATCCACTGTTGGCTCACCTCTTCAAATACCTTTTTCACTTCAGGTGGAAGTACATCCCATTTGCTTTTATTCATCACCACAAACATACCCGTTGTGTAGCCTACTCCATAACACTCAATCGTATATTTTATAACCTCTGCCTGTTTCCATCCCTTAAGGACCTCATAAGGGCTAAAGGTAGCATCAACTACGCCTTTCTGGAGGGCCTCATAGGTCTCGCCTTGTGGCATGGCTACCGCTACGCCTCCTAAGGCATTTGCCACTTTGGCGCTAAAACCAGTTGAACGGATCTTCAACCCCTTTACATCTTCAAGTTTCTGAACCAACTTTTTGCTGTGAAGTAAACCTGGCCCATGGGCATGAAGGTATAGAACCTTTACCGCCTCCAACTCCTTGGGTTTAACGGTTTTGTAATATTCGTTTATAACCCAAGTAGCCATACGTCCGCTTGTGTAACCGAGAGGTAAATCAATAGCTTCCATAGCTGGAAAACGACCTGCCGTATAAGCAAAACAGCTCATCCCAATGTCCGCAACTCCTTTAACCACCCCATCATATATTTGGTCTCCCTTAAGAAGAGCACCACCAGGGAAATAGGTAAACTTCACCGCGCCATTTGTCCTTTTTTCGATCTCCTTCATCCAAGATTCAGCCAGTTTACTGTGAATATGAACCGGCGGGAAAAAGTTGGCATAAGTGAGCTCTATGGCATTTGCGGAAACTTTAAAAAGCCAAAACAGACCCCCCACCATTAACAAAAACTTTAAACCCTTCATGCGATCCCTCCTTCGTCATTTTTTAAAAACTGTTTATATTTATTTTATCATGACCAAAACTCCAGTCAAGGGGATAAAAGTTACAACTGTTAAAAGGTTGCCTTTTTTAAAAATTTGATGTAACGTGATATGAAATCTTCGATTTCTCGTTTGGAAACCAACTGAAAGGGGGAATTATGTCTCGTGAAAAAAAATTAAACGAAAGAATTGAGAAATGGATATCAATTGAGGGGATCAGTTTTAAAAACGAGAAAACAAAAGAAAAATATATGGCCTCTTTAAACAGATTTCTTGACGCTGTTCTTTTTAGAAAAGAACCCGATAGGGTTCCAGTGTTTATAACAGGCACTTTCCTTGTACCTTATATCTATAAATTAACACCTTATGAAGCTATGTATGATTATGAAAAAGTTATAAAAGTTCACCTCAATTTCTTGGAAGATTTTGATCCTGATTATGCCATATCACCAGGTAGTATTAATTTTGGAAAAATATTGGAACTAATAGGTTTTAAACAATACAAATGGCCTGGACATGGCGTTCCTCCGAGTTCAGTTTATCAATATGTTGAAAACATATATATGGAAGCAGAAGAATATCAGTGGCTCATAAATAATCCCTCAGATTTTTGGTTAAGAGCTTATCTTCCCAGAACTTGCAAAATATTTGAACCTTTTAAAACTTTATCTCCTTTTACTGATCTTTGGGAAATTATACTTTATCCTTCATTTTTTGTCCCTTTTGGCAGTGAAGTCTTTCAAGAAACTTTAATGCAAATCTCACGGGCAGGTAGAGAGGCACTCCTTTGGACTCAAAAAATGAGGGAATTTTCGCAACAAGCCAAAGCAATGGGTTACCCCTTACTTACTGGTGGAGTTACAAAAGCACCCTTTGACATAATAGCCGATACCTTAAGGGGAACTAAGGAAGCCCTACTTGACATGTACCGTCGACCTGAATTATTGAAACGGGCTTTGGAAGTCCTCACTCCTTTGGCCATTTCTCAGGGAGTTCGTGGAGCCAACTTGAGCAACAGCCCCATTGTATTTATACCGCTCCATAAAGGTTGTGATGAATTTATGTCTGATGCTCAATTCCGCACATTTTATTGGCCTTCTTTTAAAAATTTGATAGAAGGACTTGTAGAAGAAGGTTGCATTCCTTACATCTTTGCCGAAGGATCATTCGAAAAGAGACTGGAGTATTTCAGGGAACTTCCTGAAAAGTCTTGTTTTATTCGTTTCGAAAAAACAAATATGGAAATAGCTAAAAAAACAATTGGCGACAAAATCTGTATCGCGGGAAATGTTCCAGCCTCACTTATCATAAGCGGAACCCCCGAAGAAGTCCGATATTACTGTAAAAAACTCATCGACACCTGTGCTCCTGGAGGAGGTTTTATCTTAAGCCCGGGATCTAGTTTAGATGAGGCAAATCCTGAAAACTTAAAAGTAATAATTCAAGTATGCAGAGAAAACCTATAAAAAAATTTTAATAAACTAAATACCGCGGAAGAAAAGTTGCAAGTTCTGGTATCAAAACAATGAATGCTGCTGTTACTATTAAAGCTATTAAAAATGGAATTATGCCTTTAAATATCTTCTCTAAAGGAACATCCTGAGCAATCGCTTTTATAACAAAAACGTTAACTCCAACAGGTGGGGTTAATACTCCCATTTCTCCTAAGAGAACTATAATAACGCCAAACCATATTGGATCAAATCCGAGTCTAACAACTACAGGATAAAATATAGGAACAGTTAAAACTATTAAAGCCATAGAATCCATGAAAAAACCACCTATAAAATAAATCAGCATAATGATAATAAGTATGAATAAAGGAGAAAAAGGCAAAGTTTCGACAAAATCTGCTAATAAAAAAGGAATACGGGTAACAGCCATAAAATGGCCAAAAATTGTAGCTCCTGATATAATGAAGATCACCATGCAAGAAGTACGGAGCCCCTCTTTACAGGCCGATACAAAACTATCCCATTTAAGTTGCCCTTTTACCAGGCCTATACAAAGTGCCCCCGCAGCTCCAATAGCCCCTGCTTGAGTAGGGCTGAACCAACCTAGAAATAGCCCCCCTAACGCTAAAGAAAAAAGAATTATGATCTCCAATATGCCAGAAAGCCTCTTTATGCGTTCTTTCAACGGTAAGGGTTGAGTAACCGGAGCAATATCAGGCTGAAGTTTGGAGACCAAGTAAGCAGTAAAGGCAAAAAAAACACTTAGTAAGATACCGGGTATGATCCCTGCTATAAAAAGTTTTCCGATAGATTGTTCAGTTAAAATACCATAAATAATCATAACCGTACTCGGAGGTATCAATATCCCAAGCGTCCCACCTGCAGCTACCGTGCCTGTTGCAAAAGAATCTTCATAATTATAACGTCTCATCTCTGGAAGAGCTATTTGACCCATCGCAGCAGCAGTAGCTGTGCTTGAACCACATATAGCTCCAAATCCAGCACACGCAAAAATTGTCGCAATGGCTAATCCTCCTCTCCAATGCCCCAACCACGCATGAGCTGTATCATATAATCTTTTACTAATTCCCGAAGCAGAAGCGAAAGTTCCCATTAGTATAAACATCGGAATAACACTTAATGGATACGAAGAAAACTCCTCAAAAAAATCACGAGGTAACATCGTAAAAGCGGCATTTAAATCTGTTAATAACGCAAAACCTACAAACCCTACAATAGCCATAGAAAACGCTATGGGCATTCCTAATAAAAAAAGAAAAACTAAAACAAAAATCCCTACGATACCTAAGCTAACCGGATCCATCGCCTTCCCCTTTTCTCAATTCTTTTATAAACCGAAGAAAAAACGTGAGTAAAAAGGGAATAAACCCTATACCCATCGCTAACGTAAATGGATAATACGGAATATACGCTGTAGCACTATGCTCCCCACTTTTGAGGAAATTAACGGTTAAAATTGATAATCTCCATATGAGTATTATTATAAACAAAACTAAAATAAACGACACAACTGCACTAATCGTTCTTCTAATTTTGAGCGGCATTTTTTCTATCAAAAACACTACAGAAATATGTTTTCCGAGTAATAAAGTAGTACCACCAGAAAAAGAAATTGCTATTATCTGCGAAAGCATAACAATATCAATAGCACCTAAAAGACGCCATTTGAATATCTTTGCTCCTACAACATCGACACAAGTTATAAACATTATAAGCAAAATCGCTACTGAAGCTATATTTTCCAAATAATTGCAAAGCTTTTGGTTGAGTTTATCTATGACCTTCATTTTTAATCCCCAGCTCCCAAGCCCAGAAGAATTTTCTGGGCTTGGGAGTATTATTTGGAATATTATTTAACTATTAACAGGTTTTCCGGCCTTATTTCATCTGAACCACTGGGAGAAGAAATGCGTAATTCTATTTGCTTTTTTGACCAGTAGTCTATTCTCTTTTTGATAAACTCTATCCATCCTCGAACTTCTTTTTCACTGAAGCCTTTCTCTACCATTCTCTTTACATAAACGTCTATAACCGGTTTAACTGCCTCGACCCATCTCTGGGCCTCTGTCGGAGAAAGAGAATAAAATTTTACCCCTTTCTCTTTGGCAAATTTCATCCCCTCGAATTCGTTGGCATTCCATCGGAGTATGAATATCTCCAAATACTCACCCACCACTTGATCAAATATTGTCCTTAAATCTGACGGGATCTGCTCATAGCTCTGTTTATTCATAATTAAGTAAAAAGGAAAAGGATGGTTTACTTGCCAAATGGAAGTAACATGCCTAACCACCTCTCCCAAACGGAATGATCGAAGTGTCTCAAAATTAGAAACATCCCCATCCAGCACGCCTTTTTGAAGCGCATCATATACCTCGGGCATGGGAGTAGGAGCAGGAGTAGCCCCAAGGGCCTTAACTACCTCACCTGCCAATCCTGGAGCCCTAAGGGTAAGTCCCTTGAGGTCCTCAAGTTTCTGAACTGGTTTCTTAGTGGTAAGAACTGCACTTGGAGAAGAAGTCTGCATCCAAAGGACCCTTACTGGCTCAAACTCTTTAGGTCTAAATTCTTGATAGAAATCCCAGAGGACATGGCTACTTACCCATACACTTGGATATCCTAAAGGAAGACCTGCCACTTCAGTAACTGGCATTTTACCAGGAGTATAGTAAACGTGCGAATATCCTATATCCGCAACTCGATTTATCACGCCTTCAAAAACAGCGGAAGGCTTTAGGAGTGAACCACCCGTATAATGATCTATTTTTATTCTGCCGCCAGTCCGCTTCTCCACCTCTTTACAAAACTCATCTATTACCACCGATTGAGGCGAAGTAGGAGGCAAGTAATTAGCAAGTTTCAAGCGTATCTCTTTTCCAAAAACAGAGGATGTAACCATACACATAATACCCAATAAAATCGCTATACTCTTCCTCATCTCTAACCTCCT
>CAYZRR010000133.1:0-8780 GCA_964480925.1 uncultured Thermodesulfobacteriota bacterium
TCGAGAAGAAGCCTTTTGATGAGGTCTTTTCTGAGGAATGGCCTTGCTCCATCGTGAATAAGGACATATTCAGGCTTTAAGGCTTCAAGGGCCAAAAGGGCTGAAAAGGAGGGGTCCTGGCGGGGGGGGCCTCCTTTTGGGGTGAGCCCTTCTTTTTTTAGATTTACCAAGTATCTCTTGGCCTCCTCTTCCCAATTCTCCGGAACGACCAATACTCCCCCTTGGATTTCTTCCGTTTGATCAAAGGCCTCAAGGGACCAAAGAAAAAGGGGCTTCCCTTCAAACTGTATGAAGCCCTTTGGCAATTTCTCATTAAGCCTTTCACCTTGGCCAGCTGAAAGTATTACGGCATAAATTCTCATTTTAAAAGCACTTCCAAAACGTCCCGAAAAACCTTCTCGGCTACTTCCCGTAGATAACCACCGTGAGTTATAACCATGTAACGGCCTTCACACACCTCCTCGGAAAGATCCTTTACAAGTTCAGCCAGTCTCCCGAAGAACTCCACGCTCAACCCCTTATCACCATAGTCGCCTTCACAAGTGTCATGGCCAAAGTTGTGAAAGATTAAATCGGGTTGGAAACTTTTGACCCTTTCGCAAAATTCTCCTTTGACCATCTGAAGATACCTCTCATCACCTACCCCATAGGGAACCGCCCGATCTACTTTGGTGTCATCGGGGCTTGTGTAATCCATATGGCAAAAACAAACGTGAAGGACTTGGGGATCATTTACAAAAAAGCTCCTTGTCCCATCCCCGTGGTGGCAATCCGTATCAAGTATGGCTATTTTTTGGGCCAATCCTTTTTGGCGGAGAAGATAAACTGTGGGACCGCTACAGGAAAGGTAAGTTCCTCCCCACCCAAAGTCCCTTGAAGCATGATGTCCTGCAGCAACCGTGAAAACGAGGGCCCTTTTGATTTCTCCTTCCATTATCTTTTGGGCGGCTAAAAGACAACCTCCCACCGACCTTGAGGCCCCTTCCCAATACCAGCTCTTTTTAACCCCTTCAAGGTAAGAGGGGGAGTGACAAGCTAAAAGGATCTCCTCAGGGGCAAAAGGGGATTCGAAAAGGGAGACGTTTTCGTTATGAAGAAGATCCCCCATTATTTGCGGGAAGCGCTCGTATTTGTTGCCTATAATGGGCCAATTAAAAGAAGCCATTATGGGATGGAAGAAAACCCCAACTTTTTTCATCTTAACCCTCTAAGTTTAATGTTAGAGAACTCTTTTTTACAGTCAAATTTCAGGTATTGACCCCGTGGGGAAAGGGTATATAAATAAAGGCGATGAGATCAAAATTCGAGAGATTCAACGCGGATGAGTTTCGTTGAATCCTTTATGATAGGAAGGGCATCGATTGCCTCGAGGGCCCGCCGTATGTTGCGCTCCACCGCTTCGTGGGTCATCATCACAATGGGAACCGCTCCTTTACGGGTTTGCCCCTTCTGGATCACCGAAGCGATGCTTATGTCGTTATCCCCCAAGATGCCAGATATCTTGGAAAGGACCCCAGGCCGATCGATGGCCGAAAAGCGCAAGTAGTAAACGCATCTTATCTCCTCCATCCCCTTTATCCTCAAGGAGGGGGGAGATAAGATGGGAAGTTTGGTGTTTCCTCGCAAAAGGTCTCCCAAATCGCTTAACACGGCGCTTGCCGTAGGTAAGGATCCTGCTCCTTGTCCATAAAAGAGAAGAGGCCCCACTGCGTCTCCTATCACATAAACGGCATTAAAGACCCCATTCACCTGGGAAAGAAGGTGTCCTTTGGGAATTAAAGTAGGATGAACCCTGAGTTGGAGCCCATCATGATCTTCTTTGGCTATTGCCAAAAGCTTAACCTTATAACCGAACTCATAGGCGAACTGAATATCAAGAGGGCTAATTCGGGTTATACCCTCCACATAAACGTTTTTAAAATCAATCCACTCCCCAAAAGCCAAAGAGGCGAGAAGGACCAATTTGTGAGCTGCATCAAGGCCTTCCACGTCTAAGCTTGGATCAGCCTCTGCGTAACCGAGTTTTTGAGCCCTTTTCAAAGCCTCCTCATAACTCAAGGCCTCATCACTCATTTTAGTCAGGATAAAATTGGAGGTCCCATTAAGTATCCCAAAAATGGCCTTAACCCGATTTCCCACAAGACCCTCTTTAACCGCCTTTATGATAGGAATACCTCCTCCTACGCTTGCCTCAAATCCAATGGAAAGGTTTTTCTCCCTTGCTTTTTCAAAGATCTCCTTCCCGTGAAGGGCCAAAAGGGCTTTATTGGCCGTTACAACCGGTTTACCCAGTTCCAACGCCTTAAGAATATAGGTCTTAGCGGGCTCGATCCCTCCTATTAGTTCGATCACCACTTGAACCCGGGGATCTTCGATGACTTCAAGGGCTTCTCGAGTAAGGATCTCTCGAGGAACCTTCACTCCTCGGTCCCTTTCCAGGTCAAGGTCGGCTATTTTTCTCAAAAGAAGGGGTTTCCCTAGCCGTTTTTCGATTAAATCCTTGTTTTGTAAAAGCAGTTTAACTACACCGCTTCCAACGGTCCCAAAGCCTATCAGTCCGATACCAAGCCCCATTTCCAAAACAACCTCCTTATGCCCCTTATGGCCTGTTTTATGCGGTGCTCATTTTCTACAAGGGCGAACCTCACGTACCCTTCCCCGTATTCTCCAAACCCTATACCAGGTGATACGGCTACCTTTGCCTCTTGAAGGAGGAGTTTACTGAACTCTAAAGACCCCATCTTTCGAAACGGTTCGGGAATAGGGGCCCATACGAACATGGTGGCTTTTGGTTTTTCTACCTTCCAACCTATCCGACATAAACCTTCCACCAGAACGTCCCTTCGGGATTGGTAAATGCATCGGGTTTTTTCCACATACGGATCTCCATTCCTCAAGGCGATAATGGCAGCTATCTGAATGGGTTGAAAGATCCCGTAATCGAAATAGCTCTTCAAACGGGCAAGGGCGTGGATCATCTTCGTGTTGCCGACCGCAAAACCCACCCTCCAACCTGCCATATTGTAGCCCTTCGATAAGGTATAAAACTCCACTGCCACCTCTTTAGCCTCAGGAACTTGAAGGATGCTCGGCGCCTTATAGCCATCAAAAACCAAATCCGCATAAGCCAGATCGTGAATGAGAAAGATCTGATTCTCCCTCGCGAATTCAACGACCTTTTTGAAGAAATCAAGGCTCACGGTTTTAGTTGTAGGGTTATTGGGGAAATTGAGTATAAGAAGCTTCGGTCTTGGCCAACCCAGTTTAAGCGCATCTGTGAGTCTCTCCAGAAGCTCCTCTTCATTTTCCCCCAAGGGCACACTCCTCAGATCTCCTCCCGCGATAATGACCGCATAAGTATGAATGGGATAGGCGGGATTTGGCACAAGCACCACATCGCCCGGTTCTATCATGGCAAGAATAAGATGAGAAAGTCCTTCCTTTGAACCTATGGTCACAATGGCCTCAGTATCAGGATCGATATCCACATCGTAATGCCTTTTGTACCAGTTGCTGATCTCAACTCGAAGCTTATAGATCCCCCTTGAGGCCGAATAGCGATGATTTTTGGGGTTCTGAGCTGCTTCTATGAGCTTTTCCACCACAGGCGGTGGAGTAGGAAGGTCGGGGTTGCCCATCCCCAGGTCAATGATATCTTCCCCCCTTCGCCTGGCCTCAAGCTTCATCTGGTCGATTTCGGCAAAAAGATAAGGAGGAAGCCTTTCTATTCTGCCAAAGGAAACGTCTGTCATTTCTGAAGATTATTAAACAAACAAAGTTCTTAAGTCAAATAAGGAAAATGGCGGAGGGAGAGGGATTCGAACCCCCGGACCCTCGGAGAGGGTCTGCGGCTTTCAAGGCCGCCGCCTTCGTCCACTCGGCCATCCCTCCTATTTCCTATAGAAGATTTTATTTTGGAGGAGTTATCCTTTCAATGCCATACATATAGGGCCTTAGGGCTTCGGGGATGAGGACGCTACCATCTTCCTGTTGATAGTTTTCTAAGATGGCCACAACTGTCCTTCCCACCGCAAGCCCCGAACCGTTAAGGGTATGGACCAATTCGGTGCTCTTTCTTCCCTGGCGACGAAACCTTATCTGGGCCCTTCTTGACTGGAAATCCTCGCAGTTGCTGAGGGAGCTTATCTCCTTATACTCCCCGAGTCCAGGAAGCCAAACCTCAAGATCATAGGTTTTGGCCGCCGAAAAACCAAGATCGCCCGTACAAAGTTCCACAACCCGATAATGAAGGCCAAGTCTTCTCAAGACCTCCTCCGCATCCCGGACCATGGATTCCAATTCCTCGTAAGAAGTCTCAGGGGTTGTGATTTTCACAAGCTCAACCTTATTGAATTGATGCTGTCGTATAATACCCCTTACGTCTTTACCGTAAGAACCCGCCTCTTTCCGGAAACAAGGCGTGTAGGAAACGTACTTTAAGGGCAAGTCCTTTTCGTCAAGGATCTCCTCGCGGTGGATGTTGGTTACGGGAACTTCGGCAGTGGGGATCAAAAATAGCTCCAGCCCTTCGATCTTGAAAAGGTCCTCTTCAAACTTGGGAAGTTGGCCTGTTCCCTCCATCACCTCCCTTTTGACCAAAAAGGGAGGAAGTACCTCAATGTAACCGTGTTCCCTTATGTGAAGGTCAAGCATGAAGTTTATCAAAGCCCTTTCAAGCAACGCCCCAACCCCCCGGTAAAGGGTAAAACGGGATCCTGCGAGTTTCGCTCCTCGAGAAAAATCAAGGATTTCCAATCTTTCTCCTATCTCCCAATGGGGTTTTGGTTCGAAGTCAAACTTAGGGGGTTCACCCCATTTCCTCACCTCGCGGTTGTCCTCAGGTCCCTCACCTACTGGGACCGACTCATGGGGTAAGTTAGGTATTCGCAACAAGAAAGCCCGGAGTTCCTCTTCCTTTTCCTTTAAGCTTTGTTCAAGGTTTTTAAGCGTTTTAGAAAGCTCCCGAAGTTGGGAAAGAAGTTCGGTGGTGTTCTCGCCTTTTCGCTTTTTTAAGGGTATTTCCTCGGAAATTTCGTTCAGTTGCCTTCTTAAGGATTCAACTTTCTCTATTAGCTTTAGGCGTTCGGCGTCTATTTTCTCAAAGTAATCCCAATTTATCTGAACTCCCCTTAAAGCCAAACGTTCCTTCACATACGGAAGATTTTTCCTCAAGGTCTTGAGATCGAGCATGATTTTATATTAAACCACAAGGGTGAATATTCTGCCAATCATTAACAATATCCAAGGGTTAAACACATTATAAGTGTTAAGTAGTCCTTCAAATGTCTTGTTATCAAATAACGGTGTTTTACCCTCTCTTTGGCATAAAAACCCATCTTTTCTCGAAGCTGTTGGTCGGCCAGAAACTGTCTTGCCCTATAAGCAGCATCTTCCGGGGAGGTTACCAAAAAGCCGGTTAGGCCATTGAGGACTTGCCTTTTTATGCCCCCCACGTTACTCCCTATGACGGGTTTTCCCTTCCACATGGCCTCACTTACCACAAGCCCAAAGCCTTCTCTTATTGAAAGCTGGAACACTACAGTAGCAAAGCGTTGGAAACTGTTTATCTCAAGGTGGCTGTCAGGGGGAAGATTGAGCACCAAAACGTCATTGTCATCGGAGGTGGAGTTTAGAATTTCCTTATAAACTTCCTCTCCCTCTGGGTCATCACTTGCATAAGAGCCCACCAATACAAGTTGGCAATTGTATCTACTTTTTACTATTTTATACGCCCTATATACACCCATAAGGTTTTTAAGCCTATCAAACCTCGATACTTGTAAGAGTACGGGTTTTTCCGGATCTACGCCGAATTTTGAGACGGTCTGAACTACAAACTCCCAATCCAGTTCCACGTTTTTAGGATGTAATGGATCTATAGAAGGGGGTATTATGTAAGCGGGAATCTTAAGGTTGTGATAGACGAAATCCGGAATGTGGAAAATCGCAGCGTCATATGAGTTTATGAAAAGCCCAATAAAATCCCATGCTTTTGGATCTGGATCCGAGGTGTCTATGTGAGAACGCCATACCCACTTTTGATGTTTCTGTTTATTTATAACCATTCCCATAGGCTGTGGATCATGGACGAAAACTACATCGTAATTCTGCGTTTTTAACCTGTTTAAGTTATCGTAGGTTTCCCTAAGGTAAGTAATTACCTCCTGACTCTCTATAGTGGAAGAGCCTTTTACATGGAGCATATTGTGAAGTTTCTTAGTAAAGCGGAAAAACTCTTCCGATCCTTCAAAGACTTCCCAGTCGGTTTTTATTCCCAAGGCATTTTTTAGAGGTACAAGCCTTGAGAGGATCTCGGCTACTCCTCCACCTTCCTTGGTGGAATTTATGTGTAAAACCTTTATGCCCTTTAAGCGTTGGGCAAGTAAAAAGAGTTCTTCAATGGTTTCAGTACCCACGATTTTTTCATAATCCTCAAGCCTTATCATCTCCTAAGAATTTCCAATATGGCTTTTTTTACCTCATAAAGGTTTAGCACGTATAAATCTATGGAATCTATAACTTCCGCTTTTTTGGCATAGCCTTGTTGAACCAGCCATTCGGAGTAGTCGTTTATAAGGGTTCTTTTATCTATTCGGCAGGTTATAAGGTGATAAAAAAGGGAGGATATACTTGATTTTTCTATTCCTTCTATAAATTGGTCAAAATCCTCCGCAATTCTCCCTGTGTCCAATACATATCTATGAATGTTTAAAAAGTAAAAAGGTCTAGAACAAGTTTTTGTTTCTCCCTCATATTCAGAGAGATTTTTCAATAGATCCTCTCTTAACTTTTCAAGATCATAGTAACGCGTTGGGTCTATTATCGAAAGCTTTGCGGCCAGAGGTTCGTAGCCATTAGTGGCAAGCCAATGGGCAAAGCTGTTAGGGTATTCGGTAGGGAGGTTGTGGTAGTTAAATAGATTTATGTAAAAGTGGTAAAGGAGGCTCCCCGGAGGGACTATCTTCAGGCCTTCTATAAACTCCTGAAGGTTTTCCGCTTTTATTCCAGTATATACGCGCACCCATGTTTCCGTTTTGAACTTAAATACCATCTTCCAGTAAAGTTTTTAATACATTTAAAGCTTCATTTTGAGAAGAGACGTAATAACTGGCAAAAGAAGGGGTTACCCCCACTTTGACGGTTATGGCCTTTGGCGGAAGGGCCTTAAACATCTCCTCGTCAGTAATATCATCACCTATAGCAAATACGAAGTCACATTCATCAAGCAAATAAAGAGCAGTTGTCCCTTTATTTATGCCAGCGGGGCGAACCTCAAGGACTTTGTTCCCTACTAAGATGGTGTAATCGGTATTGGCTATAAGGGCACTGAGCTCATCCATGAGCTCTTTGACTCTCATAGAAGCCATCTCCGGATCCGAGTTCCGGTAGTGGAAAGCTAAGGTAAAATCCTTTTCTTCTACCAAGGATTGGGGAAGTCTATCCACGTAAAGCTCCATTATAGCTCTGACTTTTTCCATAATCTCGGTGTTTGCCACACACCTTGCCGTCCATTCTCCTTGGGGTTCCTTTATCCAACACCCATGTTCGGCAACAAGTATTAAAGGAAGATCTCCGAACCACTTTCCTAACTGTTCTTTCTTCCTTCCGGATATTAAGACCACCTTTGTATTTTCAAATTCACCCAGTCTTCGGAGTATGTTTTTAATCTCCTGAGTAGGTACCGCCAGATAAGGCTTTTTTGCCAAGGGGACCAGTGTGCCATCGTAATCCAAAAAAAGCACCCTTTTGTTTGCTTCTTTAAAGGCTTCTTTCAGCTTTCTTCGAAGTTTTGCGTTAAGTTCTTTGGTCTTTAAAGTGTTCTTTTTAGATACTACGGCTTTAAGGGCCTCCAAGAAGTCATTCCCCCATTTAAGCACATGATACCTTCTAAGTCTTTCCTGCATAGGCCTTAACCTGCTTTCCTGCTCTTCAGGGGGCATCTCAAGGGCTGTCTCTATTGCCCTTGAAAGCTCTTCTATCGAATTAGGGTTAACCATTACGGCTTCGCCAAGCTCTTTGCTACTTCCCGCAAACTCCGAAAGGATTAGAACTCCTCTTAGGTCTTTTCTTGAAGCTACAAACTCCTTGGCTATGAGGTTCATCCCATCCTTTATAGGAGTTACTAAAAGCACATCACTTGCCCGGTAATATGCCACCAAGTCCTCAGTAGGAAGGGATGTATAGTGATAAAGAATGGGTACCCATTCGATCGAACCGAACCTTCCGTTTATTTGAGCTACCTTTTGTTCTATTTGGTTCTTCATTCTTTGATAATGCTCTACGTGTTCCCTGGAAGGGACTAAATTTAGGATAAGTACCACTCTTCCATGCCAATCTTGTCGTCTCAGCAAAAAATCCTCAAAGGCCAAAAGCCTGTTGTATATGCCTTTTGTGTAGTCAAGTCGATCAACGGAAAACACGATCTTTTTATTCCCCAAGGTTTTCCTTATTTCCTCGACCTTTTGGTCAGAGGAATCCAGGGAGTTGAAAAGCTCAAAGTCTATGCCCATGGGAAAGGTGTCTGCCTTAATTATTCTGTCCTGATAGACGAACTCCCCCATAAAGTGATCTGTTCCAAATACTTTTGTAAGGCTTCTTAAGAAGTTTATGGTGTATTCATGAGTGTGGAAGCCTATTAAATCTGCCCCAAGAATCCCCTCCAATAACTCACGCCTCCAGGGCAATTGACCAAAGACCTCCGGAGGTGGAAAGGGTATGTGTAAGAAAAACCCTATTTTAGCTTCAGGAAAAACTTCCCTTAACATACTGGGAAGTAAAAG
>CAYZRR010000134.1:0-3508 GCA_964480925.1 uncultured Thermodesulfobacteriota bacterium
TATAAGGTCTTCTTTAGCTGAGGTAAGGGGTACAAGGCCTTCGGAGCTAACCAAATAAGTATTTTCAATCCCTACGGCTCCAAGATCGGGGAATACCATTTTGGGTTCAATAGAGAGGGTCATTCCTTCCTGGATAGGGTAATCGTGACCTAAGGCCAAAAAGGGGGGTTCGCTTATTTCTAAACCTATACCGTGTCCCACGAATTTGGTCTGGTAAGGTTTTGGGCCGAGAAAATAGTCCCCGAAGCCCTCCTCTTCGGCTATACTTTTTGCCCTCTTATAAAACCACTGGGCGGAGCCCCCAGGTCTTGCCTCTTTGGCCAATACATTCGCTATTTTCCGACACACCTCGTAACCCCTTTTTAAAAGTTCCGGTAATTTACCTATGGAGAAACAACGGGTCTGATCCGAATGATAGCCCCAAAAGCAAGTGGATAAGTCCACAAGGACCACTTCGTTTTTCCCTATGGGTTTTAAACTCGCCCCCATCGGATAGGCCGGAGACGGCCCAAATCCGCCCATAGGGGCATCTATATGACTCAGAATGGTTCCGCTTTTTCCACTTATAACGTGCCAACTATGGGCTTCACGATTAAAGCCTCTCATCCTTATATATTCCTGATGCCCCTTTGGCATTATCAATCTCAAAAGTTCTCCCGCAAGCTCAAGTTCGCTCATCCCCTCTTTTAAAATATGGGGGACTTTTTCCAAAGCAAAAGACGCAATTTGAGCAGCTTCCTTAATGAGTTCTATCTCACATGGAGACTTTACCATCCTCAGTTTGAGTATCAAAGGACTTACGTTTTTAAATTCCGCTTGAGGAAAGATCCGTTTAAGTTCGAAAAATAACTCCGCTGGAACCACATCAAGTTCAAGCCCTAAAAGCTTGGGCTTTTGGGGAAGAAAAGAGGGGATCTCCTTTAGAGAAGAAATTTCAATGACATCTAAAGGCGATTCCTCACTTGCTCGAGGAGCATATTTTTTAATGAAAAACATTTCCCGTTTTTTATCTATATACAAAGCACCTTCCTGAGCAGTGGCAGTGAAATAATAAAGATCAACCCTTTGAAGGATCAAAACTGCTTCTATTTTGTTTTCAGACATTAACGATCTTAAAGCCTCGATCCTGCGGGGGACTTCTTCTTTTAAGCTTTCAAGTTGATTACCGAACATAGTTTTTTCTCCAATATGATATGCCCTGCCAGATCAAAAACCCTTTTGGCCTTATCTATGAGGTGACCATCGGCAGTACATACAATTCCCTCAAATTCTTCGAGCACCTTTTCGGGATTAATTAAAGCCTCACAGGACCCTTCAAGTCCAAGGTTTTTAAGCTCTTCTTTTATCCTTTTGGCCAGTTCTCTACTGTGGCTCATCGGGGCATCGAGCAAAAAGAGAACTTCTTCTACTTGGAGTTCCTTGAGCGTCTCAAGGATAAGTTTTATTGCCCTTTGCCCATTTTCGTCAACTTTAAAAGAAGCCGATACCCCTGCTATGTCCCTTATAAACCCATCATCGGCCAAAAGGACTACCTCCCCCCTGAGGGCACTGGAAAGAGTTATTAAGACGTTATGTCCATCAAGGCCCACCCTATTTCCCCTTAAAGCTGAAGGTCCAACTCTTTTGGCTTTTCTAGAATCGGCTACCTCTTGGGGTAAAACGCCTCTTCTTAGGACCTCTCTTAATGGTTTTGGCAAGGCAAACTTATTTCCCACAAGTGTTAAAGATGCTTCCTTTGGATACCCGTGCGAGAGCAACCACCTTAGATCATTTGCGGCCTCTATGAGTTCTTCTGGGTTCATTCTCCCTTTAAAAGGAAGAGCCTTAAAAATCTCGGATCAAGACCACCGGAGAGATCAAGGTCACTATATTCATGTTCGAAGTCTTTAAGCGCTTCCATTAAGAAGTCTTCCATTAACTTTTTCTTTTTGATTTCAACGGTCCTTGTTAAATCGTCAAAAAAGGCCTTTGCCGTTTGGAGGAAATCGGTCTTTAAAAAAGAGGTCCTGTTGTTTCGAATTTCAAAGACTTCCCGAAGAAATGCCAAAAGTTGAGATATCTTAAGGGGTTTAAACCTAAATCCTTCCCCAAGCTCGTTTTGGGCTAAAGCGGTAAGGGTAAGGGTATGGAAGGTGAGATCATAAAAATCCGAGGGGTAACACCCCTTGAAGTCCATGCTCACTATCTCTGGGGGATCCCATCCGTATATCTTGCTGTGAAGCTCGGAGATAGCCTCTATTTTTTCGAGCATCTCTTCGGCCAACTGGACTTCCTCCAGGTTTTTAAAGGTCCGATAATTTGTGCTTGACCGGTTAATTATCCCCTCGTAAAACAAGGGCTTTTTGTTCAAAAGGCCTTGAGCAAACTCCCTCAAGGGTGGATCAAGGAGCGAGAGCCTTTTCTTTTCGCCAAAAAACCAAGGGCTTTCTTCCAAGATCTTTTGAAGTCTCAGATGAAGCCGGAAGGTGAGACTGAATCCCACTTGAAATATTTCCTTCAGGTAAAGCTTCCTCACCGCCCTTAAAGCTTCCTCCAAATCCCCTCCCGAAAGATAACTTAAGCCCAGGTTAAGGTAGTCGTATACCCTTAGGAGCAATGCCTTAACCGCCTCAAGATCTGAAGGGTCGACCCCATCGGCCACAATGGCTTTGTTGCACAAATAAACCAATTCTCCCCGAATCCATCCAAATCCCTTTTTGGAAGCTTCGTCAAGGACCTCCTTTAAAAAGGAATCCCCCGGAAGTGGCAAAAGATAAAAGTTCGAACCTACTGCCTCCCATTGTTTCATCTGGTCATCGGGGCCATAGCGGTCCTTTATGCCATTTTCAATCCTTATAAGCTCGGGTTTAACGAAGCGGTATATTTCCATAGCCTCTTCCCATTCGGGGAAACCCCGGTCCGCAAGCCTTCCCTGACGCCACCTTCGGGCAAGCTCTTCTACCTCACCAGGTACCTCCCATATGACCCCTTCTAAAAGGTCTCGATAAAGACCTTGATCCCATCGGAAAATTGTATCCAGAAACCTTTCCAGAATCTCTTCGGCTCGGCGGAAGCGGATGTGGATGTAATAGTTATGATCAAGGGTAAAAAGATCGAGATCCAACTCCACCTCCTCGATGGGGGAATCGGGTTTATAAACCTTAAGATACCTCTTGAGGAAAGTCACAAGAAGCTCATAATCGAGATTTCTCAAAATGTGAATGACCTTTTCCTCTCCACAATCCATAAGAAGCTCTATCCACTTGAGCATCTTCTGAGGTTTGAGCCGGTTTTTTTTCCATACCTCTAAATCCATACAAAAAGCGATCTGCTGAGGAGAAGCCAATTCTAAAAGGGCAAGGGCATCCTCTTCGCCGATTTCTTTTACCGTGAAATAAAACTCCTCCTCTGGCATACTTTGAACAAGCCTTTGGGGCTCGGTTGAGAGCAAGATGAGCTTTTCCCGGTCCTTTCGGCGCAAACTTAAAACAAGGGCCATCTTTTCGAAAAACGGAAGCGCGTTGAAACG
>CAYZRR010000135.1:0-6239 GCA_964480925.1 uncultured Thermodesulfobacteriota bacterium
AACCCCGTGCTCTGCCTTATACATCTCTTGAGCCGCATGAATGGTCATTAAGGCATTAAAAGCCTCAGCTCTTCTTGCCTTTTTCACATACTTCAGATAAGAAGGAATGGCAATTGCCGCCAAAATCCCAATTATGGCAACAACAATCATCACTTCAAGTAAAGTCAAACCCTTCTTCATATCCATTTTAAAAGGCCTGGAACCTTTTTGGGTTCCAGGCCTTGGGTTAAAAAGTTTATGTTGGTAAGTTGCAAGTAGAGTTCACCTGCTTATCCCTAAGGCTTGAAGGAACATATTTATTACTCATATTCCAACTCCAACATTTTTCATAAGTTTCATTAGCACTTCTATAAATCACGTAAAGTGCGAGCCAATGGCCATTAACACCAGGTCCGATCTTATCAAGTGTTGCATTTATAATAACATAATTACTATTAGTAGTATTATCTGCACTCATATTTGTTACATATCTACTTGTTTTGTTTCCTCCTATATCGCTTAAATTATTTGTAAATACTCCCAATGACGAATGATATTCTGCCATGGCATTTGCCACTCCCGAAAGCAAGCTCACCGCCTCACTCACCTTTGCCCTTTTCGTATAGTCCATATAGGTGGGAATGGCTATGGCGGCCAAAATACCCAAAATGGCCACAACGATCATCAACTCAATTAGCGTAAAACCCTTTTTCGCCTTCACCCTTTTCTTTAAAACTTTTAAAACCTCCATCCTTTACCCTCCTTTAAAGGTTTAAAGTTTTCAAAATTTTAACTCAATTCAAACTTCTGGAGAATCCCTTTGTCTCATCTATCTCATTTAATGCCATAAGAAAGGCGTTTGTCAAGCTATCTTCTTCTCTTTCTTCCCTTTTTCCAGGTCAGGCTTAGAAAAAGGACTAAAAGCAAAAGGACCAAAAGGAAATAAGTGTTTCCCAGCTCAATCCCCCTCTCCCTCTCCTTCTTCCGGTATTCCCAAGGGGGAATGGGGTTTTCGTCTTCCCATAAGCCAACTCTATTTTCCCTTGCCGTTTTTTCTAAGGCGAAATAAGAAGGAATCTTACAGTATTTTTTGTAAACCCAGGCCATTCCGCTTTTTACAAGTTCTTCATTAACCGAAATCCCCCCATTAAGAAATACCTCTCCCAAAACTCGCCCATACTGGTCAGTTCCTCTCTCTTTTACCTTCACATTTTTCCCCAAAAGGAGCCTCGATAAAAAATCCTTGGCAGTCCTTCCATAGGGTTGTAAAAGCTCAGGGGCATCTATACAATAAAGCCTCACCTTTACCTCTTCTCCATCACTTAAAACCAATATGGTATCGCCATCAAAAACCTCTATGACCTCTCCCTCAAGGGAAAAGCCTAAAAGGGGAAAAAGAAAAAGAAGGAAGAGTATAAAAAGGCCCCTCATCTCCTTTCAGTTACTTCAAAAACCCGAAGATAAGGGAAATTGGAAAAAACAAGCTTGAAGTTCCCAAGTTCACTTTCCTCAAAGAAAAGCCTTTGGAACATGGTGCTTTCGAGTTTAGGATGACCCACCCATCCAAAAAGACGGTCTTTCTTTTTCACCAAAATAATGAAAAACCCATCCCCCTCTTTTAGGTTTTTCTTTTTTTGAGGGAAATCCTTACCATCAAGTTCAACCATCCTGACCCTTCCTACCTTAATAACATCCCCACCCCTTAATTGTAAGACCCCTTTTCTAAGCTCAAAAATCCCATTTTGACACCTTATCCTTTCTTCACCAATCTCACACAACCCAAGGGGAAAGTAAAAAAGATGCTCTCCTTTTTCTTTTTCGGGATCCCAAGTTCCAAAAAAGGAGATCCAGAAAAACTTACTTATATCATCCCCCGTCAAAAGAAAATAAACCTTCCTCTTCAACTCCTTATTGTAAAACCCATCCTCCATATCCCTTATGATGGAAGAGGGACTCTCTCCCTTTTCAAGAAGCTCCCTTATCCCCTCTTCCCCAAGGGAGGTGGTACCGTTTATGATGTTATAAGCCTTTTGAGGGTCATCTAAGGCCAGGGACCTTGCCACAAGAATGCTCTTTGGCCCTCCCCAGCTGCCTCCATCATGATAAACGGGCCTTTTGGCCACAAGGGAGATAACATAACCGTAATCCCACCAGGACCATATGAAACTTTCTTCCGGAGTTATCCTTTCAAGCTCCTTTATTCCTTCCAAAAGGGGCCTCCCGTAGGGACAAAGGGGAACAAAAGTCAGACTTTTAGGGGAAACGCTTGAAAGAAACAATAAGATCAATAAAGCCACCTTTATGGGTACGGGATTAAATTTTAACCTTCCCTTTAAGACCTCAAAGCAATACTGAAGTAACACCCCAAGGCCAAGCCCAATAAAGGGCCCAAGCCAGATCATAAAACGCCTCGCTCCAAAAAGGCTCATCAAACCAAGTAAAAATAAGGGGGAGATCAAAAGGACCCTTGGATTTTTAAGAAAAAGAACCAAAAAGCCAAAAAGACCTAAGAAACCAATAACATAATGGCTTGAAACCATGGAAAGAACCGCCTTAACGGGAAGCCTTTGTAGTTCGCTTACCGACCGAGCAAAAACCGAACGAGGTATAAAGCCCAACTGCTCGGGCAAAAGGCCAGGGATATAGCCACTTATCATCTGCAAAAGGTTAAAAATCCCGTTGAAAAGTATAAGGGGGTTAGAAAAAAGGACCAAAATAAGCGTTCTTTTTGCCGATTCCTTAAGGGATAATTTTTCGACCAAAAAAAGGGTCAGACCGAAAGTCACCAAAAGGGGCAACAACAACCCCGGGTGGCTGTACCACCACTCGTAAAGATGAACCGAAAGGCTAAAAAGGATAAGGTTTTTCAGATTGAAACTTTCAAGGAGTAAAAACATCATGTAAACCACCAAAAAGAAAAAGACCAAAGCTATTGTTTCCGTATCGATCCTCAAAAGGTCAGTCCTTATAACGTACTCCAAAGAAAGCCCACCCCCTAAAGCCATACCAAAACCACATAGCTCTCCCCAAAGCCTTTTCCCTATCCCATAAAGCGGAAAGGCCAAAAGAGAGCCCAAAAAGGGAATCAACGGGAAAACCATAAAGGCCCTTTCAGGCGAAAACCCGGTCAAATGGGACAAAAACCATAAAAGGACCGAAATAAAGGGGGGAATCAAAGGGAACCTCACGGCCCTTTCGGAATCGGGCTTAAGTTGATTGTCAGGGGCATTTCTCAAGGGATCAGGGGCTTTCCCTTTATAGGAACCTTCTTTAAGAAGGCCCGCAAGACGTAAAAAGTAATAACCATCAGAAGAGGAAAGAAGAGGAATATTTTCTCCCCAAAAATAAAATTCTTTTTCCTTGAATATAAAATTAGCTTGATAAAGCCTTAAAGAAAAAAGGATCAAAAAGGCCAAAAAAGGAAGCATTAACCCTTTCAAACGCCTCACAAAACCACTCTATAAGAAAGCTCAAAGATTGTCAAAAACAAACTTAGGAGAAAAAATCCAGACAAAAAGGCCACATGACCTCCTTTCTGGCTTTGGCTCGGCTTTTTAAATAGCCATCAGAGGCTATTCCATACCCAACTGGGTGACCTTTATAAAGAACTATCTGTTGCCCTTTTCGGTTCACTTCAAGGGGGAGGGGTTTATGTTTTAAAAAGAAGAGCAACTCCTTTGGATCCTTCAGGTCGATCACGTTTTGGGTGGCCCATTTGCTTAAAAATTGGGCTCCCCAAGTGGTCAAGGTCGGAAAATTCCCCTCTAATTTAACCAGAGGAAGACCTCGATGGCTGTACTTATAAAAGGACAAGTTTTTGGCCTCAAGGGGATAGATGCGAAGTTCCTTAGCCCTTTCAAACAAAAACCCTTCAAAGAGATCCTGAGGGAGACCAAACTGATCCGTAAGGGCATCCAAAAAGCTTTTAACCCTATTGTTCCACCTGTCAACTAATGGCAAGGCTTCCAAAGAGGGGCGTTCTTTGGGAGGCTTATTTTCTCGGACTTTTCTCAATTTGGCGATAAAAAAGCCTTCACCCGGTACTTCATGTTGATAAATCCTTATTGTGCGTTCTATCCCATCTACGAACTTTTCACCTCGGAATTCCTTAAGGCCAGGTCTTACTTTGAAGGCCTCCCATCTTATCTCCTCGATCTCAAGCCCGTATTCTTTTACCGCTCGTGAGATCAAGGCCTCGTTTTCTAAAGGGACAATCGTACAGGTGGAATAAACGAGAATCCCCCCTGGTTTTAAGGCTTTAATGGCGCTTACAAGAAGGTTCCATTGTAAATGGGAGAGCTTTTCCGATCGTTTCATCTTCCACCATTTTAAGGGCTCAAGCGACGTCTTAAGCGTTCCCAGAGCACTACAGGGAGGATCCAAAAGGACCTTATCAAAAGTCTCAAAGTAAAGCTTCCCCAAACGATTCCCATCAAGAAGGGTTACTACCGCATTTATTACCCCGAGCTTCATCAAATTGTAGGAAAGGGATTTGGACCGCTTAACCGAGACCTCATTCGCCAAAATAAGCCCCTTATTCCCCATAAGGGAAGCCATCTGAGTGGTTTTTGAGCCAGGAGCCGAAGCCACATCAAGAACAAGCTCTCCCTCTTTTGGTTCAAGCACCAAAGGAGGAACCATGGAACTTGGATCTTGAAGGTAAATATTGCCAAGGTAATGGGAAAAGCTACATCCCAAAGGAAATGGTTCCTCTAAAACCGAATAAGCGTGAGGAAGGCCTTCTAAAGGAAGGACTTTAAAACCCTCTTCTTCCAAAAGCTTTAAGGCCTTCTCGTCATCGGTCCTTAGGGTATTTATCCTGAAAAACGAAGGCGATTTAAGGCCTATTGTGGAAAGAAAGGCTTCCTTTTCATCACCCAAAAGGTCTTCCAAAAAGAGCAGAAATTCCTCTGAGAACTGGGGCATCAGAAAAGCTTCATCTGACTTTCTGAAACTTTATCCTCTTTTGGACTCTCGTCCTTCGAATCCGGAAAGATTTTTATTTTACCATAAACCCCATCAAACCCTGGAACGATCTCAAGTTCACCCTTACGGACCCGGAGGATCCCCTCACATATCTTGGGAGGCGCAATCCTTTGAAGCTCCTCGGGAGAAAGCTCAAGAAGGACCTTAAACTCCGATTCCCCTTGTTCTATCAACCGGAAATACTCCCGATCAACGGCTTTAGAACCCTTTCCAAGGCCTAAGGCTTCGGCAATTATCTCTTCAAGAGGAACGATATGTAGGGCGGGGATGGCCCCAGGGGGAATGAAACCCTCGGGCCGGTCGGCCAACTCCTCCACCCGGTGCATAACCCCAACCGTTAAGGGCTTACCGCATTTGGGACACAGGTAATTATGAGCCTTTGTCTCCTTAGGAGAAAACAAAACCCCGCAACTCCTATGACCATCGTAATGGTATTTCCCTTCTTCGGGGAAAAACTCAACGGTAAAGGCAATCCCTTTTGGATCCTTTTCCTTTATCGCCCTCACTATCTCGTAATAGGAAAGCTCACAACAAAAGGCAGTAGCCTCCCGAGCTATGTGTCTTGGCGAATGGGCATCGGAATTGGAGATTATGGAAACTCTATCGAGGCTTGAGATGCGCCAGTTCATCTGAGGATTGGAGGAAAGTCCCGTCTCGATGGCGTAAACGTGCTTAGTCTCTTCTTCGAAACACTCCTCCAACGAATCGAACCCCGAATTGGCTCCAAAAACCGAAAACCAGGGAGTCCAGGCATGAGCGGGAACAACAAGGCAATCCTCAGAACAATCAAGGGTCATCTTCACCAACTCCTTAACCGGAAAGGTGAAGGTGGGCCTTCCGTCCTGAGAAAGATCCCCGTAACGGGAAAGCAATTTGTTAATCTTTTCAGCCGTTTCAATATTGGGAACGAAAATTAAAGTGTGAACCCGGCGATTTTTCTTAGGACCTTGATCAAAGATATTGGAGACCTCTCCCGTTATTATAAACCCAACGGACCTTTCTCCCTTTTTGAGCCGATAAATCCCCGGTTCGCTCTCTTCGAGCTTCTCTTTGATCTCCGCAAAATGGGAAGGATGGGTAAAATCACCGGTTCCCACGATGCTCAAACCCTTGATCTTCCCCCACCGAGCAAGACCTTCTAAGTTCATCTCAGGGCTTGTGGCCCTACTAAAGGAGCTATGGACATGGAAATCGCAGAGAAAATATCTCATTTCCACCTGTCCTTCCACCACTTTAAAAGCCTCTCGGAAATCTCCTTCTCATAGCCCCTTTCC
>CAYZRR010000136.1:0-8693 GCA_964480925.1 uncultured Thermodesulfobacteriota bacterium
GTCGATCCTTTTCGCCCATTCGATTACCTGATTAAGGGAGATTTCATCAGGCGAAAGGACAAGGACGCTGTTAAGGTATTTTATGGGGATAAAATAAATGCCAGGGTCCTTCGGCGTCCTTGCCACAGTAAAACCAAGCCCCTCCAGAATACTTGTCATCTGCTTAATGAAGTCATCGGTCTGCCAATAGGTGAGCCTAAGAAGAATGACCCTTTTGTCCTGCAAGTAAGGCACATCAAAAAGTTTGATGAAACTCACAACCTCCCTTATGCTTGAGGCTGGGCCCTGAAAAATGAGGGCGTTTTCCTTAGGATAGGCTCTAAAGGTGACGTTCTTGAAAAACTCCCTTATGAAGGCCTCTATATCGGCTGACCTTATATACCTCAGAGGTACCACCTGGATTATCTCGGCCGGAGACTCGGGGACCTCCTCCCCGATTCTCACATCAACTGGCTTCCTCGGACGAGGTTTCGGCTTTAACAGATAAAGCTCATTCCCCCTCTGCTCTATTTCTATACCGTAACGCTCGATCAGTCCAAGGGCCATCTCAAGAAGCTTCTCCGGGGGTACCTTTACGCTCATCTTGAGGGTCACGGGAGTTTTATCTTTTAAAACATCCTCATCGGTGGCAAAGGAGACCTTCAGCGTTTCACCGAGCACATAAAGTATGAAATCCGAAAGTGGCATATTCTCCACGTTAACCATCAAGGGCTCCTTGGTCTGAACAAGGGCCGAAAGATCGAGCTGTTTCCTCTCAGGAGGAAGAGGTTTTGGAGGGGTTTTTCTTTCATATTTGGGAAGGGATATGTTCTCGTATTGAACTATTGGTTTTTTTTCTTCCTCTTGATCTATTAAAATCTCTTGAATTTCTCTTTTTTCACCCACCTCTTTAGGGGGCTCTTTAAGATTTATCCTTGGGTTCCCAGTTAGCGAACAGGAAAAAAAGAGGAGCAAACTTAAAGGGAGAATCGAGCGCCTCATTTTGCCTCCTGTTTTTTACTTGATAAAATCCTAAGCTCCTTTTCCCATTTTCCTCTTTTGAGGATAACCGAGTTTTCCTCTATTTTTTCTACGGTGTAACCGTCCATCATTCTATCCTTTTCCTTGGCGGTAAAAAGCGTACCCGTATAATCCCTAAAAATGGCCATTTTCTTCTCACCCACTATAACTCCCACAAGGCGGTAAGGATTCTCGGGCGGTCTCTCCACTTTGTCACCGTATTTCCCATCCACACTAAAGAGGTTCCTCTCCATTATGCTATCACTTTGGGGAATATGCCTTTTTATCTCCATTTCCTCGGTTTTTATTTGTCTTTCAAGCAAAGGGGGTTTTTTGAGGGGCAATTCAAGGTCAAGGCGGGGCTTCTCCGAAAGCAGAAATCCCAAAAGGCAAAAGGCCAAAAGGATCAAGATTTCCATTTTATACTTCACATCTCTCTCCTGAAAAAGGAGAAGGTAAGTCTGATGTCAAACTCATCCCGAGAGGGATAAAGCTCAAGGGTCCTTACGAGGATAAGCTTATCGGCTGATTCCACCTCCTTAAGGTACTCGAGAAATGGCCTTATCCTCCCTTTAAGACGCAGAATCAAGTTTATCTCCGTCACGGTTTTGCCCTTTCTAAGCTCCGGAATCTCGAAGTTCATCACCATTAAACCCTTCTCCTCGGCTTTCTCCATAAGCCATCTTAAAACCTTCATCCTCAAAGAGTTATAGGATACATCAGGTGGATAAAGAAGACTAAGGGCCTTGGGTTCCACCTGTGAAGGGGACTCTTGGGCTAAAAGGAGCTTCTTTTCGTAAAGATCCTTTTTTAACAAATAAGTTTCTTTCAACTCTAAAAGGACCTCCCTGTTCCGTTTTATCTTTGAGTCAAGGGGCCTCAAAAGTAAGCTGAAAATCCCAAGGCCCACTAAAAGGTAAACCCCTGTTCTTTTAACAACTTCCCTTCTACTCCCCATTAAGCTCCACCTTTAGGGTAAAATCATAAAGACGAGTCCCCGTTTTCTTTAAAGGTGCACCCCCAAGTTTAACCGATTTTACCATCTTGGAACTTTCAAGGAGCTCTATCACCTCAAGGGGATCTTCAAAGGTGATGGCCATTTCGAGTTTTTTTTCGTTCAAAACGAACCGGTTCACCGTAGCACCAATGGGAATTCTCTGAGCAAGTTCGTTCATAAGGGTAAGAGGGGAAACTGTCTCGGAAACCCTTTTGTTAACCTCTGAAATAAGACCAGTATAGTCCTTTTGGGGTTTAATCTCCAGGGAACTTATTTTCCGGTCAAGCTCCCTAATTTTCCCCCTTAAATCCTTAATGGCCTTATCATAATAGTGAGCGCTTAAAAAGAGAAAAACCGAATACCCAGCAAGCGCATAAAGCAGAACCCTTAAGAGGAAATCCATCCCTAAAGGCCAAACCCCTCTTACCTTAAACTCTCGGAGGTTTATTTTGGAAATCCCCTCAAGGCTAAGGGGATAAGAGGGCTCGGGAAGCCTTGTTATGACCCTGTTGGAAGTCAAATCTCTCAATATATCGCCGTAAATTATAACCTTCTTTATGTCCTCCGAATAAGGAAGAAGACCCGCTAAAAAAAACTCCACATCCTTCTCACTTAAACTGGCAAGGGATAAACTCCCCAGAAATCTACCTTTAAAAAAGGCTATGAGATGATAGATCCCCTTGGATCGAAACACCTTGAGAACCGACTCTTCCTCCTCCCTGAACAGCAAATCCTCAGGGATCACATACTGAAAATCAAACTCCTTCGGAACCCTTTTGTACTCATCCCTTGACCACGCCCATATATCCACAACCGTAAATTTCTCGCTTGTCTCGAATACCCTTAAGGCATAATCCGCCTCGGCAATTGGAAAAAGATCACCTACTTCAAGTTGCACTGCTTTTTTAAGCTTAGGCAAGGGGATAGAAGGATAAGTCTTCCTCGTATAAAAAAGAAGTTCCTTAGAAATTACAAGCACCTTTTTCTCGAAAAAGCCAAACCTAAAGGCCTTTTGAGAAATCTGGGAGACTTCTTCATTTTTGATCTTATAAAAATCCACCCTCTCCTTCTGCAAATACCCAACGATCATTTATTCCTCTTCCCAATAGATTATACTATAAGGGGTGTAAAGGGTCTCCTTTAAGTAAATACCCGCTTTTATGGCATAAAAGGGCCTCGGTTTTCCAGCTCGAACCTCTATCTCGAGAAAGGACGAAGGGAAAAAATATAAACCCTCGTCTTTTACGATCCTTTTTCCAGTAAGGGAAAAAAGCTCCGAATCGGAGGTAATGGGCTTCATCTCCATATACTGCTTGAGGACCTTTAAGGTATCCTCGGTAATGTCAAGATAAGCGATTAAAACTGGATCAGAGGCCGTATTGGGGTTAAACCCAGTGGAGGGCAAAATAGTGAGGTAAGGTTCGATTTTCTCGTAAAGTTCTGCGTTCATCCCCCTTATTAACTTCAGCTCTTCTTTATATTGAATCGGATAATTCCTCGGCTCATACTTTAAGCCTTGAGAGGAATACCAATCCCTTTCGGCCCCATTTATCCTCGTAAGATCATCCCGATCAACCCAGTCTAAAAGCGAGTCCATTAGCGTCTCCACCTCTTGAACCTCAGCCCCAAAATAGGTAAGTAATCTCTTCAATGCCCCACTGTTTATGGTAGTCAAGGAAAGCATCCCGTTTGAATCCTGGACTTTCACCGTGAGGTCTTCTAAAAAGGGAACCTCAGTCCCATTTAACGGAATACTTCCTATTTCAGGAAGTTCTTCCATCTGCGGACAAACGATCTCTTTGGGGGTAAATTTCCCGTTTAACATCAAATAGATAAGCGTATCATAAGCTGAACGTGCCCTAAGCATGGCCTCGGCCTTTTGCTGAAAAGCCTGGGCAGATCTGATGTACTCCCTTACAAGCCAATTAAAGCCTATTGAAACAGTAAGAAGGACCATCACAATGAGAACCATCAAAAAAGTAGCTGAACCCTTCTCATTTATAGATTTCATTGTAAATAAGCTTCATCATAGAATTAGTATTGACCTTTAAAAAAAGCCTCTTTTCTCCTTCTTCATCTTTATAGTTTATCATTATGGCCAATGGAAGGATTTTCTTTAGCTTTCCGTCAAATTCGTCAAACCATTCGTACTTTCTTTTGCTTAAATCAAACCCATAGTATTGGAAATTTATCTCTTCAACATCATTAAGAAGCAGGTAGACGTTACCTTTTTTATAGTTTTCGAATATAAAATCATCCTCAATTTCTTCGTATTTTTTTGTGACAACGGGAAGTTCATAATACGTGAGGTTATATTTGCCTTTTTCGTTTTTTTCTTTAAGGACCCAAATAACGCTGGGAGAGTCTCCGGCAAGAGGGGATAAAGATACATAGGAAAATCCGTTCAAATCTCCCTTAAAATAAGGAAACCATCCATACTGTTTATCTTTCACATAATAATCAGTCATAGAAGCTATGCTTTTATCTATCCACACGAATTTTGCGTAATGCCAAAAGCTGAACCCCTTTTGTGCAAGTGATTTATACTGCATTAAACTTTGATTTAAAGCAAAGCCTCCAAGCATAAGCATCGTCGTAAAGATCGCAGTAGCAACGACGACCTCAATAAGGGTATAGCCCTTAGATGCCCATTTGTTCGGGTGAAACAAGAGTGGTGCTCCTGAATACGTTTACCTTATAGGTCTTCGCTATTCCTTTGTGTTCGAAATTTAAAGTCACCTCGTACAGGTAAAGTTCGTGGGCCGAAGGAATCTTCGCTTCCGCCATCCTTTCGGGTCTTGATTTGGCTATGAGTTTTGACATCCATCGAAGGGTAACCCCATCGCCAAGATCCTCAAGGCCCGATTCTTTTGAAAGGTCCAGCGTCCTAAGCAAGGCGGGGGTCTGAGATATTTTGAGGGCAATAAGGTTTGCGGTATTTGCCTTTTCCAAATATTGAAAGCCAAGCCTGAACAAATACATACTGGCTGCAATCCCTGCCGTAAGGATCATGCCCGCAATTAATACGTCTATCGTGATAGAACCCTTTTTAAGACCTTTCATACCCTATCCTCTCAAACAAAAGCTCACCAAAGGGAACCGAAACCGTAATTCTATATCTCTCCCCACCTACCAAAATCTCTATCTCCCCCCCATCAGAAGTCCCGTTCTTAAAAAACTTAAAGGGCTCCCTCACCTCCACATAAACCCCGGAAAAGAACTTGGGTTCACCATTTACCATCAAAGCTCCCCCTGAAGACGAAATCTCCTTCTCTTCACTATAAAGAAACCCCTCCCTTTTTAACGAAGCAACAAAAAGCAAAACCTCTTGAGCCCTTAAGGAGTTTTTATAACTTTCATAAAGTTCATAAGAAATAGGTAAACTCACAGAAAAAATAAGCCCAATAATGGCAATAACAATCAAAACCTCAACAAGCGTAAATCCACGTTTCATCATAATTAAAATTTGATCGCTCCAACATTCATAACTGTAAGAATGAGAGAAAGCACAATAAATCCAACTATTAAACCCATAAAAACTATTATTGTCGGCTCAAGAATAGTTAAAAATCGTCTTATTGAAGTTTTAAATTTATCGTTGAATATTTGATAAAGTTCAAAAAACACATCGGAAAGATTGCCACTTTCATCACCTACAATGATGAGATTAGTAAAAATCTCAGGAAGAACAGCAATTTGCGAATAAACTTCAGAGATTCTTTTTCCTTTTTTGATTTCATTTATGCTTGCCAAAAGAGAATCCTTAAGCACTTTGTCTTGAATAACATCCGCAGAAAGTTTAACCGCGTTTATGAATTCTACTCCACTTTTAAGCATCGAATGCATCGAATAACAAAACCTCGAAAGTTCAAGATTAAAAAGAAACGTCTTTATAAATGGAAGTTTACTAATAACCCATATCTTTTTCCTTAGCTTAAAATTGATCAGTTTATATTTTTTTAAAAGAAGAAAAACAAAAACAACTGCAATTAGTATTATAAAATGTTTAATATTAAATACAGTTGCCAAAGTAAAAATAAAGTGTGCAGGGAAAGGCATTGTTCCTGTTGTTTCAAAAATGGCGAAAAACCTTGGGATTATGAAATTGAACATAAATATAAGTGTGAGAATACTTGCAAAAAGAAGAAAGAAAGGATAGGTGAGTGAATTGATTATCTCCCTCTTGAGCTCTATTTGGAATTTAAGGTATTGAGCCACATTGTCAAATGCCATTGAAAGGTTACCTATAGATTCGCCCACATAAATCATACTTGTGCAAATGGAAGGGAAAAGCTTGTTTTTTTCAATAGCTTTTGCAACACTTTGTCCAGCTTTTATTTCGTGATTAATAGAGGTCAGAATTTCTTTGAGTTTTTGTTTTTTTGAAGTAGAGATCAATAGATTTAACGCCTCGTCGATTTTTATCCCAGAACGAAGAAGAACGCTCAACTGATTTGCGATATTATAAAGATCCTCGCGAGTTATCGCTTTTTGGAAAGTAAAAGCGGTTCCCTTCTTTTCCCTTTCTTTTATCTCAGTAACGAGGAAACCTTGCTCCTTGAACCTCCTTATGGCCTCTTTCGGATCATTTGCCAAAACGAACGCCTTCCTCTCGAACCCCGAGGGTTCAACATAGGTACATTCGTACTCCTTTAACATACCCTTAAGACCTCTGAAACGGTAGTTATCCCCTTTAGAACCTTTACAAACCCATCTTCCCTAAGGGTCCGATGGTTTCTCTTTTTTTTGAGATAGTCCCTAAACACCTCAAGCGATTTGAGCTTGAGAAAGGCCTCCTTGAGAGTGTCATCATATTCAAACATTTCAAAAATGGCAATCCTTCCTTTATAACCGGTATTCACACATTGAGAACAACCTCTTCCTTTCAAAATCTTAGGTTCTCCGATTAATTCTTTCCATTTTTCTTCTACTTCGTTTAATTTATAAGCCTCTTTTACCTCTTTTTCTAACGAAACTTCTTCGCTACAATAGGGACAATTCCTTCGTACAATCCTTTGAGCGATTACCCCTATTATTGACGCATTAATAAGGTACTCTTCGATTCCCATTTCGATAAGCCTAAAAAGGCTACTTGGAGCATCATTTGTGTGAAGGGTGCTTAAAACGAGGTGACCCGTTAAAGCTGCATGTATAGCGATCTCTGCGGTTTCCCTATCCCTTATTTCGCCCACCATTATTATATCCGGATCATGTCTTAAAATTGAACGAAGTGCATTAGCAAAACTCAAACCTATCTCGGGTTTCACTTGTATTTGATTTATTCCTTCAAGCTGATATTCTACCGGATCTTCTATTGTGATTATTTTTCTTTCGTTATCATTTAAAAAGGTTAGCATCGAATAAAGCGTCGTTGTCTTTCCCGAACCCGTGGGTCCTGTGACAAGAACCATACCGTACGGATAAGAGATAAGCCTCAAAACTAAATCATTATGGTCCTTTTCCATGCCAAGTGTTTTTATGTCGAAAGAAAGCCTTTCTCTGTAAAGAAGTCTCATTACCACCCCTTCGCCATGAACCATAGGGATGGTGGAAACTCTTATGTCCAGAACAACCGAAGAAACCCTTGTGGAAAATTTCCCATCCTGTGGGAGCCTCCTTTCGGCTATGTTTAAGTTCGAGAGAAGCTTTATCCTCGAAATAATAGCCCTCGTGAAATTTTTATCCAAAAATTCCATATCATGAAGTATTCCATCTATTCTAAACCTAACTCGCCCCTTATTTTTATAACTTTCCACATGAATATCGGTAGCCCTTAAATCAACCGCCTTCATTATGAGATTGTTTAAGTACCTTATCACGGGAGCCTCAAGAGCAAGCTCAGTAAGCTTTTCGACATCCTCCTCGATCTCAAGTGATTTTATCTCTTCTGTGAAATCTTCAAAAACAAACGACTTAGAAAGAGCTTTTAACCTTTCCTCTGTGATAAGGAAAAGCTTTATTTTGAATCCTGTAGCATTAGTTATGTAATTAAAAACCTCATAATTGAAAGGATCCGCAGTTGCCACATAAATAGCCTTTTTTTCTGGCTCAACTTTAATAGGGATACATTTTTTTTCAATTAGAAATTTTATATTTAACTTTTCATTTATGCTATTTTTAAATGCTTCCTCAATTTCCAAATTATCCTCAAGAATGGGAATTCCAAGATAAATTGACAAGGCTTCGATAAGTTGCTCCTCCGATAAAACTCCTAAACTTACAAGTATTTGTCCGATAGGAAGAGAAGATTCTCTTTGAAGAAGATAGGCCCTTCGAAGATCTTCTTCTTTTATATGAAATTTCTCTTTTAGGATCGCCTCAAAGCTCATTACTCCCAATTTGTGATCGATTTCTCTCCGAGTTGCCCCTCAGGTCCAAGGGAGTACAAATCATAAGGACCATGTTCTCCAGGATATTTATATTGATATTCCCTCCCCCAAGGATCCTTTGGTATTTTTCTTTTAGCCAAGTAAGGTCCTCTCCAGTTGGGATCGTCACACTTCAAAAGTTCATCAAGGCTATTCGGATACCTCCCAACATCAAGTCTAAAAGCCTCAATGGCGCTTGAAAGCATTTCTAATTGAGCCCTTGCGATCTCCTCTTTTGATTTTTCATACCTCCCTACAAGGTTCGGTATAACTAAGGAAGCAATAAGCCCTATAATAGCCACCACTATGAGAATCTCAAGAAGCGTAAA
>CAYZRR010000137.1:0-3349 GCA_964480925.1 uncultured Thermodesulfobacteriota bacterium
GGCGAATTTTATGAGGAGGACCTATATTTTAATTCACCCTTCAGGGATTTTTCTTTAAGCGATGAGGCTTTGAGGATAAGGTTTCAAGAAAAAAAGGGGCTTTTTGCTTACAAGGGGCCAAAGCTTGATCCGATAAGTAAAAGCCGTGAGGAGATAGAGGTTGAAGTTTCCGATCCTTCCAAGCTTAGGAGAATTCTTCTTAAGCTTGGCTTTAAAGAGGCGGGATGGGTCAAAAAGAGGAGAAAAAAGTTCGAGCTTGACTCATTCAGGGTCTTTCTTGACGAGGTGGAGGGACTCGGAGGGTTTGTGGAGATAGAAACTAAGGCAGAGGGCCCTTACGAGGAGCTCCTTCAGAAAGCCTTGGAGTTATTGGAGAAATTGGGCCTTAAAGGAGAGCTTATAAGGGAATCCTATCTGGAATTGCTCCTCAAAAAGGGCCGACCCTGAGGATTTTGACAAACCCCTTGGTGAAAGCTAAGATTCCTTAAGGGATGAAGAGATTTCTTTTTGTCCTAAGCCTTTTGTTTCTGCCAAGTCTTCTTCTTTCGCAGGAGAGGATTTTTCTTCTTGAAGCTGAGGGCATCATCAATCCTCCAATGGCCAATTATATCGTAAGGGGAATAGAAAGGGCTGAGAGGGAAGGGTATCCCCTTATAATTCAGCTCGATACCCCTGGAGGGTTGATGGATTCTATGAGGCAAATAGTAAAAAAAATGCTTACCTCGCAGGTGCCCATAATCGTCTATGTGGCTCCAAGTGGGTCAAGGGCGGCTTCCGCGGGTGTTTTTATAACGCTTGCTTCCCACATCGCCGTCATGGCCCCAGGTACTCACATAGGAGCAGCCCATCCAGTTGAACTCGGTGAGAAGAAGATGGATGAGACTATGATGAAAAAGGTCCTAAATGACGCGGTAGCCTTTATAAAGACGATAGCTAAGGAAAGAAAGCGAAATGAAGTATGGGCTGAAAAGGCCGTAAGGGAATCGAGTTCCATCACCGCTGAAGAGGCTTTAAAGCTTGGGGTGATAGATATGGTGGCTTCTACGTTAGAGGAGCTTTTGGAGAAGCTCAACGAACGAAGAGTTCCCATCGAAGGTCAAAAGGTCTTTCTTTTGAAGACAAAGGGCGCGGAAGTCGTTAAACTCAAGATGACCTTCCGAGACAGATTACTTCACACCCTCTCCAACCCGATGATCGCTTACATTCTTTTGATGCTGGGTATTTACGGGCTTTTCTTCGAGCTTTCCAATCCAGGGGCTATCTTCCCCGGGGTAGTGGGTGGGATATGCATCATTTTGGCCTTTTTCGCCTTTCAAATGTTGCCCGTGAACTACGCGGGAATAGCTTTGATAATTCTGGGTATAATTCTTTTGATATTGGAGGTTAAGGTTCATAGCTATGGGCTTTTATCGATGGGAGGTATTATATCCCTCATTTTGGGTTCTCTGATGCTTATAGAGAGTCCGGCTCAGTATTTGAGGATATCGCTACTTGTGATTTTACCATTTGTGTTGGTTTCAGCAGGGTTTTTCTTGTTCGCCTTAACCATGGTCATAAAAGCCCAACGCCGAAGGCCCATAACCGGTAAGGAAGGATTGATAGGACAAAGGGGAAAGGCCTTAACGGACCTTGTACCCAAAGGGAAAGTGGAGGTTCTGGGGGAGATCTGGGAGGCCTATGCGGACGAGGCAATTCGGGCAGGTGAGGTAGTTGAAGTCATTGGGGTTGAGGGATTAAAAGTAAAAGTTAAAAGAAAGGAGGGAGAGTAGATGGGTCCTATATTTTGGTTCCTTTTGGTAATTCTTATTTTGATCCTTCTGAGTTCCGCGATTAAAGTGTGTCGGGAATACGAACGTGGGGTGGTCTTTAGGTTAGGCCGATTTGTGGGGGTCAGAGGCCCTGGGCTTTTCTTCTTGATCCCAGGGGTGGAAAGGATGGTGAAGGTGAGTTTGAGAACCGTAGTAATGGATGTTCCCCCTCAGGATGTCATAACCAGGGATAACGTCTCCATTTCGGTTAACGCGGTGGTTTACTTTAGGGTTTTTTCGCCCGAAAAGGCGGTCATTCAAGTGGAAGACTTCTATTATGCCACTTCCCAACTTGCTCAAACCACATTAAGGAGTGTGGTTGGACAAGTGGAACTTGATGAGATACTGGCCGAGCGGGAGAAGATAAACCAAAGGCTTCAGGAGATCCTGGACAAACACACCGATCCTTGGGGTATTAAGGTGACGCTTGTGGAGATAAAACATATAGATCTACCGCAGGATATGCAGAGGGCCATGGCCAAACAAGCCGAGGCGGAAAGGGAAAGGCGGGCTAAGGTTATAAATGCCGAAGGCGAATTCCAAGCGGCTCAGAGGCTGGTGGAAGCAGCAAAGCTCATGGAAGCCCACCCCTATGCCTTACAGCTCAGGTATCTACAGACCCTGAGAGAGGTCGCAGCGGAGAGAAATTCCACCACCCTGTTTCCCGTTCCGATTGACTTATTTGAGCCATTTATAAGGAAATTTAAGGAAAAACCGACTGACTCTTGATCTGGTTTCCGCTTGCTCTTATTTCGGCCATCTCTTGGGCGACTGCCGATTACCTTACTAAAAAATGGTATTCCTCCCTAACGCCCTTAGAGATGGCCTTTTGGAGGCATTTTTGGTGTTTGCCTTTTCTTTGGCCCTTTTTCCTTCTAGCCCCCTCGCTTTCTTCAGGTTTAGAGTTTTGGAAGGGCATTCTTAAGCTTTTACCAGTCGAACTTTTGGCCACTTTTTTGTACGCAGCCTCGATAAGGGCCTCTCCCATGTCTTTGAGTCTCCCTTTTTTATCCTTCACCCCTCTTTTTATGACCTTAACGGGAGCCATTATCCTTGGGGAGAGGCCTTCCGAATGGGGTTTGGGAGGAATTGGGCTTGTGGTGCTTGGAGGGTTCCTTCTTGGATGGGAGGGTTCCTTTCTTTCTTCCCTTAAAGTGATCCGAAGGGAAAAAGGAGCACATCTTATGGTCCTTGTGGCAGGTCTTTACGCTTGGACCTCCGTTATGGGGAAAAAGGTCCTTCTGATTTCACATCCCTTTTTCTTCGGTCCCATTTATGTGAGTTTACTGGTCTTATTTCTGGGACTTCCCCTATTGATCCGACCCTTAAGGGTTCCTTCAATTAAAAAAGGACTCTTAATAGGTACCTTTATGGCCCTCATGTTTTTATGCCATTGGATTTCCATATTAAAGGTTCAGGCTTCCTATATGATAGCGGTCAAAAGGACATCGCCCCTTTTTGGCGTCCTTTATGGTGGTCTTTTCCTTAAGGAAGAGGGTTTTAAAAGAAGGCTTTTTGCCACTTCCCTCATGGTTTTAGGC
>CAYZRR010000138.1:0-4869 GCA_964480925.1 uncultured Thermodesulfobacteriota bacterium
CCCAATCCCACATCAGCCTCTCCTGAAAAGACCTTTATTCCCACTTCTATATGAGAATTAACTTCCTGATAATAACCTTGAATTTCATCAGGGGCTATTCCTTCTTTTTTTATTAAGGTATCAAAAAGTATTCTTGTACCAGAATGAGCGTTACGATTAATGAATTTAACCTTAGGCTTTGCTAAATCTCTGATCGTTTTTATGCTAAGAGGGTTGCCTTTCTTCACCAAAAGCCCCTGTCTCCTATGCCATAGTGTAACTATTCGGAAACTACCCGTAGGTAACCGCCTTTTTAAAAAAGGTATATTATATTCCCCCGTTTCGGGATCATAAAGATGGCAACAAGCTCCTTGAACTTTACCCTTGCTTAAAGAAATAATCCCCGCTTCGCTCCCAATAGCGCTATAAAAAACTATCGTTTCAAACCCCTTGAATTCGCTATAAGCAGCAAAAAACCTACCCAAAAGTGGATCATCACTTCCACCAAAAAATAGATCCTTCTCCCTTTCGGTTCTCTCCCTCACCCATTTTAAAAGGTCATTCTTTGGGAAAAGCCATTTTCCACCTATCTTAACATGAGGAATTTCCCCCTCTTGAATAAGCTGATAAACTTTCTTCTCATTAAGCCTCAATAGCCGCGCTACTTCTTTGGTGGTCAAAAGCTCTTCCATCTCTTGAAAGGATAAAACAATACCCTATTAAAGTCAATCTTGACAAAAAATTACAAAAAAGGTAAAAATTTTACAAATGCTTACAATTTTTCTAAAGATATTACCTTTAATTCTCGGATGGACCTTTTGGGTTCATGCAGGGGCCCTTAAATTGGGTTCTACCACGAGTTTATGCGACACGGGGGTGTGGGATTTTGTGGGTGGGATTTTTGAGAAGGAGTATGGGATAAGGTTGAATGTAATCTGTGTAGGGAGTGGAATGGCTTTTGAATTGGCCAAAAGAGGGGATGTGGATCTTATAGCCGTTCATGATCCAGAAGGGGAAAAAAGATTTTTACAAGAAGGACACGGCATTAAAAAAGTGCCCTTTGCATTCGATTACTTTATGATTGTAGGCCCAAAAGAAGACCCTGCTTCTATAAAGGGACTCAATCCCATTTTGGCTATGCGGAAGATTTACGAAAAAGGTGAAGAAGGGAAAAACATCTGGATCTCAAGAGGAGACGAATCTGGAACTCATAGAAGGGAAAAGGAACTTTGGAAGAAAGCGGGTTTCAATTACGCCCTTATCAACAAAAAACCTTGGTACATAGAAAGCGGCACAGGCATGGCCCAAACCCTTATAATGGCCCACCAAAAAAGAGCTTACACTTTAGTAAATAGAGCCACTTTCTTATATTTCAAAAACAAAATCTCGCTTATTCCCCTTGTACAAAAAGGAAAAGAATTACTTAACGTATATTCCTTGATCCTTATTAACCCCCTTAGACATAAGGTAAACTTTAAAGCTTCTCAAGAATTCGTGGAATTTATAACATCAAATGCAATTCAAAATTTTTTCGATAATTATCGATCAAATGAATTTAGAGAATTTTTGTTTAAATCATGTGTTAAAAACAAAAACATATGCCATGCAAGTGATTTTTGAAGGGATAAAGAAAGCTATTGAACTTATTATTTCATTCGATCGCGAAATAATAGAAATATCTTGGCGTTCGCTATGGATTTCGGGATTAGCGTGTCTTATTTCCTCAGTGTTTTGCATACCTATTGGTTTTCTTTTACACTTTTACAAAATTCCCGCAAAAGGATTGTTTCTTAATATAATACAAACCCTTTATGCATTACCGACAGTGCTTGTGGGACTTTTTCTTTATTTACTTCTATCAAAAGAAGGCCCTTTAGGTGAATTTAACCTATTATTTACACCTTGGGCTATGGTGATAGGGCAGGCTATAATTGTATCCCCCATAATACTCGGTCTGACTATTTCCACCTTATCCAATTTTGGAAAAGAGGTTTATGAAACGGCCTTAGCCCTGGGAGCTTCAGAATTTCAAGCTTTACTTCAAGTTTTAAGGGAGATTAAGTTTTCTTTAGTTTCTTCTTTATTACTTGGTTTTGGGAGGGCTATTTCGGAGGTGGGTTGTGCCATAATGGTAGGGGGAAATATTCGAGGATATACTCGAGTTTTGACAACTGCTATTTCTTTAGAGACTGGGAAAGGAAACCTTGAAATTTCGATTGCACTTGGGATTATCCTTTTGGGAATAGCTCTTCTTGTAAATATGTTTTTGAACTTTTTTCAAGGAAAAGGCACATGGCGCTAATGGAGTTGAAGGAAATAAGTCAAGTTTACGGAAATAAAAAGATTTTGGAGAATGTAAATTTAAAGCTTGAAGAGGGACAAATATTAGCCCTTCTTGGACCAACAGGAAGCGGAAAGACGACTCTTTTGAGGATAATGGCCCTTTTGGATCCTCCTTGGGAGGGGGAGGTCATTTTTATGGGAAAAAAAGCAATTGCCCGAAGCCTTTGGGCAAGGCGTTTGATGGCCTTCCTACCGCATAAACCTTTTATGTTTAAGGGCAGTGTTTATTACAACGTATCTCTTCCTTTAAAATGGAGAGGGTTAAGCAAAAAAGAGATGGAGAAAGAAGTCCTTTCAGTACTTGAGATGCTTGACCTTAAGGGCTATAAGCAAAAAGAAGCAAGCGAACTTTCAGCAGGTGAAATTCAAAAAGTAGCTATGGCGAGAGCTATTATAAGTAATCCAAAGCTTTTGATTTTAGACGAACCTACTGCTAACCTTGATCCTTACTCGACAAAAAAGATTGAGGAACTCATAAGGGAACTTGTAAAAGAAAGAGGAATAAGTGTAATATTTTCAACCCATAGTTTTGAACAAGCTAAAAGGTTGGCCAATTCCTTTGCAGTAATTAGAAAAGGCAATTTATTTTTCTTTGAAAGCTTTAAAAAAGCCTCTGAGCTTTTCTTAGGAGTTTTAAAATGAGAACTAGTATTTTTCACATAGTCTATTTTGATTATGATCGTTCTTGTTACATCCATTTTTATAATTGCAACTTCAGATGCTTGGGATGTTTAAGAAAAATTTCCATATGGGATTGTCATCTTAAAGAGGATGATATTAAAAAATGTGAATTCAAAGGTTTCCTTAGTCTGAAGGACCTTGAAATTATACTTCCAAAATTAAAAACGGAATTTAATTTAGAAAGAGCCGTTCTTGGAGGAGGTGAACCTACAACTGATAAAAATCTCCTTAAAATTGTTTCAATTTTAAAAAACTATGATTTAAATATAACTCTTCTCACCAATGGTTTCTTTTTTCCTAAAGGTTTTGAAGAATTCAAAGATGTTAAAGTAATAGTTAGCATAAAATCCATTGAGCCTCAAAAGCATCATTTTTATACTGGGTATTCGCTTTTCCCAATTTTAGATAACATAAAAAAGCTTGTAAAAAACGGATTTGAAGTCCTCATTGAAACCATTTACATCCCAGGTTTCAATGAAGTTAATGAGATTTTGAAAATAGAAGATTTCATTTTTTCGGTTGACGAAAAGATACCTTTAATTGTGGATTCTTATTTACCTGTTCCAGGACCGCCTTGGTCAAAACCAAGCTTTGAGGAATTGGAGAATCTAGAAACTGAACTTGCCAAAAGAGGCATAAAAAACGTTTATTTAAGAGGCAAAACCATCAGAAGCGGCATAAAGGGGGATGTTCGTTTAATTTTCCCTTAATTAGGGGTATTGACAGGGGACTTATTTTTAGAGTAGATGAAATAACAAGGGGTGCCCGAAAGGGCTTAAAAGGGAAGTGGGGTGAGAATCCCCCGCGGTCCCGCCGCCGTGACCGGGGACGAAACCCGCGAAAGGCCACTGGGGTTTTAAAACCCTGGGAAGGCGCGGGGAGGAGGCTGATCCGGGAGCCGGAAGACCAGCCCCTTAGCTCGGAAGAGGGGCGTGGAGCGACAGGGGTGCCCGTAGGGGGCGTAAAAGGGAAGTGGGGTGAGAGTCCCCCGCGGTCCCGCCGCCGTGACCGGGGACGAAACCCGCAAAGGCCACTGGGGTTTTAAAACCCTGGGAAGGCGCGGGGAGTAGGATGATCCGGGAGCCGGAAGACCTGCCCCTTAGATAGGCCCTATGCCCCTCGAGGGTTAGGGGATAGGGGAGGGCGAAGAAAGAACGGGTGCAGCCCTCATGGCCTTAAGGTCATGAGGGCTTTTTTATTCCGGCGTTTTTTGGGGCGGGAAGGTGGGGGTGAAAAAATAAAGAGGAGGTGTGAGATGAGGAGAGCGGCGTTTTTGGTCTTAACATTGGTGGTTTTGGGAATTTTGGGATTTTTCCAAAACGCAAAAGCCCAGGTCGAGCTTAAAGAAGTGGTTGTAACGGCCACAAGGGTTCCGTTACCCGAAGAGGAGATCGGAAGCTCCGTTACGGTTATAACGGAAGAGGAGATAAAAAATAAAGGTTACAGCACTGTTAAGGATGTTCTTAAGGGTGAACTTGGGCTTGATGTGGTCTCAACCGGTGGACCTGGAACTCAAACTTCGGTGTTTTTAAGAGGGTTAGAGAGCTATCACACCCTTGTACTTATAGACGGCTTTGAGATGGGGGATCCGAGTTTACCCCAAGTAAGTTATGACTTTTCTAATCTAACCGTCGATAATATCCAGCGAATTGAAATAGTAAGAGGACCTCAGAGTGTTCTTTATGGTTCGGAGGCCATAGGAGGAGTGATAAACATAATAACCAAAAAGGGCGAGGGGAAACCCTCCATTTATTTTGGGCTCGAAGGTGGCTCATACGATACCTTCAGACAGTTCCTTGGCACTTCAGGCGAGATAGGGAAGGGGGCCTTTTCTTTGAGTCTGTCTCATACAAAAACCCACGGGTT
>CAYZRR010000139.1:0-4783 GCA_964480925.1 uncultured Thermodesulfobacteriota bacterium
GTTCTCGGCAGATCCCTCGGGCCAAAGAAAGCTTCTATTAAAATAACGGGTTTCTTAGGTATCGATAACGCTCAGGCCTCTCTGATTGAAGGTTCAGGCGTCAGAGAAGGCGACGTGGTTAAGCTAAAAGAGTAAACTTAAAAGCTACCACAGATCACCTTGGAGAGTTCCTTAGCTGTTGAGGCCACATAAGGGCCGTAAAGATGAGCAGTAGATTCATCAAAGGTTCCCACCACAAATACCATTCCTATCACCCTGTTGGTGGGATCAAGAACAGGTGAAGCCACGCTGCTGAACCTTGGATCCATCTCCTTTATATCTTCAGCATATCCTTCTTTGCGAAAGCGAGAAAGCTCCTCTTCAAGATTTACCCTTTCCGCCCAAAGTTTTAAGCGTTCGTCCTCCAAAAGGTCTCTTTTTCCTTCCTTATCTCCAAAGGCAAGCATTAATTTGCCAAGCGCCCCATAACTCAAGGGGAATCTATAACCCAAGGGAATGGTAATTTTTACTCCATCATCAGCATACTCTTTGGCCACCACATATATCTTTCCTTCCGAAATTTTGCCAAAAAAAGCAGTACACCCCGTTATCCGAGCAAGCTCCTTAAGAAATGGCTCCGCCTTGCGCCTGTAATCTAGGTTTTCAAGCACCTTTTCTCCCATGAAAATAAGAGCTGGACCAAGCGAATAGGCTTTAGTGGATGGATCCTTTTCTACAAGCCCAAATTCCCGCAAGGTGTTCAAAATATAATAAACCCGACTCTTATGAAACCCCAGATCACGAGCTATATCGGTAAGTTTTACCTTAAAATTAGGCCCCTTCGCCAAATACGAAAGGACCTTCCCCACTTGATAAACCGCTGGAACAGTCCTTTTCCCCACTCTTGTTCTCCTCGTAATACTTTTGTTCTAATTTACCCTCTTTTTCTTCGGAGGGCAAGTTCTTAAGGGAAAAGCGGAAGGGAAGTCAAAGCCGTAGTCTCTGGCCATCCCATCATTATGTTCATGTTTTGGACGGCTTGACCCGAGGCCCCTTTTGTGAGGTTATCAATTGCGGTGATGACTACGGCTCTTTTGTCTTTTACCCTAAGACCTATATCACAAAAATTGCTCCCTCTAACTTGGGAAGTGGAAGGGAAGCACCCTGGTTCAAGGACTCTTACAAAGGGCTCTTTCGAAAAGCGCTCGAGGTAAAGCTCATAAAGGTCTTTTTCGGTCATCGAGACCTTCAGGTTCACATATATGGTCGAGAGTATCCCTCGGTTAATGGGCAAAAGATGAGGGACAAAATCCAGTTGCGGTTTTTCTCCGAGGAGATTTTCAAGCTCTTGCTCCATTTCAGGTAAATGGCGATGTTCCAAAACTTGATAAGCTCGAAAGGATTCGGCCACCTCCGTGAACATCAGATCTTCCCTTACGCTTCTTCCGGCCCCACTTACCCCGCTTTTTGAGTCCGCTATGATCCTTCCTTCTATTAGCCTTTTCTCAGCCAACGGCAAAAGCCCCAATAAAACCGAGGTGGGATAACACCCGGGGTTCGCCACAAGCTGAGCATCTTTTATCTTATCCCTATAAAGCTCGGGCAACCCGTAAACGGCCTCTTTAAGAAGCTCAGGACAACTGTGAACACCATACCACCTCTGGTAAAGCTCCACGTCCTTGAGTCTAAAATCGGCGCTAAGGTCAATGACCCTTTTCCCATTTTGAATTAATGCCTTGGCCACCTCCATCGAGGTCTTATGGGGAAGGGCCAAAAAGTAAAGATCTGCCCTCTGAGAAATCGAAGGCAAATCCAATGGCTCAAGTTTAGGCAGCTTCAATCCCTTAAAACCCGGAAACACCTCCTCTAGGGATTTGCCCTTTTGCTTTTCGGCGGTTAAAAGGAGGATCTCTACTTTTGGATGATTACTCAAAAGCCTTATTAACTCCCCGCCTGTATAACCACTTGCCCCGATTATTCCTACTTTTAGGGAATCCATTTACCGTTTCGAATACTGGAACCGAGCCCGAGCGCCCCTTTGCCCGTACTTTTTCCTCTCTTTCTTTCTGGCGTCTCGGGTGAGTAAGCCAGCTTTCTTCAAAATCGTACGCAGGTCGGGGTTATAAGCCACAAGGGCTCTACTTATGCCATGCCTTATAGCCCCTGCTTGTCCCGAAATGCCTCCTCCTTTTACGTTTACAAGCACATCAAATTTCCCCAAGGTATCGGTGAGCCTAAACGGCTGAAGCACTATGAGCCGTAAAGTCTCTCGAGGAAAATAATTTTCAAAATCCCTCTTGTTTACGATAATACGGCCCTCTCCGGGCATTTTTAGCCAAACTCGCGCTATAGCCGTTTTTCTCTTACCCGTTCCATAAAACCGTTGTACTTCCATTTAAACCTCCTTTACTCCTCAAGGTTCAAAGGTTCGGGGTTTTGAGCCTTATGAGGATGATCAGGTCCCCTATATATTTTTAGCTTTTTCAAAAGCTTTCGTCCAAGACGGTTCTTGGGTAACATCCCCGCTACCGCAAGCCTTAATAACTCCTCGGGCTTACGGGAGAATAATTGCTGAGCGGTCTCAACCTTAATCCCTCCTGGATAACCCGAATGCCTAAAATAGAGCTTTTTATGCCACTTGGCGCCCGTTAAACGTATCTTATCGGCGTTTACCACCACCACAAAATCCCCCACGTCAAGATGGGGGCTGAAGATCGGCTTATGTTTTCCTCGAAGAATTTTAGCTATTTGGGCCGCTAAGCGGCCTAAGACCTTACCTGTGGCGTCAACTAAGTACCATTTCCTTTGATTCCGTGCCTCTTCAGCTGTTAAATGAAAAGTCCTCACCTTTTCCTCCTTTAACTCAATACAAAAAGCCGGGCTTGAAACCCGACCTTTTAAGGATGTTTAATACATAAGACCCATACTTGTCAACAAGGAGAGATTCGAAATGGAGCTTAAGAAACTGGCCGATTTCCTTTTTGAACTGGGTATCCTCCAAAAAACCCCTCGAACGGGTTACCAGTTCCTCGGCTCTGGGGAACAATCGGTCGCCGAACATCTTTTCCGAACGGCTCTTATAGGCTACTGCCTTGCCAAGATGGAGGGAAATGCTGATATTTTTAAAACAGTCCTCATGTGCCTAGTGCACGATCTTCCGGAGTCTCGAACAGGTGATCAAAATTACGTTTATAAAAAATATGTCCAAGTTAAGGAAGAAAAAGCCTTGGAGGATGCCCTTAAAGGTACGGACTTAAGAGAGATCCTGGAGCTTTTTAAGGAATTCAAGGAAGGAGAAACGCTTGAGGCAAAACTTTCTCATGATGCGGATCAGATTGAATTGATCCTGGAACTTAAGGAGCAAAAGGACTTGGGAAATCCTTATGCTGAGGAATGGTTGAAATATGCTTTAAAGAGGCTCAGGACCCAAACTGGATTTGAACTTGCAAAAGCTATCCTGGAACGCCATTATTGTGATTGGTGGTTTGATCAGGACGAAGAGAGTTGGTGGGTGGGGAGAAAGTAAGGCGTTATTTCGCAATCGGTGATATTCACGGGTGTTTGGAGTCCTTAGAGAGGCTTTTGGAGAAGATCCAACCACACCTTAACCCCCAAGAGGACATGTTGGTTTTTATCGGTGATTACGTAGACCGAGGGCCTGATCCTCGGGGGGTAGTGGAAAGGATCATAAGGTTAAAAAGGGAATATCCTCATGTGGTCTGTCTTTTGGGAAATCACGAAGACATGTTCCTTCGGTGGGTGAAAACTGGACAAGATCTTGACCTTTATCTTTACAACGGAGGAGGAGGGACCATTCGAAGTTATATGGAAGGTGGAAAGTTCAAATTACCGGAAGAACATCTCCAATTTTTCGAATCCCTTCTCCTATGGTATGAAACCGAACAATACCTTTTTGTTCATGCGGGATTGAGACCAGGTATACCCCTTGATAAACAGGACCCAATGGACCTTCTTTGGATAAGGGGCGAATTCATCATGTCAAAACAGGATTTCGGAAAGATCGTGGTCTTTGGCCATACCCCATTGAGGCAAGTCCTCATAATGGAAAATAAGATTGGAATCGATACCGGTGCGGTTTACGGGGGGCAACTTACCTGTGTGGAGCTTCCTGCCTTGAAAATTTACTCGGTTCCCGGCTGGGAAGGCTTTGGCCTTTTTGTGTAGAAGTCGAAAATGGCCAAGCTAAAGGCCACGATCACCGGAGCAGCCACAACCCCCAAAATGCCGAAGGCCTTTATACCCCCCAAAATGGCGAAAAATAAAAGCAAAGGATGAACCTTTACCCTTTCGCTTATGAAAATGGGCCTCAAGAGATTATCAACGGTACTTACCACCAAAACCCCCCAACCTGCCAGGAATAGGGCTTTCCACAATTCTCCCTGACCAAAAAAAAGCCACAACGAAGCAGGTACCCATACAAGATAAGCCCCTACTACCGGAAGAAGCGAAAGAAGGGCCATCACACTTCCCCATAATATAGGAGAAGGCAAACCTACTATCCAAAATCCGATCCCTCCAAGTGAGCCTTGGACCATCGCTACAAGCACGTTTCCATAAAGGCTTGCGATTATCATCTCGTGAATACGTCGGATCAGTTCCTCTTTCTCCCCTTTCTCTAAAGGCAAAACCTCTTTAAGTTTTTCCAGTAATAAATCCCCATCCCTTAAAAGGTAAAAAATGGCCACGAGCATGACCAAAAACTGCACCACCCCCAGAGAGACCTTCTTTACCAATAGGGTCGTTTGAGAGGCCAAAAATCGGGTGATTTTTTGGCCCAAGATCA
>CAYZRR010000140.1:0-7667 GCA_964480925.1 uncultured Thermodesulfobacteriota bacterium
AACGATACCTATGGCCACCAGGCAGGAGATAGGGTCCTTCAGTTTGTGGTGGATGTGACAAAAAGGAGATTAAGGAAGATCGACCTTTTAGCCCGTTTTGGGGGAGAGGAGTTTACGATCCTTTTCCCCAATACTTCCTTGAAAGACGCGACTAAAGTCTGTGAACAGTTGCGAAAAAACCTTGAGGGGGGCGAAACGCTTCTTCCTCGCTTGGTAACGGCCAGTTTCGGGGTAACCGAATATAGGGATGGAGACACGCCTGATTCCATTTTAAAAAGAGCCGACGATCTCATGTACGAAGCAAAAAGAAAAGGAAAAAACCAGGTGGTTTGGGGCTAGTCTTTCCCGAATGAAAAACCCTTTTCAAAAACTCTTAAACATGCATCCACCACTTGGGGATCATAAAGTATCCCCTTATTCTCCTTTATCTCTTTAAGAGCCTCTTCTAAAGGCAAAGGGGGCCTATAAGGCCTATGGGAGGTCATAGCCTCCACCACATCGGCCACTCCTATTATCCGAGCCTCTATTATGATTTGGTCTCCCTTTAAACCTCGAGGATACCCTGAACCGTTAAGCCTCTCATGATGTTGGTAAACGGCTTCACTCACAGGCCAAGGGAAATCAACCTCTTTCAAAATCCTCCACCCTATTTCGGGATGGGCTTTGACGAAGGAAAACTCGATATCGTTGAGTTTTGACGGCTTATTTAATATCTCCAGTGGTACCCCTACGGCTTTCCCAAGATCATGAAGCAACGAAGCTACCCTTATGCCCTCTATCTTCTCTGGATCAAGCCCGAGTTCATTACTTATGGCCACACTTAACTCACTTACCCTCTTTTGATGCCCCATCGTATAGGGATCTCGAAATTCAACGGCTAAAGAAAAGGCCTCAACTACCTCATTAAGCAATGATTTCAATCGAGAAAACGCTTCCTCCTTTTCCCTTTCTGCTTTTTTCCTTTGGGTTATGTCAAAGAAAACCCCTAAATAGGCCTCGGCCTCACCCCAATGGATCTTACGCGTATGAAATTCTATCCATCTTACTTTTCCGTCTTTTCGAAGGACTCGAAACTCATAACTTTCCGGTACTTTGAAGCCCCTCTCTCTGAGTTTTATCCTCTCCTTCACCATTTTTTGATCTTCAGGATGAACAATACCCGCTCCAGGCATCCTCAGCAATTCCGTTCGATCAAAGCCGGTAAGTTCTTCAAGGGCTTTGTTCACAAAAATGTGGTGTTCTCCTTTATAAACGAGGACACCAACCGGAAGAGCATCTATAAGGGAAGAAATGCTCTCCTTAAAAACCCTTAAAGCCTTCTCGGTTGTTTCATATTCTTCTAAAAGCTTCTTTCTATCGAGAACCGAAGAAATCGTGTGGGGAAGCTTCCTTATGTGCTTTGAGCTTTTTATCACATAATCCCACGCGCCACTTTTTAGGTATTGAAGGGCAAGCTCCTCTGAACCTGTCCCAGTTAGGATTATAATAGGAATAAATGGGGCAATTGATCTTATTACTTCAATTATCTCCGTTCCCTCCACCCCTAAAACGTGAAGGTCTGTTATAACCACATCAAATTGAGAACTTTTTAAAGCTTCTTTAAGTTCTTCAATGGACCTAACATCCTTAACTTCAAATTGACCACCCCTTGAGAGGGCTTCCCTAACCAGCTCTATATCCCAAACATTATCTTCCAAATAAAGTACTTTGATACTCAAACTGCACCCCTTTGGGGGATTTTGTTAAAGGAAAGCCAGAAATCCTTTATCGTCTTAGTGAGTTCTACAAGTTCTTTAAACGAGGAAGGTTTAACCACGTAAGCATTTGCTCCTAGTTCATAACATCTCTTACAATCCTCTTCTTTGGGCGAAGAAGTAAGGATAACGACCGGAATCCATTTTGTAAAGGAGTCATTTTTAAGCTCCTTAAGAACCTCAAACCCGTCAACTCCAGGCAAGTTTAGGTCCAGTATCACCAAATTTGGCGGGATTTTCGCCATCTCTATTGCTTTTTCGCCCCTATTAGCAACACAGATTTTCTCCTTCGAACCCCCATACTCCCAAGCTTTTTCAAAAAGCTCCACATCCATAGGATCATCTTCCACTAAAAGTATCATGATCTCAAACTCCTTTAAGCTTTACAAAAAAGGTGCTCCCAAATCCCACTTCTGACTCCACTCGGATCTCCCCTCCTAAAAGCTCAACGGCTTTCTTGGCGATAGCCAATCCTATCCCCGTACCCGGATATTCCTCTTCAGAATGAAGTCGCTGAAAAAGGTCAAATATCTTTTCGCGAAACTTGTGGGGTATGCCAATTCCATTGTCCTTTATCGAAATAACCACGTAGTGGCCTTCTTGAAGAGCACTTATCTCTACCTTGGGTGAAGTATCCTTTGATACATAAGTCAACGCATTATCGATTAGATTCGAAAGGATTAGCTCTAACAGAGTCCTATCAGCTTTTACGTGAGGAATTGGTTTTCTTATGGAAATCTCTCCATTTTTGCTGGTTATCTTTTCTTTAAGGTTAAAAAGCACATCCTCTAACACATCCTCAACAGATATCGCTTCTATAACCACGCCCTTTAGACCTATCTTTGAATACCTCGAAAGGTCCTCCAACATTTTTCTCATACGCCGTGAGGCATGAAGTATATTATTAAGGTAATGAAGATCTCTCTCGGACAAAACTTCCTTCAAGCTTAATTCCAACAATTCCGCAAACCCCTCAATGGCCCTCAGGGGAGATTTTAAATTGTGAGATATGGCATAAAGAAGTGTCTCCATATCTTTTGTAAGACTTAAAAGCTTATAAGTTCTATCTTGTACTATCTTATCGAGCTCATAGTTCAATTGTTTCAATGCTTCTTCTTTTTCTTTCAATTCGGTAATGTCCAAAGCACTAGCGAGAATAACTGGCCCATCTTTAAGGTCCACAAGCCTAACCCTCATATCAAACCACTTCTCAACACCACCTTTACATAGCACCTTCATCTCATACCGTTCGGGCACCATTTCACCTTTTAAGCGTTTCAAAGCCCGCTCTTTTACCATTTCCCTATGTTCGGGATGGACTATCTCCCAAAAAGGCATATTAAGGATTTCCTCACGGCTGTACCCCAATACTTCCTCGCAGGCACGGTTTACATAAAGCAAGTTGCCACCTCTATGAATAAAAACTAAAGCTGGGATAATTTCCAAAGAAAGCGAAAGAAGAGCGTTTAAATCTTCTACCCTGAAGTGCTCCATCTCCTTATATTATTATATATTGTAAAATATATTTTGAAAAACGTACTTCATTTACTGGGCTTAAGGCTTTTGTTAATCTTTTCTTGTGAAGGCCTTTGACTTTCATGTGCATGTGTTTTCTCCCAAAGCCAGGGAAAAGCGGGAAGAGCTCTCTCGAAGGGATCCTCTGTTTGGTCTTCTTTACGGTGATCCTAAGGCCAAGATGGTAGGGATTGAGGAAGTTTTGAATATGATTGAGGAAGAAGGCGTTTTAGGGACGGTAATATGCGGATTTCCTTGGAAGGAGCTTGATTGGTGCAAAAGGGAGAACGATTATCTTCTTGAGGCCCATGAAAAGTATCCCCGACTTTTTCCCTTTGTGACCTTCACGTTTGATGATGCGGGTTTTAAGGAATTGGAAAAAGCAAGCCGTTTTGGGGCAAAAGGAGCAGGAGAACTTGCACCTGGAACCTATGGGAAAGGTCCTTTGGATAAGGGACTCCTTGAAGAACTCTTCTCCGTAATCCGCCAATTAGGTCTTATAGCGCTTATACATGTAAATGAACCGGTGGGACATTCCTATCCGGGTAAAGGAGAGATTTGCTTAAGGGATATAGAACTTTTGGTTAAGACTTCAAAAGGGGTAAAAGTAGTTTTGGCTCATTTGGGAGGAGGATTTTTATTCTACGAGCTTATGCCCGAAATAAGGGATATGGCGAAAAACGTCTATTACGATACAGCAGCCTTTCCCTTCCTTTATGACCCGAAGGTCTTAAAGGTGGCTTTGGAGATAGTTCCTTCTAAGGTTCTCTTTGGCACCGATTACCCACTTCTTACACCAAAGCGCTACTTTAAAGCTTTGGGAGGAGTCCCCATTTCGGAAGAGGAAAAAGAGACTCTTTTGTTTAAAAATGCCTTAAAACTCCTCGGCAAAGAGGGGGAAGATCTTTTATGGAAAGGGGTAAGGACTTTTTGAAATTCTTGGGGACAGGAGGGGCCAGAGTTGTGGTATTTAAGCAATTAAGAGCCTCAGGAGGACTTTGGCTTGAGCTCAAGGGAAAAAGGTTATTGATCGATCCTGGACCTGGCGCCCTCCTCAGGGCCCTTTCCTCGCGCCCTCGTCTTGATCCGACAAAACTTGACGCTATTATCCTCACCCACAGGCATCTTGACCATTCGGCTGATGTAAATGTCATGATAGAAGCCATGACCGAAGGCGGTTGGCATAAAAGGGGAGTTCTTTTTTGCCCTCAAGATGCCTTAGAGGACGACCCCGTGGTGTTGAAGTATCTCAGGAATTACCTAAAGGATATTCAGATCCTAAAAGAAGGTGGAACTTATAAACTGGACGGTTTGACTTTCCGAACGCCCTTAAGGCACCTTCATGATGTGGAGACCTATGGCCTTATAATTGAGGAAAGAATAGGTCTTATCAGTGACACTTTCTTCTTCCCTGCTCTTTTCGAAGCCTATAAGGGCCTTGAGATATTGGTCATAAACGTGGTAAGGGCTCAAGAAAGGGACGAAAGGATCAAACATTTGACCATACCCGATGTAAAGGAGATCTTACGTGAGACAAAGCCCCAAAAGGCAATTCTTACCCATTTTGGAATGACAATCTTAAAGATAGGACCTTCCAAGCTTGCTCAAGAGTTGTCCCGAGAACTTGGCCTTCAAGTCATAGCGGCAACTGATGGCATGAGTCTCAATCTTTGAGGAAGCTCTTAAAAACCCGTTCAAAAGTGATCACACATACCAATCCCTTTCTTGCCACGCCCATTCCTTTGGTCGGTAAAAATGGTATCTCCCTTCTCTTTTTAGAATCTCGGAAGGCAATTCCTCCAAAAACCGAGAGGGAACCCTCTCTAGGTTTTTTCCAAAAAGCCCTCTCCTTACGGCGTAACTCAAATAGAGCTCTTCTTGAGCCCGAGTCATACCGACGTAAAAAAGCCTTCTCTCTTCCTCAAGCTCCATGGGGTTTTGAATCCTCAAGTAATAAGGAAGAAGCCCCTCCTCAAGCCCAACGATAAATACCACCGGAAATTCAAGCCCCTTAGCGCTATGAAGGGTCATAAGGACCACGCTTGAACGGTCCTTCAACTGGTCAACGTCGCTTAAAAGACTCATATGCTGAACGATCTCCTCAAGACTACCCTCTTGTTCGCTTAAGGCTTCCAAAAACTCCTGGACGTTTTCTATCCTTTGAACGGAACCCTCAAGACTTTGAAGGTACTCAAAATACCGGATCCTATTAATGAGCTCTTGAAGAAGTCCTTCGGGAGAAAGGTCATCTTTTTTGCTTCTAAGGTCCTCTATTAAGGACACAAACCCCTTTAAGGCCTGATGACCCTTAAGTTCCCCTTTCTCCGAAATCGCCTTTTTGAGAGCATTCCAAAGAGGAAGACCTTCTTTTTTGGCTATTAATTCGAGTTTTTCAAGCGTTTTAGGCCCTATCCCTCGGGGTGGTACGTTTATTATCCTTCGGAGGCTTATCTCATCCTGCGGGTTTACCACAAGCCTCAAATAGGCCAAAAGGTCCTTTATCTCCCTCCGCTCATAAAACCTAAGCCCTCCTATTATCACGTAAGGGATTCCCAATTTGATCATGGCCTCTTCAAGAACCCTGGATTGGGCGGTGATGCGGTAAAAGACAGCAAAATGAGAAAAAGGCCTTTTGGATTCCACGATCTTTTGAGCGACCCAAAAGGCCTCCTCCCTTTCGTCCTGGGCTCCATAAAGGACTATGGGTTTACCCTCGGGATTTTGGGTCCACAAGCGTTTTGGTGTTCTTATTTGATTACGAGAGATAACGGCATTTGCCCCTTCCAGGATCGTCTTAGTCGAACGGTAATTCTGTTCAAGTTTTATAACCCTCACGCCCGGAAAATCCCTTTGAAACTGAAAGATGTTCCCCGGTTCAGCCCCTCTCCAAGCGTAAATGGATTGATCGTCATCGCCTACAACCATTATGCTTGTTTGGGGACCATATAGTTCCTTTAAGATGAAGTATTGAATGTAATTGGTATCCTGGTACTCATCCACCAAGATGTGCTTAAACCGGTGATGAAAATGGGTCTTTATCTCAGGAATCTGAAGCAGTTTATACCAGCCAAGCAAAAGGTCCCCATAATCAAGGGCATTGGCCTCCCTTAAGGCCTCCTGGTAGGCCATATAAACTTGAGCTGTTCTTTTTTGGAATAAATCGAAGGGATTGGGCTCATAGGCTTCTGGTCCAATTCCCCGGTTTTTCGCCCTTTCTATTTCTTTCAGAATCTTAGAAGGGGGAAAAACCTTCGGATCAATATCCATGCTTTTGAGGATCTTCTCCAGCAGTTTCAGCTGGTCATCCTCATCGTAAATGACAAAATCGCTCCTTAAGTTGAGATGCGAACCAAAGACTCTCAAAATCCTTGCCGCTATCCCGTGAAAGGTCCCAACCCAGAGCCCTTCCAGTAGCTCCCCCAAAAGGCCTTGTAATCTCTCCTTCATCTCATTGGCCGCTTTATTGGTGAAGGTAAGGGCCATTATTTCGTGGGGTTTCGCCTTTTTTGTGCCTATCAAATAGGCTATTCTATAGGTCAAAACCCTTGTCTTTCCGCTTCCAGCTCCGGCGAATACCAAAAGGGCCCTTTCCGGTGCTAAAACCGCTTCTTTCTGTTGAGGATTAAGGTAAGACAGCAGAAGCTCGGGATCCCTCATTCTACCGTTACGCTCTTTGCCAAATTCCGAGGCTGATCCACATCAGTTCCTTTGAAATCGGCCACATAATAAGCAAAAAGCTGAAGCGGTAAAACGGTCACAAAGGGACTCAAAAGCGAATGGGTAAAAGGAACTTTTATGGTCAGGTCCACCTGAGCCTCTACTTGAGGATCATCCTGATTCAAAAGGGCTATTACCTTACCTTTTCGGCTTTTTATCTCCTTTATATTGCCCAACATCTTCTCATAAGTATGATCCCTCGGAGCGATGACCATACTGGGCATCCTTTCGTCTATTAGGGCAATGGGACCATGCTTCATCTCGCCTCCGGGATACCCCTCAGCATGAACATAGGATATCTCCTTTAGCTTCAAAGCCCCTTCAAGGGCTACGGGATAAGATAGGCCCCGTCCCAGGTAAAGAAAATTGGTGTAATTGTAATAGTCCTTGGCAAGTTCCTGGAAGAAGTGGTCCCTTTTCAAAACCTCTTCCATTAAGTGAGGCAATTTTCTTAACTCCGAAAGAAAGGACCTTATTTTTTCCCTGGTTAATATCCCTCTTATTTGACCTAAATAAAGAGCCAAAAGAAAGAGAACCCCGAGTTGAGCCAAAAAGGCCTTGGTTGAAGCCACACTTATCTCAGGACCAGCCCGAGTAAAAAGGGTTCCCTCCACTTCACGAGTGAGGCTTGAACCCAATACATTACATATCCCCAGGGTCCTAAACCCCTTTTTCCTACCT
>CAYZRR010000141.1:0-17635 GCA_964480925.1 uncultured Thermodesulfobacteriota bacterium
CCAATGACGGTATGCTTCATGCCTTTAGGGTAGGTTATCTTAAACCCGGAGAAAATGCGGGAAGTCCAGTTAAACTTGTTAATGCTCCGGGAACAGATGAGTCTAATTTAGTTGGAAAAGAGGAGTGGGCCTTTATTCCTACAAATGCGCTTCCTTATCTGAAGTGGTATGGGAATCCGAATTATTGTCATATTCCAACAGTAGATTATAGAACCCTTGTTGTGGATGCTAAGGTTAATGGTTCTTGGAAGACGTTGCTTATTGGGGCTATGGGATTTGGTGGAAAGGAGATAGGGAGTTTTTCCTCATCGCTGTTTGTCCTTGATGTTACCGATCCTTTAAATCCTCAGCTTTTGTGGGAAAGAAGCTTGGACGATAAAACCCTTACCTTGTCGATGCCTGCGGTAGTTAAGGTTCAGGGAAATTGGTATGTGGTTTTAGGCAGTGGCCCCAGGGAACCCGAGGGGAAGAATTTTGTCGGAGCAAAAATTTATTTCTTTGACCTTGAAACGGGGAATAAGGTGGTGGAGATTCCGTTAAAAGAAAATAACAAGTCCCTTATTGCAGCAGTGGGTGACCTTATGCCCGTTGATGTGGATGGGGATTATAGCGATGATGCCATTTATTTTGGAATTTATACCCAGACTTCAGGAGATTTTTACAGGTTGAGGTTGAGAAGTGGAGAGAGTTATAAGGAAATAGGAAGTCTCGGTTCCTCGGATATTACAAAAGCGGTAAGCATTGAGAGACCTATATTTGCCGCTCCGGCCTTTGCTAAGGGATCTGATGGTAGGTTATGGGTTTATTTAGGAACGGGAAGGTTCCTTTCGGGAGAGGATAAGTTGATAAATTATTCAAATTATCTTGTTGGGTTTAAAGATGGAGCCTGGGATACCAAATATAACCAGACTCCTTTATATCGATTGGCCGATTTTCAAAAAACAAACACTATGGAGATCATTTCTACTGTTTTAGGATATCAAAATGTTTGCCTCTGTAACGAATCGGGCTGTAGTCTTCAAAGTGTCGTAAGGGATACTTCCCCCATAAACCCTCAAGTTCAGCTTATTCAAGGATGGTATTTTGAGCTTCCCAAGGAGGTCATCATCTCTCAACCGGCTATTTTGGGAAAGACAGTTGAAGCTGTTTCTTATAAGCCCTCTGATGACATCTGCGCATACCTTGGCGAAAGTAATCTAATAAGCCTTTATTACCTTACAGGAACAGCTAACCCAAGACCTGTAGTGCTTTCTCCTTTGGCTACTTCTCCTGCGGGAGAAGGACAAGTTAAAGTAAATCCCAAGATTTCCCTTGGCCCGGGAAGTCCGCCTCTTGGTAATCCTTTCCAGGTGCTTGGAGGATCGACGGGAAGAGAATATGCGAAATTGGTTCAGATTTCGGGAACCCTCCTCAAGATCGAGCAACAGATAGCAGAACCGCTTCGAGGCAGGATCATCCATTGGGTAGAGCGATAAGGGGCATCACCATCTTAGAACTTATGATAGTGGTCCTAATCCTTGGGATTTTGGCGGCACTTGGGATCCCGGGGTTTATAGAGTGGAAAAGAAAGATCGATGTGGAGAATGCTACAAAAGAGCTTTACTCCCTCCTTCAAGAGGCCAAAGCGAAGGCCTTTTCGGAAAAAAGGGTTTGTGGGTTAAGCTGGGAGAGTGAAGGCGTAATTCAAAGTTTTAGTTTTATTTGTGATGGCAATGAAGATGGGGATATCAATGACGAGGTTGATGAACTTGTTTTAGTTAAAAACTTTACCGTTTCTTTTAATGAGAACTTCAATGGAAGAATATGCGCTTTTAATGAAAAGGGTTTTTTTCGCGGTTTAGGAGGAACCTTTCGGGTAAATAATGAAAGGGCGGATTATAATTGTGTATCCGTTTCCCGAACGAGGATAAAATTGGGGAAATACCAAAATGATCAATGTCAACCTAAATAGGAAAGGTTTTACCCTTCTTGAAGTTTTAGTTTCCCTTGTGCTTTTGGCAATAATTCTCATTGGGAGCCTTTTGGCTTTAAATTTGGTGCAAAGGCTTACTTTAAAAAATATCCTCCGAGATGAAGCCTTAGCTATAGGCCAAAGGGTTTTAAAAGGAGAGGAAAGTCCCGGTTATTTTGAAGTGAGAGTGAGAAATTTTAACGTTTCGTATAATGTGACATTAGAAACTTGTTCGACAAATTCCTCGGATCTTTTGACCAGTCTGAACCTCACCTGTAAAAAGGTCCGAGTAAGCTGGAATGATCCCTATGGGGAGGGACATGAGCTTGAGATTAACTCCTTTAGATGATCAAAAAGGGCTCACTTTGCTTGAACTTCTTGTGGCTATCGTGATAATGGTATTGATTACTGCGGCGGCTTTTGCCCTTTATATTTCGACCTTTAAGCGTTATAAAGAAGAGGCCCGTTCAGCCGAGTCCTTTCTTTCGGCAGAAGTGGCTCTGGAGATAATAAGGCGCGATATAGAGCATGCTGGGTGTGGATTGCCTTGGGCTTTGGAAAACATTACCTATAACGAAGCGAATAATGCGACATTTAACGATGCTCCTTCAAATCCTCCTAGGGCATTGATAGCTCAAAGAAATTCAGAAGGAGGGGATTACCTGGTTATTAAATCCGTTAGAGCCAAGGATAACGAGGCCACAAGAAAATGGATGATCTACGATTCAGAAAGCCAAAACCTTACTTACCTCGGAGAAGAAGCAAGTAATTTTAAAAGTGATGAATGCTTTATTGCTCTTGAAGTTTCTAGTAATTCCTTAAAACTTTCAAAACTCGGACCAAATTGGTATGGATGCGGAAGCTTTGTCCCTGCTTCTTTAGATTTACCCGGTGTTTTATATCTTGTTTTTGGAGTTTTGGATAATGCCGATAATACTACCCAGGTGAGAATGCCCTTTAACCGAGTCGATTATTTCCTAAAAAGACCGAGCGGAAATTTCCCACAAAAATGTGCTACAACTACCTTTATCCTTTATAGGGCTGAACTAAACCATAGAGATGGTGAGTTTACGGAACAACCCCTTTTGGACTGCGTTAAGGAGTTTAAAGTGGTGACAAAAAGAGGCAACCAATGGAACGACGGAAGTTGGACCTTAGGGTCTTCGGCCGAAACGATAAGAAAGGAACTCAAAGAAGTAAGAGTTTTCATTTTGTTTCAAGAGGGGCAAAAACTAGATCATATAGCCTCCCCCGAAAGCATTGACTTAGGGGATAGCGAAACGGGAACGGTAACGAGGGTTAATCTAACTCCAGAGGAACGGTATTACCGATGGAGGGTTTTGAAACTTATTGCCCGACCCTATCTACTTGGAGGATATTAAATGAATATAATGAATAATAGAGGAATCTCCTTAATTATAGTCCTTATTTTAGGCCTTATTGCTACGTTGTTTGTAGCTTTAATTTATAAATTAACTGCTTCTGGAGCAAAGGTTTCTGGTAATATAATTCGATATGAAACTGCTCTTGAAGCAGCAAAAAGTCATTCTTTAATTGTTCAAAGATTGCTTCTTGCTTATTTAGATGGGAATATTAATGAACTTTCAAATAATGATACTGTGATAAGTTTGCGAAGTGATGTAGGTTGCTTAAGAGCTAAAATAGAAAGACCAACTGAAGAATGGACTAATCAGGCTTATTCATACAGGTGTAATAGTTTGAGTAATGAAATTTCTGGGCAAAAATTTGGCGATGTTGAAAATCACTGGGATATAAAGCTTAATGCAGGTGATTATGAGGCGTTTGCTAAAATAGTTAATACCAAAGTGATACCTGTTACAGGGAGAAGCGGAGTTGCATTGAGTGGGGTTGCTTATTCTAAGTTGAGTCAAGTGGACGTGGAGAGGGTTTATACCATTCATGTTGTTAGTAAAAGTACTAAATTTTTCAGCCGGGAGAGGGCTTGGATCACTTTTGTTTATGCGGTTGGTCCTTCCGATTGATCCGATTGAGGGGTTTCCGGTTTTCTTTCGGCCATTTTAGCAAGTATTATGCTTACTTCGTAAAGGGCCAGTAAAGGTCCTGCCATTAGCAGTTGCGTTAATACATCTGGTGGGGTGAGGATTGCGGCGACTAAGAAGATTATTAAAATGGCGAAGCGGCGGTTTCGGCTTAGGGTTTGATGATTTATTACCCCCATTTTGGTTAAGAAGAAAACGAAGACCGGTAGTTCGAAAACCGCCCCAAAGGCCAAAAGGAGGGTAAGAGTGAAACTAAGGTAGTCTTGGAGTTTGACCATCGGTTTAATAAATTCGGTGGAGAAACTCATCAAAAACTTCAGACCAAAAGGAAAGACCACAAAATAGGCAAAGGCCATTCCAGTTATAAAAAGGCCAATGGCAGTTATCATAAAGGGGAAGACGTAACGCTTTTCATGGGCATAAAGACCGGGGGCTACGAACATCCAGGCCTGATAAAGTATGTAGGGTGAGGAAAAAAACAAGGCGCAGTAAAAGGAAAGCTTTATGTAAACCACAAATGCTTCGGCTGGACTTGTGAATATCATAGTTGAGTTTTTTGGTAAGCTTTTTATAAGAGGAACAGAGAGGAATTGAAAAAGGTCTTTGGAAAAAAACCAACAAATGACAAAAGCTCCACCTACCGCGATAAGGCATCTGATTAGCCTTTGTCTCAGCTCTTCAAGATGTTCAAGAAAGGGTCTCCTTTCTTCCGGTTCCACTTGATTTTTTCTCCTCTTCTTCTTTTTCTTCAATCAAACGGGATGGCCTTAATTCCTCTTTGACGCTTTCTTCAAGTTCAGTTTTTACTTTCTCCATTTCCTTTACAGCCTTACCTAAGGATTTGGCTATTTCGGGTATCCTTTTGGGTCCTAAAAGGATAAGGGCTAAGAGTAAAATGACCAGAAGTTCCCCTGTTCCTATACCGAACATCTTTTCCTCCTCATACACTGAGAACCATCATGTCCTCGGCTAATATGAGCTCTCCCGAAAATTCCTCTCGGCATTGGCTTATTATGTCTGTCTCGTCGCAGGGAGGATAAAAATGAGTCAGAACAAGCCTCTTTGTTTGGGCTTCCTTTGCCACTTTGCCGGCAAGACTGGGCGTCAAGTGTCCCTGGATTTTTCTTTCGTTGGGGAAAGAACATTCAAGGACAAGAAGATCTGCTGCTTTTCCCATTTCTATTAATTCTGGACAATAGTCCGTGTCCCCGGAATAAGCCAAAACTTTACCTTCGTATTCAAACCTTAAACCAATACTTGAGCGAGTATGTTGAAGGGGAAAGGTGCTAAAACATATCCCCAAAAGGTCCCTTTTTCCATGAGGAGCCTCTTGGATATGAAGCTTGAAGGACTCGGCTTTAACCCAATGGCCGTAAACTTCTTTCAACTTTTCGTAAAATTCCCGCGTTCCTTTGCCTCCTATTAAGTAAAGCTCTTTCGTACGGGGGGCAAGGCTGTATTTACAAGCAAAAAATAAAGGGACAAGATCCGAGGTATGATCGGGGTGAAGGTGAGTCAAAATGATGGCATCAAGGTTCAGGTAATTCACCCCAAAATGGAGCATCTTTTGAAGAGTACCCGATCCTATATCAATTAACAAGTTTTTATCTCCAATCCTCAGAAGGGCCGCCGGTGCCCCCCTTTTTAAGGAAGGAACGCCTGTCCCAGAACCTAAGATTATAAGCTCCATTTAAAGGCCCTTGCTAAAGGATAAAGATGGATTTATTATAAGACGTCGGTAAGGACTTATCCAATAGGAAAACAAATGGATTTTTCGGAAAAGGGTCCTTATGTTTTTTGTAATTTTCTTCTTAAAGAATTAATCCCCGCTATTCAAAAACAATCCGATCCCAAGGACGTTTTTGAATGCATATCCAAATTCCTAGTGGAAGAATTTCGGGCAAAAGGTAGCCTTTGGATAGGAATAGATAGTAAGAAGGGATTTTTTATAAAAGGGGTTTATGGAGAAAGGCTTAAAGAACTTAAAGGAGCTCCCTGGGATCCCTTTGAGGAGATTAAAGCGAGGCTAACGGTAGGAGAGACCGTAATTTTTTCTTCCTTGACCTCCGATCCCGTTTTCTCCAAGACCAAGACCAACGGGTTTTTGCTCTTAACGCCCCTTATCGCAGGCGGTCATTTGAAAGGTGCCTTAGGAGCCCTTTACTCGGAGCCTACACTACCTATTGAGTTTCTGGAGGATATGATGGGGCTTATAGGAAAAACCATAGGACCAGCTCTTATTTTATTTTCCTTATGGGATGACTTAAGTATCGATGAGATCTTGGAAAGGAAAATCGAACAAACTTTGAAGAGCATTCCTTTAAAAGGTGAGGGGGTTTTTAAAGAGATATTGAGTATCGTAGAAAAAAGCCTTATAAAATGCGTAATGGAAAAAGTTAAAAACAATCAAAGCAAAGCCTCGAGAATTCTCGGGCTTAATCGGAATACTTTGAGAAAAAAACTTAAAGAATACGAGCTTGGGCCTTAAACTTCATCCACATACTTGGCTACAAGATCGCCCACTTCAAAAGTAGAAAGACCCATTTTCCCCGCATCCATGCTTTTCATGTGTTTAGTTGTAACCTCTATTACTGCTTTTTCTATCCACTCGGAAGCTTTTTCTTCTCCCAGATGTTCAAGCATCATCTTACCCGCCAAGATGGCAGCCAAAGGATTGGCCACGTTTTTCCCCGCATATTTGGGAGCGGAACCACCTATTGGTTCAAACATGGATACTCCTTCTGGATTGATGTTCCCTCCGGCAGCAATACCCATTCCTCCTTGAATGATGGCTCCAAGGTCGGTGATAATGTCTCCAAACATATTGTCGGTTACAATCACGTCAAACCTTTCGGGGTTTTTTACCATCCACATACATAATGCATCAACATGAGCATAATCCCTTTGGATGTCTGGGTATTCTTCTCCAACCTCGTGAAAAGTCCTTTCCCAAAGGTCAAAGGCATAGGTTAACACATTGGTCTTACCGCAAAGGGTGAGCTTTTTTTGTTTGTTTCGCTTTCTACAATATTCGAAAGCAAACCTTATACAACGCTCAACTCCCATCCGCGTGTTAACGGAAGTCTGAATGGCTACTTCGTAAGGGGTGCCTTTCCGTAAAAACCCCCCTACACCAGCGTAAAGCCCTTCGGTGTTTTCCCTCACCACGACAAAATCTATGTCCTCTGGCCCTTTATCCTTCAAAGGGGTTTCGACGCCGGGATAAAGCTTAACGGGTCTTAGGTTGATGTATTGATCCAGTTCAAACCTTAACCTTAAAAGTATCTCTCTTTCCAATATGCCCGGTTTTACATCGGGATGGCCTATGGCTCCAAGGTAAATGGCATCCACTTTTTTGAGTTCTTCAAGGACACTTGATGGAAGGGTTTCACCAGTTCGAAGATACCTTTCTCCTCCAAGATCATAGTGGATCCACTCGAAAGAAAAACCACTCCTTGAAGCTGCGGCTTCAAGAACTTTGATGCCTTCTCTTATTACTTCGGGTCCAATCCCATCGCCTGGTATGACCGCAACTTTGTAAATTTTCTTTGCCATTTTGCCTCCTTATCCTATAGGTGAATTTGTGTGGATAGAGTATATTATAAAAACCGTGAAAGTTGTAGAGCTAAAAGGGGTTTGGGTTAAGTTAAGTGATCAAGTCGTTTTGGAGGACATAAGTTTTGACGTATTTGAAGGGGATTATATTGGCATAATAGGCCCTAATGGAGCTGGCAAGACCACCCTTCTTAAGGTTATCCTCGGTTTAATAAAACCCTTCAGAGGAAAGGTCAGTGTGTTTGGTTTAGAGCCCGAAGAGGGAAAGAAGTTTATAGGGTATGTCCCACAAGAAAGACCTTTTAATAAGGATTTCCCCATAAAAGTCATAGATGTGGTTTTAATGGGATGCCTCAAGGATAAAGGGCTTTTTAGAAATTTTACCCCAGAGGACTTAAAAAGGGCCGAGGAAGCCCTTGAGCTTGTAGAGATGCTCCCCTTAAGGGATAGGGAAATATGCGGTTTATCGGGAGGAGAGCTTCAAAGGGTTTTAATCGCCAGGGCCCTTGTATCAAAGCCAAAGCTCCTCCTTCTCGATGAACCTACGGCTTATGTGGATTTTCCGGTACAAACGGAATTTTTTGATTTACTTAAGCGTTTAAATGAAGAAGGTTTAACTATTATTATGGTCACCCACGATATAGGCGTCATTTCAAGTTATGTGGGGAAAATAGCCTGTTTGAACCGCAAAATTTATTATCATGGGACAAAGGAAATACATCCTGAGGATCTTGAAGCCGTTTACGGTTGTCCAGTTGATCTTATTGCTCACGGGATACCGCATCGAGTGCTAAGGGAGCACAATTGATGACGCTTCTTCAATACGAGTTTCTAAGAAACGCCTTCATTGCAGGCCTTCTTATCTCATTAGCTTGTGCCGTGGTGGGAACGCTCATAGTTATGAGGAAAATGGTCTATTTGGCCGGAGGAATCGCCCATATCGCTTTCGGAGGGGTAGGGATAGGGATATTCATGGGGATTAATCCGGTTTATTCGGCTTTGGCCTTCAGCCTGCTTTCAGCCTTTGGAATGGGATTGGGTCTTAAAAGGTTAAAGATATCCGAGGATTCCGCTATAGGGGTTCTTTGGGCCACGGGAATGGCTATAGGGGCTCTCTTTGTGGGTTTGACCAAAAGTTATGTGCCTGACCTCATGGTTTACTTGTTCGGTAATATACTCCTGGTTTCCCCCAGTGACATAAAAACCATGTTGATTTTGGATGGAATAATATTCCTATTAACCCGGGGCCTTTGGAAGGAACTTTTAGCTGTTTCCTTTGATCCTGATTTCGCTTGGGTTTGTGGCGTTAAAGTAAGGTTTATAGAGACGATTTTTCTCATAATGGTTGCAGCTAGTTGTGTAATTTTAATACATGCTGTTGGGATAGTTTTGGTTTTAGCGCTTTTAACGATTCCCACCCTAATTTCGAGGCATTTTTATCGAGGGCTTAAAAATATGATGATATTAAGCGGTTTATTTAGCTTTGGACTCATTATGGCAGGGTTAGCCCTTTCTTATTTTCTCAATCTACCATCAGGAGCTACAATTGTGTTACTTTCGGGAATCGTTTTTGGAATTGTGGAGATATTTAAAAGGTCCTAATCCCTTTTGAGGAAAGAAACGGACTCTATATGAAAAGTTTGAGGGAAGAAATCCAAAGGAATCGCTTCTTCTAAGGTATAGCCATTGTCGATTAAAAACCTCAAATCTCTTGCCAAAGTCGAAGGGTTACAGGAAATATAGACGATCCTTTTTGGATTAAGGGATAAAGCTTGTTTTAACTCCTCAAGTGCCCCTTGCCTTGGAGGGTCAAGGAGAAGAAGATCGCATTTTTTCCCTTCTTTATTCCAGTTTTCAAGAACTCTAATGGCCTCGTCATTTATAAAAGTGAGCTTTATGCCGTTTTTTTGAGCATTATAATTACCATTCTTAACCGCGAGTCTGTTTTTTTCTACGGCTGTCCAAGAAGAAAAGAACTTCGCCAGTGGAAGGGATAGATTGCCCATTCCGGCATATAGTTCTAAAACCTCTCCACTTTCGCCTTTGAGCTTTTCTTTGAGGATTGAGATCAAATTTTTGTTTTGATCCAGGTTCGATTGCATAAAAACCCCTGGGTAAAGTAGGAATTCAATATCTTCATAGAAAAACCTCAAAGCTGATTGGGTTCTTCCTAAACCCGTCAACGAATGCGGAAACACAAGGGCCCTGGTTTTAAGGAGAACGTCCTTAAGGTTGGGAGACCCGTTTATCAATTCTTCGGCTAATTTTCGCATGTGATCCTCTTTGTGATGGATTAAACTGTAAATGATCAAAAAGCCCTTCCCTTCATCAGGGCTTACGAAGATCTCCAAGTGCCTTATTGAGGGAGCCAAAACTAAGTGCCGTTCTAAGGCCTCTTTAAATGAAAGCAGCAATTCTTCAGCTAAAGGATGGGCTACGGGACAGGTTGAAATGGGAACTACTTCTCTGGTATTTCGACGATAAAAGCCGATATGAAGGCTTTCCTTCATTTCAATAGCTAAATCAAGCTTTATTCTCCACCCGAAAGAAAAAGGAGAGGGCACAATGGGCCTTACTACCTCTTCGGCGATTTTCCCTATTCTCTTGAGTTCTTCTTTAAAGATCTCCTCTTTATAAAAAAGCTGGAGCTCATAGGGGATATGTTGGTAATCGCATCCTCCACATTGTAAAAAATGGGGGCACTTAGGTTCCATCCTTTGAGGAGAAGCTTTAAGAATCCTCAATGGTTTTGCGATCATGTAATCCGTTGACTCTTTCTGTACCTCGATCTCCACTACTTCCGAAGGCATAACGCCGGGGATTAACACCACTTTCTCCTCATACCTACCCAGACCCCAGCCTCCATATATTAATTTCTCTATCGTTACTTTCATCGGGCGTTCCAATTAAGAATTTTCTCCTTTTTGCCATTTTGTTTCAACTGTTGCCAAAGTTTTATTTTTTATGTTAAAAAATACGCCAATGGGAGGATGGCTCAAATTTAGATTGATAATTGTTTTACTTGCTTGGATTTTTGCTATTTTGTTTTTATTGCCAACTATTAGCGGCAAATCACTCGGTTTTTTGACAAAAGATAAAATACGATTGGGTTTGGATCTCCAAGGAGGAACTCATTTGCTTTTGGAGGTGAAGACCGAAGAGGCTCTTTTGAACTTTTTGACAAGGTTAAAAAATGAAATGATGGATAGTCTGAAAACAAAGCGTATATTTGCCCTCGAAGGAGAGGTAGTCAACGGTAAGATAGAGCTCCTCTTGTTAAATGAGGAGATGATCCCGCCTTTTGAAAAGTTTTTGGCTGATGAATATCCCAATTTGAAAATCGAAGACGTAAAAAGGGTAGGCGATCGAGTAAAGATAACCCTTAACCTCGACCCTAAGGAGAAGCAAAACATAGAAAATTCGGCTGTTGATCAGGCTTTGGAAACCATCAGAAATCGTATCGATCAGCTTGGGGTAACGGAACCTGAGATCGCTCGCCAAGGAGAAAGACGCATTTTAGTGCAATTGCCAGGTATAAAAGATCCAGAAAGAGCCAAAGCAATAATCGGAAAAACGGCCCTTTTGGAATTTAAGCTTGTTGACGAGGAACACGACCTTCAAGAGGCCCTAAGTGGCAATGTGCCTGAGGGGAGTATCATCCTATATGGGATAAGGAGAGATAAAACCACCGGAAGGGTCGTAAAAATCCCCTATTTATTAAAGGAAAAGACGCTTCTTACAGGTGATGCCGTAAAAGATGCTCGGGTGGCCTTCGGTGAGTTCAATAGACCTTACATCTCTCTTTCCTTTACCTCTTGGGGAGCAAAGGAGTTTGAACGTATAACTGGGGAAAACGTAGGAAAGAGGCTTGCCATAATACTTGATGGAACGGTCTATTCGGCTCCCGTGATAAGGGAAAAAATAAGCGGAGGGAAAGCCATTATAGAGGGCGATTTCACCCTTGAGGAAGCCCGCGATCTCGCAATAGTCCTAAGAGCTGGGGCACTTCCGGCCTCTTTAGGAATTCTAGAGGAACGAACAGTGGGTCCCTCCTTAGGAAAGGACCTCGTGGAAAAAGGAGTAAAGGCTGTAATAATCGGCGGCCTTTTAGTACTCGTATTTATGATCATTTACTATCGCTTTTTTGGCATTGTGGCCGATTTGGCCCTCATATTGAACTTATTGTTGGTTTTAGCCGTAATGGTAATGCTTAAAGCTACCTTAACGCTTCCAGGTATAGCAGGTCTTGTCCTTACAGTGGGTATGGGAGTTGATGCTAATATACTGATATTTGAGAGAATCAAAGAAGAGTTAAGGGAAGGTAAGCCTTACAAAGCAGCTCTTGATAATGGTTATTCGAGAGCTCTATTGACAATTCTCGATGCTCAAATAACCACTCTAATAGCGGCTTTGGTTCTTTTCCAATTTGGTACCGGCCCAATAAAGGGATTTGCCGTAACTTTAAGTCTTGGTATATTAATTAATCTGTTTACTGCTATTTTTGTAACAAAGGCTATTTTCGATGGGTTATTCCAGGTACGCGTTCTCAAGGAGTTGAAGCTCTGATGTTTTTTTTAAGGCCTTCTAAAGAGATTGATTTTGTTGGTAAGAAAACAATTGCTTTGGCGATTTCTTTAATTTGCGTAGCTTTAAGTATTTTTTTGCTCATAATTAAAGGACCAAATTACGGAATAGACTTCGTAGGCGGGACTATAATTGACGTAAAATTCGAAAAGGGCGTATCGCTTGAAGCCCTTAGAGTAGTTTTAGATTCCACTGGCCTTAAAGACGCGATCATTCAACCTTCTGGAAAGAACGAATACCTTATAAGGACGAAAGCAAGTTCCGAGGCGCTTGAAGGTATAAGGCGTTCCTTAGAGAGTAAACTGGAAGAGATACTCAAAGAGAAATTTGAAGTTCGACAACTCGAAATGGTGGGGCCTAAAGTGGGTAAGGACTTAAAAAACAAGGGTCTGAAAGCTATGGTCTTCGTTTTGATCGGACTTCTTCTTTACATAAGCTGGAGGTTTGAGTTTAGATTTGCAATTGGAGCTATTTTAGCCTTAATACACGATGTCCTCATAACGCTTGGAGCTTTCACGTTAAGCGGAAGAGAGTTTAACCTTCCTATTGTCGCTGCTTTATTGGCGATTCTTGGGTATTCTTTAAATGACACAATAGTTGTTTATGATAGAATTAGAGAAAACATGAAAAAGATAGAAGAAAGTTTAGAGAGATTGATTAACCGTAGTATTAATGAGGTCTTAAGACGAACAATTTTGACTTCTTTTACAACTATCATTGCAGTTTTAATGCTTTTTATCTTTGGAGCAGGAGTGGTAAAAGATTTTTCCTTTACGCTAATAATAGGGATAATTGTTGGTACTTATTCTTCTATTTATATTGCAAGTCCCATCGTAATATTCCTTGAAAAGGGCAAAAGAAAATAAAAAAGCTCTATTAATAAAAAAAGCTAGACTTTTTGATCCGTTAAAGGAGAAGGAGGAAGTATGCGATATCCTTATTGAGGGGGGTAAGATAAGGAGTTTGGGAATAAACATTGAGGAGTCTTCGGCTTTTGTGATTGATGCTCAAGGAAAATGGGTTTTCCCTGGGCTTGTTGATCTTCATGTTCATTTGAGGGATCTTGGGGAATCTCATAAGGAGACCATTTTCACGGGTAGTGGAGCTGGGGCCTTAGGGGGTTTTACGCTTTTGGTGAACATGCCCAATACGGTTCCTCCTTTGGATTCCTTAGATTCCCTTCGATTATGGAAGCAGAGGGTGGATAGGAAAGCCCTTGTTGAAGTGAGGACGATGGTCTGTTTGAGTAAAGGGAGGCAGGGGAGGGAGCTTTCGCCCCTGGATGAGCTTTGTTCGGATTCTTATGTGGTGGGCATAACGGATGATGGGAATCCGTTTATTTCGGAATCCCTTTTAGAGAAAGCCCTTGAGTTTTCCGAGCAGAGGGGAATCATTGTAGCCTCTCACCCCGAGGATGGGCCTAATGTTGGGGCTTTTGGGAGGGTGACTTTTTCTAATGAGCCTCTTTACGTGGAGAGGGACCTGAGGGTTGTGGGAAAAAGGGGAGGGAGGCTTCATCTTCAGCACATCTCTATGGCTGAAAGTTTACCCCTTATAAGGAAAGCTAAAGAAAAAGGGTTTAGGATTAGTTGTGAGGTTACCCCTCATCATCTTCTCCTTTCCCAAGGGGAAATCCTAGATGGGAAGGCTAAAGTGAATCCACCTTTGAGGAGCAGAAAGGATTGTGAGGCCTTAAAAGAAGCACTTATTGAAGGTTTAATAGATGTCATAGCCACCGATCATGCCCCTCATGCTCCTTGGGAAAAGGAGGGCGAGTGGGGGAATATTCCTTTTGGTATTTCTGGTCTTGAGACAGCGTTATCGCTCATTTACACCGAATTCGTGCTGAGGGGGCTTTTGAGTCCTTTCGAGATGTTAAGGAAAATGTCGATCAATCCTTTGCGGATATTGGGTTTACCTCTGCCGCAAATTAAAGAGGGTGAAGAAATAAATCTTGTCATATTTGACCCGGAAGTAGAATGGGTTGTGAATGAAAAGCTCTTTTTTTCTTGTGGTAAAACGAGCCCCTTTAATGGTAGAAGGCTCAGAGGGAAAGTTTGGGGTACTATTATAAGGGGGAAGTTAATAGTTAAAGAAGGAAAAATCTTTACTCCTTAAGCGATTTCTTAAGCGAAGAGAACGAGAGATGGTAATGCCAAAGGTAAAAAAGTCCCATGAATGTGGTAAAAGAGAAGAACAACGCGTGAAAGACCAGGGAAATGGCTGCTGCTTCTTCCATTGAAACATCGTACAAAACCAATGAATAAGATAAAGCGGCATGATAGGTCCCTATGTAACCCGGTGTAAAAGGTAAGGTGGTCACTACACATACGGCTATCATTCCGAGAAAGGAGGCTATGAAAGGGATATTTACGGAGAAGGCCATCGCTGTCCACTGGATACCTAAGGCGTAGCTCAACCAGCTAAGATACGAAAGGATAAGCGAAGGGATTAGGTATTGGATTTGGTCAAACCATTTGAGTCCGTCTCTGAAGGCAAAAAGGTGAGTTTTGGCTCTTTCACTCCATCCAGAAGGTTTGGTTAACTTCATGAACTTTTCGGGGGCATATTTTATTAACAAGAACATTAAAAGCGTTAATAAAAACAATATCAAGCTAAAATAACCGCTAAAGACTAGCGTTTTATAAAAAGCCCTGTGGGTTTCTAATTTTCTCAAAGTGAAAGAGAAAACAGCAAAAGAACTTAAAATCGTAAACCCATCGAGGAATTTCTCCGCAATTAAAACAGCGAAAGAGCTTGTTTTAGAGAAATTCTCCGTTTTACCTATTAAGTAACCCCTTATAACATCTCCCATTCTGGCCGGTAAGAAATTGTTGGCCATAAAACCTATAAAAAATGTCCCGAGAAGCGAAGAAAATCGAGCTTCCTTAACGGGTTTAAGTAGGACTTTCCACCTCCAAGCCCTTAATCCCGTATGTATAAAAAGCAAAATTAACGATACTCCCAAAAAGCTTAACTTAGCTCCCTTAAGCGTCTGCCAAAATTCCTGGTAATTTATACGGCCAAAAACCAAATAAAGCAAAAAAAGGGAAAGAAGGAGACCTAAAAGCAAATACAGATTCTTTTTCATTTAAAAAACCCCCATTTCGTGTAACACCTTTGAGGCATAATCAATGTCTCTTTTTATTTGATGGTATAAAGCTTGCGGACTTTCGAAGGGCCTTTCCTCCCTTATCTTTTTGATGAACTCTATGAACAGTTTCTCGCCATAAAGGTTTTCGGAAAAGTTGATCAGGTGAACCTCAACGCTTAACTCTTTACCCCCGAAGGTCGGTCGAGTGCCAATATTGAGCACTCCTCCATATGGTCCCTTTTTATCCCGTGAAACTTTAACCACAAAAACCCCTTTTGGAAGTATCTGTAAGGGATCAACTTTAAGGTTTGCAGTGGGTAGACCCAAAAGAGAGCCTATCTTTTGACCATGTATTACTTCACCCTTTATGAAAAAATGGGTTCCGAGAAATCTGGAGGCTTTTTCTACTTCCCCCTGTAGGATTAGGCTTCGAATATAGGAACTGCTTACCACAACGCCCTCAATTTCTAAAGGGGGAAGGACCTCCACTTGAAACCCAAAGGCATCGCCAAGATCCCTTAAAGTTTCGGCATTTCCTCCACGGTTTTTCCCGAAAGTAAAGTTATAGCCCACAATTACTTTCACCGGCCTTATGGATTTATACAGAACTTCTTCCACGAAGGCCTCGGGTGATTTTTGGGCTGTTTCATGGGAAAACGGATAGGCGATAACCACATCAACCCCCAAGCTCTCCAGTAGCCGAAGTTTATTTTCGTAAGGGGTTAAAAGAAGTAGTTTCTGTTGGGGGTTTAACACGTGCATTGGATGAGGCTCGAAGGTAAAAATGACTACCTCACCCCTCCTGATTTTTGCCTCCTCTTGGGCTTTTTTTATAAGAAGCCTATGCCCGAGATGTACTCCGTCAAAACTCCCTATGGTGAGAACCGGTCGAATGAAATCCTTCGGAGAGAATTTATCACTCAATACCCTCATTTATCTCGTTTCCTTGACAAGGACAGTTAACAAGTATAGGTTATATGAGGGTGTTTTATCAACTGCCGAAGTGGCGGAATTTGGTAGACGCACTGGACTCAGGATCCAGGGGGTATAAACCCGTGGGGGTTCGAGTCCCCCCTTCGGCACCACATTTTTTGCCTATTCCTAAAAACCCCCCTTTAAATTAATATTAAGAAAAATCGGAGAAATGGGGATGAAAAAGAAGGCTCTTATCGTACTTGAGGATGGGACCGTTTATGAAGGGTGGGCCTTTGGAGCTTTTGGCGAAAAGGTAGGGGAGATAGTCTTTAATACCTCCATGACCGGTTATCAAGAAATCCTTACGGATCCTTCCTATAAAGGTCAGATTGTGACGATGACTTATCCCTTAATCGGCAATTATGGGACAAACTCGGAAGATTTAGAATCGGATGGACCAAAGGTGGAAGGGTTTATAGTTAGGGATTACTCTAGGGCCTGGAGCAACTGGAGGGGAGAAGAAAGTCTGGAGGATTTTTTAAAGAGACACGGGATCATAGGGATAGAAGGGGTGGATACCCGAGCCCTAACGCGTCACATAAGGCTTCAAGGGGCGATGAAAGGGTGCATCTCTACTGAAGATCTAGATCCTCAAAGGCTTCTTCAAAAGGCAAGAGAATGGACGGGACTCATAGGTCAAGATATGGTGAAATATGTGACCTGCCAGAAGCCTTATAAGTGGTCCCATGAAGGAAGGTTTAAAGTTGTGGCTTATGATTTTGGCGTCAAACGGAATATATTGAGGATTCTTTCCCGTTTGGGATGCGAGATAACGGTGGTTCCCGCTTGGACAAAAGCAGAAGAAGTGATGGAACTCAATCCGGATGGTATTTTTTTGTCAAACGGTCCAGGGGATCCACAGGGTGTACCTTATGCAGTTGAGGAGATAAAAAAGCTTTTTGACAAGAGGCCTATTTTCGGCATATGTTTGGGGCATCAGCTTTTATGTCTTGCTTTTGGTGGTAAGACTTATAAGCTCAAATTTGGCCATCGAGGGGGGAATCACCCGGTCAAAGACCTTATAACGGGTAGGATCTCGATAACCTCTCAAAATCATGGGTTCTGTGTGGATCCGGAAAGCCTTCCTTCCGAGGTGGAGATCACCCATATTAACCTTTATGATCACACTCTAGAAGGTATAAGGCATAAGAAACTTCCCATTTTCAGCGTCCAATTTCACCCAGAAGCCTCTCCTGGGCCTCATGATGCGGAGTATCTTTTCCATGAGTTCATTCGTTTAATGGAGCAAAGGAGGCGTTAATGCCAAAAAGAGAAGATATCAAGAAGGTCCTGATAATAGGATCAGGTCCCATTGTGATAGGACAAGCCTGTGAATTCGACTATTCGGGAACTCAAGCCTGTAAAGCTCTTAAGGAAGAGGGGTTTTTTGTAACTTTGGTGAATTCAAACCCCGCTACCATAATGACCGATCCGGAAATGGCCCATCGGGTTTAT